>NZ_JBHFQG010000044.1:0-24082 GCF_041949975.1 Alteribacillus sp. JSM 102045 | reverse complement strand
ATCAAAAAACAGCTGATCATCCAACGCGTCAATCATCCCGCTTACAATGCGGGCGACATGATCTTCGGGAATTAAATCCGAAAAATCCATAGGAAGATACAGCTGATTCATGGTATACTCTTGGAAAATGACCTTTTGGTTACTCATAAAAAAATCGCCTTCTATCGTTAATGGGTTGTGGTGACTTCATTATACCGAAAGAGGCGATTTTTTTGTATGTTAAATAGGAAAAAGGGGCTGTCAAAAGGTCATTTTTTCATAACCTTTTGATACAGCCTCCTTTTCTGTTCTGGGTGCACCCCTGCTTTAATACAAGGAAAATTACCTTATTTTTTTAACATAGAGATAGTTTAACTCAATTTTAGTTTAAAACGCTGAATCTTCCCTGTCGCCGTTTTCGGCAATTCATCAATAAATTCAATTTCTCTTGGATACTTATAAGAAGCTAAATTTTGTTTCACATAAAATTTTAACGTCTCTTTTAACTCCTCACAAGCATCCTCTTTATTTTTCAATACAACATATGCCTTAGGATAAACAAGGTTTTCTTTATTCTTTTTACCGACCACCGCTGTTTCCAGCACATCTTCACGTGTTAAAAGGGTAGCCTCGACCTCAATTGGGGATACCCAAATACCACCAACTTTCAACATGTCATCTGAACGCCCGCTGTACCAGAAATAACCTTTCTCGTCTTGATAATATTTATCTCCAGTGTACATCCATTCTCCACGGAATTTAAGATAGTTTTCAGCGAGGTTTAACCAATAACCTGAAGTAATGCTTTCACCTTTAATAAGCAAGTCTCCTACTTCGTTCGGAGGAAGGGATTGACCTTTTTCATCGACGATTTTTGCATCATAGCCAGACACAATTGTACCAGTGCTTCCTGGCTGCACATTGTCATTTCGATTCGAAAGATAAATGTGAAGTGCTTCCGTTGATCCGATTCCATCCAGAATATTCAAGCCAAAAATCTCCTTCCATTTCTTCACATAGCTTGCAGGAAGAGGTTCTCCGGCAGAAACACACACACGTATCGAAGACAAATCAGGAAGCTTGTCCATTTTTGAAACATAATTTATCATGGCACCATACAAAGTCGGTACCCCAAAAAAAATGGTTGGTTTATGCTTTGCCATTACCTCAAACACTCTTTCAGGTGTCGGCTTTTTCTTTAAAAATATAGAGGTACCGCCAGCACCAAAAGGAAAATAGAGCCCATTACCTAGCCCATAAGCAAAAAAAAGCTTGGAGGCTGAAAATGTTCTATCATATTTTGAAATATTCAAAACCTTTTGAGCGTAATTTTCAAAAGCTGCTTCCATGCTCCTCTGTCGATGAATAACTCCTTTAGGTTTACCTGTACTTCCGGAACTATACAGCCAAAATGCAACATCTTCAGGAGTAGTATAGGCTTCTTTTAATTCAGTAACCGCTGCATTTCCTACAAATTGATGAAAATTAATGACATCGGTCATTTTTGAGTGTTCTGCTGATATAACAATAATATGCTTTAAAAATAAAAATCTGTTCCTAGAATCTTTTATTTTGTTCCATATGTCCTCATGTACTACTAGCACCTTTGCTCGACTGTTATTTAAAAAATATTCATAGTCATGTAGCTTCATCATTGTATTTACTGGTATGGGCACAGCACCAGCCTTTATAGCCCCAAAGAAAGCGGTAACAAATTCTAGCGAATCATAAGCGGCTATTAAAATTCTATTTTCAGGTTCTACATTAATATAAAATAACGCATTACCGAATTGATTAACCTGCATATATACATCATTATATGTTAATTTTTCTTCCTCACATACAATGGCTGTTTTGTTACCATTTCCTTTCTTGACATTTTCATCGACAAAGCGTATAGCAGCGTTATATCGTTCGGTTAACCCTCTAATCTCCTCCAAAGATTCTATCATGATTAATCCCTCAAACCTCCTCTTAAAAACGGATACAAAATGAAATTGAAAGAGGAGGCTAAAGTCCACTTAATGTGTCTTTAGCCTCTTGGTACAATGCTGGAAGGTACAATCTTTATTTTCCGCTCCAGTTTGCTTCCCGTTTTTCTAAGAAAGCACTTAGTCCTTCTTGGGCATCATCAGAGCGGAATAATAGGTTTTGCAGTTCACCTTCGTAACGAATCGCCACATTAAGGGGCATTTCTTTTCCATTCATAATGGACAATTTGATATTGGAAGCAGCGTATGTTGCATGGTTTGTAATTTTTTCGGCATATGCTAATGTTTTCTCTCGCGTTTCTTCTTGTGGGAATACCTTATCTACTAGGTTAATATCCAGTGCTTCCTGAGGAGAGATGGTTTCTCCAGTAATGTTCATATCGAGTGCTTTAGAATGGCCTACTTGGCGAAGTAGGCGTTGGGTACCTCCTGTACCAGCCAATACACCAAGACTAATTTCTGGCAAACCAATTTTACCAGCTTGGTCTCCCATGAATCTCAGATCACACGCAAGCGCCATTTCTAAGCCTCCGCCTACTGTGTGGCCTTCAAGGCAGGCAATCCAAATCTGCGGCGAACGGGCAATCTTATCGAGAGTTTCATTACAAAAGAGACAGAACTGTGTTTTAAAACGAGGATCTGCTGACTTTAAGAAGTTAACGTCTGCACCCGCAGAGAAAAATTTTGGCATATCACTCATAAGAATAGCTACTTTAATATCACTATCAAAACGAATGTCATCAATGGCTGCGTTGAGTTCTTTATAATACTCCAAATCGTATGAATTCGACTTGTTGACATGGATGTGTACCTCAGCAATACCATTGTTCTTTTTCACTGTTAACGTTTTGTTTTCTGTTTGAGTTGTGCTCATCTTTATTCCTCCTAAAATATAATTAATAACCTTGCCAAAAACGCATTCTAATGCTTATTATTTAATACCTAATAGATTAAGTGGTTTCTCGCCAACATAGGATACAACGCTTTTCGTTTCTGAATATAAATCCAATGTTTCCGCACCCAACTCACGCCCGAAACCGGATTGTTTGTAACCTCCAAACGGAGCACCTGGAAATGCTGAAATTGGATTATTTACCATCACAATTCCAGCTCGAAGACCAGAGGCTAGACGATGAGCTTTTCCATGATCTTTGGTCCAAACAGCAGACCCGAGGCCAAAGATAGAATCATTCGCTCTTTGCAGAACTTCCTTTTCGTCCTTAAATTTCATTAACACGACTACTGGTCCGAACACTTCTTCTTGAGCAATTCGCATATCATTTGTTACATTACCGATAATAGTCGGCATATACCAGTAACCATTTTCGTATTCTTTCCCCTCTGGTTTTTTGCCACCAAGCAGAATTTCACCTCCTTCTTCTTGTGCAAGCCTCACATAACTATCTACGGTTTCCTCATGACTTTTAGAAATTAAAGCTCCCATATGAGTTCCTTTATTGAATGGATCTCCAACGTTTATTTTTTTTGCTTTTTCAATAAAACGCTCGACAAACTGTTCATAAATATCCTCGTGAATAAATAATCTTGATCTTGCTTCACAGGATTGCCCAGTATTATAGAATATTCCAAATAGTGAGCCATCCACAGCTCCTTCTAAATCACAATCAGCACACACAATGCTTGGAGATTTTCCACCAAGTTCTAACGTTACACGCTTTAATGTATCTGATGCTTTTGCCATAATGTCTTTACCAGTATCTGTTTCACCGGTGAACGCTACTTTATCAACGTCTGAATGCTCCGTTAAATATGGACCGATTTCGGACCCGCTGCCAGTTACGACGTTTAACACACCTTCTGGTAGACCTGCTTCATAACAAATATCAGCAAGCATATATGATGTAAGCGGCGTGTAGCTAGCCGGTTTTAATACGATCGTACACCCTGCTGCAAGAGCCGGAGCGATTTTCCATGCTGCCATCATTAGAGGGTAGTTCCAAGGTATAATTTGCGCACACACACCGACCGGTTCTTTTTGAGTATAATTAAAGAATCCATTGGGCATAGGGTTTGTACTCCCACTATAAGTTGAGATGGCCCCCGCATAAAACTCAAAATCTTCAATAGCTTGTAAGACTTGGCCTTGTGCTGCTGCAACTGTTTTTCCACTATTAAGTACTTCTACTTCTACTAGCGTATCGAAACGATCGCGCATAATGGAGGCGATTTTGTTCAATAATCTTGCCCGTTTAGCTGCTGTTTGCTTCGGCCATTTCCCTGTTTCAAAAGCTGTTCTGGCTGCTGCTACTGCACGGTCTACATCTTCCTTTGATGCCTTTGCAACGCTTGCTAATTTTTCCCCTGTAGCGGGATTATGCGTATCGAAAAATGTACCACTGCTGCTATCAAAATATTCTCCATTAATCAAAAGACGATATGTGTCTTTTACCGTTTTCGCTTGTGTGGTGATTTCTGGCATTTTGACTTCCTCCTTACAATTTTTCAATAATAGTAGAGATTCCTTGTCCTACTCCAATACACATGCTGGCTAGACTGTACCGACAGTCTCGCTTTTGCATTTCATGCACAAGCGTTGTCAATATCCTGGCTCCACTGCTTCCCAGCGGATGACCGAGAGCGATCGCGCCGCCGTTCACATTCAAAAGGCTTGGATCTAACTCTAATTCCTTTATACAAGTAAGTGCTTGGGCTGCAAACGCTTCGTTTAGCTCCACGAGATCAATATCTTTCACGGTAAGGCCTGCACGTTTCAACGCTTTTCTTGTGGCGGGAATAGGACCTGTTCCCATGTACGAAGGATCTACGCCTTCTACAGCTGAAGTTAAAATTCTGGCCATAGGTTTCAATCCAAGTTGTTCGGCTGTTTCTCTTTCCATAATGCACAAAGCATTAACTCCATCATTTATCCCGGATGAATTTCCAGCTGTTACTATCCCTCCTTTTTTAAACGCTGGTTTTAGCTGTTCTAAGTCTTTTAAAGTGGTAGAGATTCTTGGATGTTCATCTGTATCTACAAGGATTGCTTGTCTACAAGGATTGCTTCACCTTTACGCTGTGGAACTTCAATTGAGTACTATTTCTTCTTCTTTAAAACGCTTTGTCTCTAATGCCTTTGCTGCTCGCTGTTGAATGTGTAACGCCATTTCGTCTTGTTCGCGACGCGATATATTATATTCGTCAGCGACATTTTCAGCCGTCTCTCCTAAACTTATCGGTCGGTATTTCTTAGCAAGAGTTAGGTTTAATGAGGCGCCATCCAATTGTAGTGTCATGTAGAATTTGATTACCACGTTCTCCAGTTACTTGAGGTTTCATCATGACATATATGGAGCCCGGCTCATACTTTCTAATCCACACCGGCTATGAAGACATTGCCAAGATCTCCTATTATGGCTAAAGACGATTGATTTACAGCTTCTAGACCAGAACTGCAGAGACGATTTACCGTCACCCCGGGACGCTAACAGTCAATCCTGCGAGCAGCCCTCCCATTCGAGCAGCCCTCTTGGTTAGTGCAACCCATATAAACATCTTCAATCAGCTCTGGATTTATATTGATTTGTTTCATTAACTCTTTAATCACATGAGCCGCTAAGTTCATCTGGACGTACACTAGAGAGGGCCCCCTGTACTTTTCCAATTGGAGTTCGAGCAGCATCAATTATCACAGGTTCTTTCATGGCACTAACTCCTTCGATTGTCGCTGCTGATAGTAATAAAAACCTTTACCGGTATCCTTACCAGTCCAGCCAGCGTGAACTAATTTTTGAATGAGAGGAGCTGGTCTGTATCGCTCTTCTCCGAGCTGTTGATGCAGCCCACTCATAACTGCATACACATCGTCAATACCTAACTCTTCTGCCCATTCTAACGGCCCGTGCGGATAATTAGTTCCCTTTTTCATTGCCATATCAATATCTTCGGGACTTGCCGTTTGTTCCATCAAAGCAAAAACTGCTTCGTTGATAATCATGGCCAAAATCCGTGGAAACACTAAACCAACTTCACCATCGACGATCTCTATGTCTTTCCCGGCCGCTTGGAGCTGTTCTTGAATGAAAGAAAGATGGTTTGATTCACACTGCAGAGCCAGAGCTATTTCAATTAGTGGAGCTTGATTAACATTTGAAAAAGCTCCAAATCCTACAACTCTTTCTGAATAAGAAAGCCAGGAAGCTATTTCTGTCCTCGTCCATCTCATCGATGTAGTTAATATGGTCGCAAACGAAGGGGCAAGTTTTTCAATGTTTTGGAGACTGCTCTGTTTTTATTTTCTATCAAAATTAACGGTTTCAATAATAAGGTTAGCTTTTTTTAAACTTTCTTCTTCATTCCATGAAACGTTAACTCCGCAGACCCCATCCCAAATAGAATTCATGGATTGGGCAATGCGATTATCCCCCTTAATGCTAATGTTCACTTTGCTCATAATCGTAAAAACCCCCTTTCGTCTTGCGGCCTAGACGCCCTGCTTGCACCATGCGTTCTTGGTAATAATGTGGACGGAATCGGCTTTCTCCATAAAAACCATTATGGACAGTATTAGTGGTAGCAAAATTTATATCAATTCCTATAAGGTCTTGTAATTCAAATGGACCCATTCTGAATCCACCCACATTTTTCATAATTCTGTCTATTTGTTGTAAACATAGGCTTTTTTTGAACCCTTAATGCAAATTCCTGTAGTGTGTTTATTAATTTTTCTGAGGTGTGCAGCCCACGAACTACTTCTACTAAAGGCATAAGCGGCGCCGGATTGAAAAAATGTAGTCCTGCCAATCTTTCCGGATTCTGTAATATAACTGAAATTTCTGTAACTGACAAAGAAGAAGTATTTGTTGCAAAGATTGTTTCTTTTGAGCAGATCGACTCTAATTGTTTAAAAATAGAGCTTTTGACTTCTAACTTTTCAGGTGCTGCTTCTATAACAAGGTCTACATCGTGAATATCTTCTAATGTTGTCGTTACTATTAAACGTTTTTTAGCAGCCTCCACCTCTTCTTTGGAAGCTCTGACTTTTTCTACAAGACGATTCAACCGCTTTTCTATGCTTTGTTTCGCCCGAAAAATTTGAGCTTCATTAATGTCGTATAACACGGCAGGGAATCCATTTTGCACGATAATTTGCGCAATTCCAACTCCCATGGTCCCAGAGCCAACAACAGCCGCATTTTTAACTTGTTTAATTGTCATGTCGACACCCTTTATTTATATTGTGTAGATTACTGCCACCGAATAAATTCAAAAACACTCTTACAATGGTTACAATAATATTGTCGAACGAGTTGTGCGGTCCCAAAAGAAGATATCTTTTGTACTTTCTCTGAGTTACAAAACGAACAACGAACAGAATGAGGTTTATCCGACATTAAAAACATTCCTATCCAAAGGTAATGCATTTATCATTTCTTTAAATGAAGAAGTTAAATCGCTGCCTAAGGAAATAACCCCATTCGCTTGTAATGCTTCATTGTTCTCTACATCCGTTAACCAGGCAGCTGCCGAACTCACGGCAATGTCTAACTTTTTTTCAAACCGCTTTGGAATAGAACCTTTATCTTGAATTAACTGATTGCTCCAATCTTCTGCATAGATAAGGTGCTCTTTCTGCTCACTTAACATCTTGTCAAATTGAGCATTTAGTTCTTCTTTTTTGTTTTTCATTAATTCTTTTAAAACAAGATCAATTGCTGTATTATTAACGTATAAGCCTGCAATTAAATCTATCCAATTGGAGACGTTTACCATTTGTTTAAAAGCTTTTCCTGTTTGTTCTCTGATATCTATTTTCCCTGCTCTTAATCCTTGTATATCATAGGACCACCGGTAAAGAAGCCTGGCATGACCCAATTCTCCTTGTGCCATAGAAATGGAAGAAAGAGATGCCTCTAAATTAGGTCCGCTCACTCCAATTTCAACCAATCTATCGCCCGCTATAAATTTATTATCTGCAATCGTTTCTGCTAGAG
Organism: Alteribacillus sp. JSM 102045; assembly: GCF_041949975.1. Lineage (NCBI taxonomy): Bacteria > Bacillati > Bacillota > Bacilli > Caryophanales > Bacillaceae > Alteribacillus > Alteribacillus sp. JSM 102045. The sequence continues at coordinate 16,161 of NZ_JBHFQG010000044.1, read as the reverse complement.
TTACCAGCGGATCTCTTTGTTCTGTCATTTATTTCACTCCTTCCTTTTCTAATAATCCTTCCGGAAGACGCACCGGAAGAATGTTTGATTGTTTAACTACATGCATTTCAACCCAATCTTCCTCATCATAAATTTGTTTAGCATAAACTTTGGCTAACTCGACACTTGGTGCTTTCAAAGAACCTATGTGAGTTAAATCATCCCCACGTTTAATACGGGTGAATAAAATATATTCGTCATTTACAATTTCGCTCATGAACTCACTCCCCAGTGTTTCATTTTATTTCTCCCTTCTTCTGTCATATCTTTGACGGTCCAGGCTGGATCCCAAACTACATCAATCATTACTTCTTTTACATCATTTTCTTTTAACAATCGTTCTTTTATGTCGCTTTCTATCCAGATCATACAAGCGCAGCCTGTAGATGTATAAGTCATTGTTACTTTTACTGTTTGGGTCTCTACCTTCTCAATGTTTCTAATCAAACCCATATCAACCACGCTTATTGGAAATTCTGGGTCCATTACTTCACGTAATGCATTCCAATACTTTTTAGTAGGTTGACTGTTTACTATTGTACTCATTACTTAGGATACCTCCTCTTTACGCATTTCCTCCATTTCTTTTGCACCTTTTTGAATACGATATACAAATTCTTTGTTTTCGGGTCCTCTCTTTTTGAAGCGTTCAATCACTCCGTCCCAAGAATCTGGTTCATCGTGCAGCCATTTTCGATTTTCCACGTCAAACTTACATGGGAATGGAACGTCTAACACGTACTTCTCTTTTTCTTCATCGTAATGAGCCGGTACCTTTACACCAATGGATTCACAAAACGGAACCGCAGTTGACAACCATTTTTGCCGGAGTTCATCATTTGTACTTCCTTTTAATCTATAATCCAATTGTGCGGAACGACTTTTTAAATTATCTGCTACACCAAAGAATTCCAAGCCCATCAAAAACATCCAATCTACCGCTTTTTGAACTTGTTTGGCAGTCTCCGGTTTTTTCATACCAGCTTTCATAATGATTTCTCCATTACGTAAATGAAACAACTCCTCTTTATCCACTTTGACAAGCGCCCGCTTCCAAGGTCCGTATGATGTATTTTCAAAAGCATCTCCGAGAAGCGTATAACCCGCACGATCAAACAACCCATTGAAGACTCCGAGTTCAATCCAATTATTTAATTTAAAATCAAAAGCATATGGATTTTTCCAGCGATTTGCGGGACGTTCGTATAACAATTCATTGACATCTTCCCCTAATTCTTCTAACAGGCGATAGGCGATATGGGCATGACCAATTTCATCCTGTATCACAGCAAGGGCGGTTATCTTATAATTCAAATTCGGCGCTTCATCGTAAACAGTCAGTAAAGGGGGTACACTAAGGAGCTCTGTATCCCCAACTATAGTCAGCGTTTGTTTCAGTGCTTTTTTATACTTATCATTCATGTCATCGTTTCGTTCTACAACGAATCCATTTTGAACCTTATCCATTAATAATTCTGCTTGGCTCATTTTATTAAGCACCTCTTTATTACGTTTTTTAAATTATCGTATTTATAAGATAATATAAACCATAAGATATAAATTGTCAATAGTATATTATGTTTTTCAAACGAACGAAAATAAAAATAATTTTTCCTCACCAGTACATTCTTTATACAAATATTGGAAAGAATTGGATCGGCGCCATATTCTTTGGATTTTAAAGATGCAATGTTTGTATTATTCTTTTCCAGAAAATTTATGCTTTACTAAAAGAACAAAAGCGCAAGCGCCCTGGTAAGCCTCGACAGGTAAATAACCTCCAGGCAATAAAGGCGCTCTTTGCCTTTATTGCCTGGAGGTTATTTAACCCCGAGAGGCTGGGCGCTGAAGCTAGACGCTAATGAAACAGTAGGGAGATAGTTATCCACAATTCGAAAAATATAATTTCCTAAACAACAAAAAATCACGGATGAAAAATATCCGTGATTTTTAACTAATTTCTAAAGTGCGTTCGTAATAAATCTTAGGATTCATATAATGTTTTTTCAGTTTTCGTTTAAATTCCAAGTAGTTAAGATGAGCAATGGTTTCTGCCATTGCAAATCGCCATTGATGTGGATTCAATTCCCTCTTTTTAAATAGTATTGAAGCGATTTCATACGCGGTTCGGCCAGATGCAAGATTTCTAATCATAGATAATCTTTGTTCATGATGCTGAATTAATTGATCGATGCGTTTTTTTACATGTGTAATAGGCTCGCCATGAGCTGTATAAGCTATCCGTATTGGAAATTGTTGAATATAGCGAAGAGAATGTAGATAGTCATGCAAAGGATTTTGCCTAGCCCCAGGCCATACACTAATATTAGGAGTTATAGGATCCAAAATAAGATCTGCTGAAAAAAGCACTTGCTTCTTTGGATCATATAAGCAAACGAGACCATCACTATGACCTGGAGCATGAATGACTTGCCATGAACGTCCATCAAATTCCACTACGTTTGGAAGTGTGTGCATAGTAGGAAGGGGAGTTACCTTTCGAACTAATTTGTCCATATGGTCAGCTATTTTTTCTGAAAGTGAAACTGGCACACCATAATCCTTCATCATGGTTTTCACCCTAATTGATTGATCGCTGTCTTCTCCCCAAACCTGATGCATCATCCGGCGATCTAAGTCATGTATATACACGTTTGCTCCCGTTTTTTCTTGCATCCAACCAGCTAACCCGGAATGGTCGGGATGAAAATGCGTTAGGTAAATTTCACAAATGGAGGATGGACTGATGTTAAGTGATAAAAACACTTTTTCCCAAGTTTCTCTTGCTTCTCGATAGTTTAGACCTACATCTATTAAGACATATTCTTTCCCACGAGGAATCAAATGACAATAAACATACTTCATAGGAAAAGGTACGGGAATCCCAATCCGATAGCCTCCCCCTTCGATTTTAGTAAGGTTCATGATCTCCCCCCTATGTATGTGTCCAAACAGGATGCCGTTTTTCCATAAATGCATTTAATCCTTCTTTGGCGTCATTTGTTTTCATTAAATTCTGTAAGTATATCTGTTCTACTTCAGCAATCGCAGCAGACATCGATGTCGCCATCGACGTGCGCACTGCTTGTTTCGTTAACTTTAACGAACTGCGGCTTTTCGTCTTTAAATTTTCAAGCAATTCATGGACATGTGTATCCATTTGGTCTGATGGTACTACTGTATTGATTAAACCATAACCTTTTGCTTCTTCTGCTGTTAATGGCTTTCCTGTAATTAAAAGCTCCATCGCACGGTTATAACTCATCAGCCAAGGGAAATACGCAGCAGACACAGGTGGAAACAACCCTAAATTGATTTCAGGTTGTCCAAACTTACTGCCTTCTGAAGCAATGGTGATATCACAAAAAGAAGCCAGTTCACATCCTCCGCCGATGGCTGCTCCTTCTACAACTCCGATTGTTGGACAGGGTATTTTATCTAGAAGGTGGAATAGTTTGTGAAAAGCGAAAATCATAGGTTCTGTCCATTTTCCCACGTGATCTTCCACGGCTACTCCAGCTGAAAAAGCTTTTCCCTCTGCTCAAATAACCGACCCGTTAATATCCTCTTTATTGTATACAGTTTCAAGCGCTTCTGCCATCTCTTGCATCATACGAATGTTCAAAATATTGACCGAATTCCGTTGCATGGTTTTTGGTTCCTCCTTTTACCACAATGTATAAAAAACCTTATTGCAGTTACTCAAGGTACTTGTCCATATTTATTTTTTAATAACGTTTTCAAATTTGTCTGCAATTGTTCAGATTCTTTCATCCAGTCCAGCATATATCCCTGTATAACATCTTCTACGGACTCCACACTTTGAATAACTTCTATCCCTTGGCCCGCATGTACCCAGCCATTTTCTAAATCTCCTTGAATAGTGGCTATACGGTTACGCTGACCATTAATGTAAGTAAAGAGATCTTGAAAAGGCAGACCTTTCTTTTCTAACTTCTGGACTTCATTTAATGACTGTTCAACACACGATTTACACCGCCAATACTACGTTCCATTACCGTAGTAGCATCATCATGCGCTTCTACTAATACACGTTTATAAGCGTCATGTGCCGAACATTCTTCGGTTGCTATAAATCTAGTACCAACTTGTACTCCTTCTGCGCCGAGCGCAAAAGCCCCAAACATTACTTTACCGTTTGAGATACTGCCTGCAGCTAAAGGTACAGACATTTGTTCAGCCAGAGAGGGGATTAATGAGAAAAGAGTCAGCTCAAGTAGACTGTTCCGGCCTCCTGCTTCAAATCCTTCACAAATAATAATGTCCGCCCTTGCATCTTCGGCAACAAGCGCTTACCTTACTGAAGCGACAACTACCATCACCGTTAACCCCATGTTTTTAAATCTTGCTGTATGTGGCCTAGGGTCTCCAGAAGACAAGCTAATGGCTTCCAAGTTGTCTTTCTTCTCGTCTATTACCTCAAAATAAGTTTCGTAGTCAAACGATTTTCCAATCGGCACATTAACACCGAGCGAGCCGCTTGTACTGGCAGCTAGCAATATCAATTTGTTCACGAAAACGTCTCGGAGAAAATCCAGATGCTGCCACTTGTCCGAGTCCGCCTCCATTAGTAACAGCTGCCGCCAACCGTCCATCCCCAATATGAGCCATTCCACCTTCTATTATCGGATAATCGATAGCTAATTGTTCGGTTACACGATTGCTTACATTCATCGTTTTCTTCATAATCTTTCTTATTTCCCTTTAAACTTAGGCTGTCGTTTTTCTCTAAAAGCATTTAAAGCTTCGACCCTATCTTCAGTCGGAATGATAACTTCATAAGCTTTGGATTCAATCGCCAGGCCAGTATTAATATCAGTATTACTTCCTTGATTTATCGCATGCTTTGCCTGAGTAATTGCCAATGGCGCATTTTTTATAATTTCATCAGCAAGCTCTTTTGCACCTTTCATTAATTCTTCTGGTTCGACCATTTCATTAATTAAACCGATTTCGAGTGCTTTAGCAGCATCAATACGACGGGCAGTGAAAATTAATTCTTTGGCACGCGAAGGACCTATTAAGCGAGACAATCGCTGTGTACCTCCTGCTCCAGGAATAATAGCCCAACTTACTTCCGTTAATCCAAGTTGAGCCTGAGGCACTGCATACCTAAAATCGCAAACAAGAGCCAATTCAAGGCCTCCGCCCAAAGCGTAACCATTAATAGCTGCGATAGTAGGTTGTGGAAGGTTATCAATAGTAGTAAATACATCTCGAATTTTACTTACATTTCTTCGAATTTCTTTTTCAGACAATGTACTTCTCTCTTTTAAATCGGCGCCAGCACTAAATGCTTTCTCTCCTGAGCCAGTGATGATTAAAGCTCTAGTTTTTTGATCGAGCTTGATCTCTTCTAGTACCTCCTCAAGCTGTATCAAAGTTTCAAAGTCAAAGCAGTTAAGTCGATCCGATCTATTAATCGTAATAATCCCTAAATGACCTTCTTTTTCAAATAGTACTTTACTCATTTTAATCCCTCAACTTTTGTTATTTTGCATCCTATACTTGGATTTTATCGAAGGGATTTACAGCCTTATTACGTTCAGGTTCCACTTTGAGATCCGGAGCGGACTCGTACAGGGACTCAAAAAATCGCACAGCTGGAATAGATATAAGTTGATGAATATTCCAAAACAGCTCTCTTGCTGCTGTGCCGGTCCAATAGTCGGGCAGCAATTCATTTGGAAAGCTTGGATCTTGAAAGAGAAACTTTCTATATTCATGAACAATTTTTGTTCTTTCAATGAAACACTCTTCATCAGTTAAGGTATTCTGAAAAGCTTTTTCACTTAATTCATCAAATTTTTTATCATATTTCTGTATAAACCTTTCATACTCTGTTGATATTTGCTGTAAATCCCATCCTTTATTTACAATACTTTCATTATCATGTGACAATACTTCAGATGAACTGAATAATGTTATATATTCCTCCACCTGATACCGCTCCATTAGCTCTAACACCTGGTCTTCAACCGGATTTGGACTAATCCAAGTACTGTTAGAGATTGCCCCAAAACCTGTCCAAGTCAATTCTTTTCTTACTTCATTGCGAAGTTCGCGTAGTGCTTCAGGAAAAGAGTAAGTTAAAATCCGCCATTTTCCATCCCATTCAGAGCGACGCCCACTGTATACTCTTTTTACCCCTTCATCAATCTGCCGATTTCCTTGTGGTGTAAAGGAATAATAGCTTTTATTACCAATTTTACGAACTTGCATTAAGTCTTTTTGGACCATTCTCAAAATGGCACCTCGGACCGAGGATTCTGAAACACCAAAACGTTTCATAAATTGAATAAGACTCCCAACCCAAATTTCTCCTCCATAATATTGAACGTATTCTCCATAGAGAGTAAACATTAAAGATCTAGGTTTCATTTTTTCACCGTCCGTTGATTCGTTGCTTACATCTATTGTTAATAGCATACTGTTTATTATAGAGGATCAAGGGCTTTTATGCATTATACTGCGGTTTCACTTCTTGAGCGGTGGTATGGAGATCTTCTTCAAGGAGAGCTCTAATGTCCTTTGGTATAGACACAGCTTTTATACCACCTTCTCCTTTTTCCACCCATCCTCTTAATTCATATCCACTGCCCGTTCTTTCCTTCTGACGAAATATTTCATGGTTTAACTCAATGGTTTTATTATTAACTTCTTTTACGGTGGTATAAACCGTTATAATGTCATCATAAAATAAAGGTTTTTCGAAGGTACAGCGTGCGTCTATCATTGGCAATATAATACCTCTTTCTTTCTCTAATGATAAAGGTGATAAATTGCAGCTCCGAAAAAACTGATGGCCAGCTATGTCAAACCATTTGAAGTAATTAGGATAATAGACGATTCCAGCCATATCTGTATCGCCCCAGTTAATTAAAAAATCCAGTTCATTGCTTCGCAAATTAATTCCCTCCTGTTTGGCCAGTCCAAAAACCATGGGGATCGATGGAATGAATGACGTCTAATTCTTCCTGCAAAGGAGGAATTGTTTCTTCAAGCTTATTAGAAGCTTTCAAATCCCAACCAGTATTTTCTTTTATTGTTTCTAACGTAGACCCGGGGTGTATGGTAGCGAGTTCTAATTCATTATCACTGCCTGGCCTCATCACCCCAAGTGTAGTTATTAAAGCACCAATACCTCCTCTTGGCAGTCCTTGTTTTTTCCGCCACTCTCCCCCTTTACCAGTACCTGGTGAAGTAATATAATCTACTTTTTCTGTAAAACGGCGTTTTTCATGGTTCATAATAACAAGCAGCCTCTTAGAAAGGGATGCAATATCTGCTGCTCCTCCACTCCCTGGAAGTTTAATAGCTGGTTTTTCATAGTTTCCTATATAGGAGGTATTGACGTTTCCATATTTATCGACTTCTGCCCCGCCTATAAAACCACAGTTAACGTTTCCACTTTGCATTAAATACATAAGATGATTAGTGGACGTACACCAGTTAGCCCCTTCAATATTTGGAGTGTCTCCCATTGTGTAGAGTAACCTCTCAGATGGAAAGTCTCTCACCACACCACATTCATAAAAACCAACTGCATTCGGTGCGTGCGTTCGTTTAGCAACAGCAAAGGCTAGCATTGGAAGTCTCATTCCCACGAAGACAACCTCTTCATCTTGTATTTCCCGAGCGGCTGCAACTACCATCAATTCACCTATCGAATATTTCATGTTATGGCCCCCCTTACTCCGATGCATAGTTGACAGGAGCAGCAAGAGATTCTTTTTTTACTTTTAACGCTTCTAACCTTCTTGCGCCAACTATTTTTTTATACTCCTCATGTGAGGCAACACTAGTAACATACTTATCCATCCATGCTAAAAAACCTTCTCTGGTTTTCGTTTCTTTATGGTAAGCGTGAAAAAATTCATGGTCTCGTTGGTAATATCCCTGAATCGGTGAAGGATGGGCAAACTCGGGGCAAGAAACCACGGAACTTACTTTAAAACCTGGTATAAGTACCCGGTTAGGATCACTTTCAATGACCGAGCTTTCCACAATTTCTTCAGCCAGCAATATCACCTTTTTACTTGCCATAGCAGCATCTTGCGCTACTCCGATATTGCCCCATAAATGGGCATTGCCTTCACGATCTGCACGTTGAACACCTAGCACTGTCACATCAGGATGCAAGGCAGGAACGTAAACCAATTTTTCATTTTTATAGTCTTCAATCTCTAAAGCAGGATTGCTAGTTAAAATATCTGTACCGAGTAAAGACCTTGTTGGTAAAAATGGCACCCCCATAGCGCCCGCTAACAAAGCAAGCCCAATCGAAAAATTACTATGATCTTCCACTTCTACAGAAAAAGGAACCCCTTTTTCTATAGAGCGGCGATAATTGTGGCCTAATCCAGCACTTACATTACCTGCCCAAGCAGCTGTTACTTTAGATACCACTCCTGCTCCAATTAACATATCGATTAACATATCTGAAATTGGTGCAATAAGTGTTAGATCTTTCTTTTTCTGCCGTATTACTTCATGTGCAGCTGCAAATGGAATCATAGGTTCTAAACAAGCACCCATAACAACTGCATCTCCGCTATTTATATGTTGTTTTACTGCTTGATCTAAGGTCTGCACTTTATCTTTCATCTATTTACCACCTTCCTTTTGTTACTTTAGGAACAAAATGACGATACCGGAAGGCCGATACCGCCAATCGTTTACACTGAATACACTATCCTATTGCCCGCTCCAATTTGGTTCTCTCTTCTCCAAAAAGGCACTTAGCCCTTCTTGTGCATCATCCGAGCGGAATAACAAATTCTGCAATTCACCTTCGTAACGTACCGCCGCATTTAAAGGCATTTCCTTTCCATTCATAATAGATAATTTAATGTTAGAAGCTGCATAGGTAGCCTGACTTGCAATTTTTTCTGCATATTTTAAGGTTTGTTCCCGTGTTTCTTGCTGAGGGTATACCTTATCTACTAGATTAATATCAAGCGCTTCTTGTGGGGTTAAAGTTTCTCCTGTAATGTTCAAGTCCAAAGCTTTGGAATGGCCAACCTGGCGAAGCAAGCGCTGTGTACCTCCTGTACCAGCTAGTACGCCAAGACTGATTTCAGGCAGTCCAATCTTGCCAGCTTCATCGCCCATAAAGCGCAAGTCACATGCAAGAGCCATTTCCAATCCTCCCCCTACAGTATGTCCTTCTAAACAAGCAATCCAAATTTGCGGAGAACGCGCAATTTTGTCCAATGTTTCATTACAGAATAAGCAAAATTGAGTTTTAAATCGCGGATCGGCAGATTTCAAAAAGCTCACGTCTGCCCCCGCTGAGAAAAATTTTGGCATATCACTCATTAAAATCGCTACTTTGATATCGCTGTCAAAACGAATATCATCAATAGCTGCATTTAAATCTTTGTAATATTCCAAATCATAAGAATTTGACTTGTTCACATGAATGTGAACCTCTGCGATACCGTTTGATTTGTTAACAGTAAGCGTTTTCTTTTCAATTGCTGTTGTCAAAAGAAAAACCTCCTCAAAGTTATTATTATGATTTCATTTCTTTCGTGTATATTTCATAATGTACAGAAAGCCTTTCACTTTTTCAAACTTTCAATTTCTTTATTTATAATGGACTATATTTAAATTACAGCATTTAACTCTATAATTCTTATAATATCTTCATTTTTCTATTTTTTTGTATAATTTATTCTATATGTTTTCCTTGTCCTTTCTGATAATTCTTTCGTATTGCTTGTTATCGCATACGTTTAATACCATTTTAAATGTTAATATTTCTTTCTTGACAATCTATAAAAAATCCACTACATTATTTATTAATAACGAAAGATAAATAAACGTAATAAAAAATTTTCAGAGGGGGAATTATCTGAATGCAGATTTCTAAAGAAGAGACTCATGACATCACGATTATAGGCGGAGGTCCCGTTGGACTGTTCACAGCGTTCTATGCAGGAATGAGACAATTATCTGTAAAGATTATTGAAAGTTTACCTCATTTAGGAGGGCAGCTGTCTGCACTTTATCCGGAAAAATACATTTATGATGTTGCTGGTTATCCTAAAGTAAAGGCTCAGGATTTAGTTGATCACCTGCTTGATCAAGCGAATTATTTTGAACCTACTGTTTGTCTTGGAGAAATGGTGGAGACTCTTATTCCGCAAGAAGACAAAACGATTAAATTAACTACAAATGAAGGAGTGCATTATACACGAACAGTTATTCTAACAGCTGGAAATGGCGCTTTTAGTCCCAGAAAAATTAATTTAGAAAATGCAGTCCAATATGAAGGAAAGAATTTGCATTATTTTGTAGACGACTTAAATAAGTTTCAAAACAAGGACGTTCTTATATTTGGAGGCGGAGATTCTGCTGTTGATTGGGCATTAATGCTTGAATCTATAGCAAAAAAGGTAACGCTTGCACACCGCAGAGATAAGTTTCGGGCCCATGAACACAGTGTAAAGCAGTTATTCAATAGTAACGTCGAAATAAAAACTCCTTATATACCCGATTGCTTTAACGGAAACGAAGAATACATTCAAGAAACTGTATTAAGACACAGTAAAGAAGAACACCAAAAGCAAACTATTGAAGTAGATGATGTAATTGTTAATTTTGGCTTTTTGTCTTCGCTTGGTCCAATGAAGGAATGGGGTTTAGATATTCAGAAAAACTCTATTATAGTTAATTCAAAAATGGAAACGAACATTCCGGGTGTATACGCAGCTGGCGATATCTGTACCTATAAGGGAAAAGTGAAATTAATTGCAACTGGTTTTGGGGAAGCTCCAACAGCTATAAACAATGCTAAATCGTACATTGATCCAAAAGCAAAAGTTCAGCCACTTCACAGTACAAGTATTTTTGCTTAAGTTTTGTTTCAAGGTTATAGCGAAGTAAATTTTTAAGGGAGGTCGATAAAAGTGCCAAAATTTACGATGGTAGATAAGGATACTTGTATTGCTTGCGGAGCATGTGGGGCGACAGCACCCGAAATTTTCGATTACGATGATGAAGGATTAGCTGAAGCTTTTCTAGATAACAATCAAGGAACAAAGGAAATTGAGGAAGATATAACAGATGATTTGCTAGATGCTGAAGAAGGCTGTCCCACTGAATCTATTAAAGTTAGCGACCAGCCATTTAAAAGTGCAGCTAACGTTTAATTCAATTAATGAAAGAGCTGTCCCATAAGACGGTGAAAACCGACTTTTGAGGACAGCCCCTTTGTTCTTACGCCTAACATTTCCCTTTATTATAAGAACTACGAGCTGAGCGCAAGATGCTTTCGCTGAATCTCTTCGTCAAATGACTCGACAGGACCTTCAAACGCTATTTTCCCTTTATTTAAAATATAAACATAATCAGCTATTTCTTTTACCATTGCTAGGTTTTGCTCAACAAGAAGCATTGTGAGCCCTTCAACTTTTAAACGTTTAATAATTTGGCTTACTTCTTGCACCATTAATGGCGATAATCCTTCCGATGGTTCATCTAGCAATATAAGACTAGGGTTCGTTAAAAGCGCTCTTCCAATGGAGAGCATTTGCTGCTCTCCTCCACTCAAACTGCCTCCCATAAAATGCTGCCGTTCTTTTAATTGTGGAAATAAATCAAATATTTTTTCTAATGTCCACCCTTCTTTTGTATTGATTTGTGTTGTTACTAAATTCTCTTTCACCGTAAGGTTGGGAAAGATCCTTCTTCCTTGAGGAACCAATCCAACACCACGTTTTGAAATTTGAAAACTTTGTGCGGAAACCAAGTCATAGTCATTTAATTTAATCATGCCCTCTCTTCTAGGCACCAATCCTATTATGGAATGGATAGTCGTTGTTTTTCCCATTCCATTTCTCCCTACGAGTGCTCCCACTTTTCCCTTTTCAACCTCTAAAGAAAGGTCATGTAAAATATGGCTTTCTCCATAATAAGCATGAAGACCCTGTATAGACAGCATTACACTACCTCCTCACTCCCAATATAAATCTTATTTACTTGTGGGTCTTTGCGTACAACTTCTGAAGTATTATCAATTAGCACTTGTCTATCATGAAGCACAAGCATGCGTTCTGCCAAACCAAATATTACGTCTAAATCATGTTCGATAATCATCAGTGTCAATTCTTTTGGCAATTTATGCAGTAAATTGACAATATAATCTGTCTCTGATTGCGACATGCCAGCTGTCGGTTCATCCAGTAAAAGTACGTCCGGATCTGTCGCTATCCCAAGCATAATTTCAGTTTGCCGTTGCTCCCCATAAGAAAGATTTTCTACTTTCACGTTGCACTGGCTATATAGACCCCATGTCGTAAGCAATTCTTCTGCTTCTTTATACAAAGAGTTATAATATTTATCATTACGAATTTTAAACCACGTGTGATTAATACCGTGTTTGCGTTGTAGAACAAGCAGTAAGTTATCAAGGATAGATAATGTAACAAGCAAGTTGTTTTTTTGAAATGTTCTAACAATTCCCCGTCGTGCTCGTTTATAGTTTGGTTCGTTCGTAATACTTGTTCCTCTAAAACGAATGTTGCCATCTGATGGGGTTAGGTCACCAGTAAGCAAGTTAAAAAATGTAGTTTTTCCTGCACCATTTGGACCGATAATACCAATACGTTCTCCCTGAGATACATTAAACGAGATATCTTTTAAAATCTCAAGACCGCCAAATCGTTTACTAATGGCTTCTATCTCTAGAATTGGTTTCATGCTTTTTCTAATCCCTGCCTTTCTATACATGTTCTCTCTTCACTTTATTTACCTCAGGACGTGCCTTTGGTTTTTGCATTTTGCAGGTAATATCTTGCCAAATACCATATATACCGGAAGGAAAAAAGATTACAAAAATGATAAATATAGAACCGAGAATTAACATCCACATATCCGTATACATTGCAATAACCGTCTCTAATAGGACAATTAATGCTGCTCCCCATACCGGGCCAGCCATCGTTCCAGCTCCACCTATTAATACCATTATTAATACGGTCCCAGACATCGTCCAATATACATCGCTTGGAGCGATAAAACCATTAAAATAAGTGTAAAGTGATCCTGATAATCCACCGATGGACCCCGATATTATAAAAGCCACGTATTTATATATACTTGTGTTATATCCCATTGACTTTAGTCTCGTTTCATTTTCTCTTATACCAACTAAAACCTGCCCGAAGGGAGATTTAATTAATACGCGAAGCCCAGCAAAAAGCACCATGAATACGATCACAATCATATAAAAGATCAAGACGGCACTAGAAATTTCAAAACCAAATAACATGGGACGCGGAATTCCAGATAAACCATTGGACCCCCCTGTCCATTGGTTAGCTTGGTACACAAACGAATACACCATTTGTGAAAAAGCAAGGGTCAGCATTAGAAAGTAAAAACCGCTTACTTTCATACAAAAAATTCCAATGACCCCAGCTAAGACAATAGATATCGCTATTGCCCCTATTAATGATAATAGTAGATTAGACGATACATTTTGAGCTATAATACCTGCTGCATAAGCTCCCGTTCCAAAAAAAGCGGCATGACCTAACGATACCATTCCGGTATAGCCCAAAATTACATTTAAACTTAAAGCAAAAATGGCTAAGATAAGGATCTCACTAAATAAGTTAATGTGAAATAAAGGTAAGAAAAACGGTGCAGCAGCAAATAAAAGCAGAACGACTGTAAATTTGATGTACGTATTATTCATTCTTCTGCCACCTGCTTTCCTAATAAACCATTTGGCCTCCATATAAGAATAACTGCCATCAGAGCAAAGACGAGAAACATACTTAACTCAGGAAATAAATATCTTCCAAAGGTTTCTAAGATACCAACGAGCACACTAGCTGTGAAAGTACCTGAAATAGAACCCAAACCGCCAATCACAAGCACAACTAGTGCTAGAATAAGTGTTTGAAACTCCATATCAGGATAGAGTCCTAATATAGGTGATGCTACTACTCCACCAAAACCAGCTAGTATTCCTCCGACCACAAATACGGCTGAAAAAACCATATTAATGTTAATTCCAAGCGCTCCTATCATTTCTCGATCACTTAATCCGGCCCGTATAATCGCTCCCCACCTTGTTTTATTCTGCAGCCACCAAAGGCCTATTGCTAATAAAATTCCAACACCTATAATAACTAGACGGTAAAGCGGAAACGTCTGGCCAAGAATCAATATCGAACTTCCTAATAACTCTGGTACGCTGATAGAAAGAACATTAGAACCCCAAATATGTTTAACAATATCATGGAACACGTAAGCCAAACCAAACGTTAACAAAACTTGTGATAAATGTCCTAAATGATAAGTTGGCCGCAGCAGTGTGCGCTCAACGATAAGCGCAATCACTGCTACAACAAGAGGTGCCAATACGAGGGCTACCCAAAAACTTTGTGATAACTGTGCCGTTAACGAAAATGCAATGTAAGCACCCAGCATATAAAGAGAGCCATGTGCTAGATTCAAAACTCCTAATATTCCAAACACTAATGAAAGACCGCACGTTATGATAAACAATAACATACCATACGATAATCCATTGACTAGCTGAGCAGCCAATACCTCCATGTTTTTCCCCCCATGTTAACTAGTTATTCGCCTGGATCCTTCACCAGCTCTATTGTTTCAATCACTTCATTATCTGTCTGATCACCTTCTAACTTAGTCTCTGTGATGTACATATTTTGAATGACATGATGGGTATCTTGATCAAACTCGAATGAACCACGGGGACTTTCAAATTCGACGTTTGCCATTGCCTCAATAACTTGATCAGAATCTTCTACTTCTCCGTCTAATTCTTTAATTGTTTCTACTATAATACGAGCTGCATCATAGCCCTCTAACGATTCTAATGTTGGACGTCGATCATAAGCTGCTTCATAATCGCTTGCGAAATTTTGATTTATTTCACTTTCTAAATTGTAGTCCCAAAAACTTGCTGCATGAACTCCCTCAGCAGCACTTCCAATTGATTCTCGTAAGTCCTCTGACACAAGCCAACCTGAACCAAGCAATTCAAAGTCCTCTTTTAACCCATATTCTTCAAACTGCTGCACAAAGCGAACAGCATCACTTCCTGCGAAAAAGGCGTACACTCCATCAGCCTCGGCATCTCTTATGGTTGTTAAGTAAGAAGCATAATCATTATTTTCAAGAGGTGGATATACTTCCCCTACAATTTTTCCTCCAGCTTCTGTATATGCTTCTATAAAAGCAGCTGACACTTCTTGTCCAAATGCATAATCTGCAGCAGCAACATACATTTGTTCTCCTACATTATCGTAAGCCCACTGTCCCATTGCGTTTCCTATTTGCCAAGAAGAAAAAGATGAACGCCAAATGTAATCGCTTCTTTCACCTCTTGTCAAATCATTCCCGCCAGCATGAGAAACGAGATAAGGCAATTGATTAGAATCTACTTCATCCCGAATAGCATAAGCCACCGCTGTGCTGACCGCACCGGTCAAAATATCTATGTTATCTTGATCCATTAGTTTTCTTGTTCGGCGGAGTGCAGCCTGCGGATCTGCCTCTGTGTCTTCTTCTAATAGCTCTATTTCTTTACCAGCCACTTGCCAATCAACACTTTCAAAATACAATTTCATACCATCAGATAAGTCTTTTCCAAGTGTAGTGTAAACACCTGAATAAGGTAAAATAGCACCTATCTTTATCGACTCTTCTTCTTCATCATTTGAGTCCTGACCCGATTGTTCAGATTGTAAGGCACTTCCTCCACATGAAGACAGAATTATCAGAAAAGTTAACCCAAAAAGAAAAGCTGCCATTTTCATTCCTTTTCCCCCTCGTATATTATATTTAAGCCCTCTTTGAAGAGCTTATTTTCTTTTTCCTTAAGGCTGTTTTCACATACTTTGTTGTTGAATACAGCCACAGTTGAAATACACTTCGCTTTCCGCGGGCAACGCTTCAGCCTCCTCGGGAGTAAAACGCTCCCTGCGGGGTCTTCAGCCGTTGCTTTTCCCGCAGGAGCGGCGTAGCGCCTTTCTGTGCACCTCTCGTCCTCCGTGTCCATGACAACAAAGATGATCCGGAGAAGCCGCCAAACGGCGACATACGACCTCGAGT
>NZ_JBHFQG010000043.1:0-25164 GCF_041949975.1 Alteribacillus sp. JSM 102045 | reverse complement strand
GGCGGAGGCCGCATGATGCTCCTGCTTGGACTCGAGGTCGTATGTCTCCGTTTGGCGGCTTCTCCGGATCATCTTTGTTGTCATGGACACGGAGGACGAGAGGTGCACAGAAAGGCGCTACGCCGCTAGTTTCACCGGAAGATGACTCGATAGATCCCTTCTCATTCGATCGGCATCAAAAGGGCGCTGGTGTTTACTCATCCCGTAGACGACTTGTAGGACTTTTCGGCATAACGCCACCTTCGCTTCCTTCTTCTTAAGCGGATTATCGGGCCGGTTCACATAATACTGATAGAGGTCCTTAAACGCGTCGTTATTCGGAAGAATGGTGGTAATCATCCGGAACAGGAGCGCTCGCAGGGCTTTTCGTCCTCGCTTGGACAGCCGTTTTTCTCCTTCTCGGTTACCGGAAGAGTTATCCCGCAACGTCAATCCCGCTAATTTGATCAGTTGGCGTGGATGATCGTATTGGGAGAGAGGTCCGGTTTCAGCGAGAAGCTCGGCTGCCTGCATCTCACTCACACCACGGATGGACGTGATCCATTCGAAATCGAAAAGCTGACGGGCATAGAAGCAGAGCTTTTCTTCGATCTCCTGGATCTGCTTTTCCAACAGGGCGTATTGATCTATGAGGGTGACCAGTTTGAAATAGGCCATGTCCTGCCCTTGCGTGCAGCCAATGGAGGATGATCCCCATTCTTTCAGCTGGGCGATTTTGTTTCGGGATAAGAATCGGGCGCCTTCGTCTTCTTGATATAAAGCCATACATTCCTCGAGGGAACGTACTTGGAGGTCTTGAGGAAACGGCGTATATCGGAGGACGGTGCGCGCCTGAACACCCCAGTCTTTAAAGACTTCCGGGAATTCTGGAAAGTATTGATCGGTCCAGTTAATCAGCTTGTTTTTCAAGCTGGCCCGTTCATCAATGAGAGCCCGCCGCCATGTGGCGCACTCGCGGAGTTCCGCTTCGATGCCTTCTAGAAAACGATGAAAGGTGTAGTAGCCATTTTCGACCAGACGAGCGATTAACCGGGCGTCTTTCTTATCATTTTTGGACTGGATGTTATCCTCGAACTCTTTGGAATGCTTCACATGCAGCGGATTAACAATCACGTACAAAAGCTGTTCGTTCCATAAGCGTTCGGCGAGATTCTTCCAGTAATGGCCGGTGGCTTCAAAGCCAATGATTACCTTTGTTTTTTGATGTTTGGTTTTCAAAGAACTGATTGTTTTAACGAGTTTTTCGAAACCGCCATACGACTGATTAAACGGAAAGACCTTTTTAAGCTCTTTCCCACGATTATCAATGGCACAGGCATAGTGCTTTTTCTTGGCGATATCAACACCGATGATTAACGTGTCTTCTGTCACTTGATTAATTTTGAAATTCACTTTATCATGCATTTGTAAGGTCCTCCTTCGATGTGTGGTTTGTGTATATCCGCATCTTAACGGAGGACCTTTTTTCGTTCAAGAGGGGGACGTCTCCCCCAATAGGAATGCTTCAGCGGGAAAACAACAGCTGAAAATCCCGCAGTGAGCGGTCTTTGCTCACGAGGAAGCTGAAGCGTTGCCCGCGGAAAGCGAAGTGTAATTCAGCTGTAAAAAACCTTTTGGGACAGCCCCTTTTTTTATATTAGGTGGCAAAGTATAAAATCTTGCGCTCTGATGTCTAGCTTCAGCGTCCAGCCTCTCAGGGTTAAATAACCCCAGGCATTAAAGGCAAAAAGCGCCTTATTGCCTGCAGAAAATGTACCTGTCGAGGCTGACCAGGACGCTGCGCTTTTCCCAATACATAACGAGAAAACAGGAGGGACTTATCGTGGCAAACAATGTGAATATCACTTTTCCTGATGGAAATGACAAATCATTTGAAGAGGGGGTCACTACAGAAGAAATTGCATCCTCTATCAGCCCTGGGCTTAAAAAACAAGCATTAGCTGGAAAGTTTGATGGTGATCCCATTGATTTGCGGACGCCTATCTATAAAGACGGAGACATTGAAATTATTACACCAAATAATGAAGAAGGACTAGAAATTCTGCGCCACAGTACAGCTCATTTAATGGCACAGGCAGTAAAACGTTTATTTGATGATGTGAAGCTGGGAGTAGGACCGGTTATTGAGCATGGCTTTTATTATGACATTGACATGCCTCATCAATTAACACCTGAAGATCTCCCGAAAATAGAAAAAGAAATGAAAAAAATCATCGATGAAAATCATGAAATTGTACGAAAAGAAGTTACCCGTGAAGAAGCAAAAGAGATTTACCGTGAAATTGGCGATGATTTGAAATTAGAATTAATCGATGATATTCCTGAAGGAGAAACAGTCACCATATATGAACAGGGCGAGTTTTTTGATTTATGCCGGGGTGTGCATGTACCGAATACCTCTAAATTGAAAAAGTTTAAATTAATGAGTATTTCGGGAGCCTATTGGCGCGGTGACAGCAATAATAAAATGCTTCAGCGTATTTACGGAACCGCCTTTTTCAAACAATCGGATCTTGACGAGCATCTTAAAATGCTCGAAGAAGCAAAAGAGCGCGACCACCGTAAACTTGGAAAAGAGCTGGAGATTTTCTCTGTTAACCAGAAGGTTGGGCAAGGACTGCCGCTTTGGCTTCCGAAAGGGGCTACGATCCGCCGTACGATCGAGCGGTATATCGTAGACATCGAAGAACGCCTTGGATATGATCATGTTTATACTCCAGTGCTTGGAAGCTCGGAGCTTTATAAAACCTCGGGTCACTGGGATCATTATCAGGATGATATGTTCCCACCCATGGAAATGGATAATGAAACATTGGTTATCCGTCCGATGAACTGTCCGCACCATATGATGGTGTATAAAAACCAGCTCCACAGCTATCGGAATCTGCCTGTACGGATTGCAGAACTTGGTATGATGCACCGTTATGAAAAGTCAGGTGCCCTTGCCGGCCTTCAGCGTGTACGGGCGATGACGTTAAATGATGCTCATATTTTTGCACGTCCAGACCAGCTGAAATCAGAATTTATCCGCGTGGTAGAGCTGATTCAAAATGTATATAAAGATTTTGGGCTTAACGATTATTATTTCCGTCTCTCATACAGGGACCCAGAAGACAAAGAAAAATATGTGGATAATGATGAGATGTGGGACAAAGCCCAGGCTATGCTGAAAGAAGCAATGGATGACATGGGAGTGGATTACGTAGAAGCCGATGGGGAAGCAGCGTTTTATGGGCCAAAGCTCGATGTCCAAGTAAAAACAGCCCTCGGTAAAGATGAAACGCTATCTACTGTACAATTAGACTTCCATCTCCCAGAAAGATTCGATCTCACCTATATCGGAGAAGATGGGAAGGAGCACCGGCCTGTTGTTATCCACCGCGGCATTGTATCAACAATGGAACGCTTTATTGCATTTCTGCTAGAAGAATACAAAGGCGCCTTCCCGACTTGGCTTGCTCCGGTACAGGCAAAAGTAATTCCTGTATCTGCTGAAGCCCATTTAGAATATGCCCGCAAAGTCGAAGACGAGCTCCGAAAAGCAGGTGTAAGAGTAGAAGTAGATACACGGGACGAAAAAATAGGATACAAAATTCGGGAAGCTCAAATGAAAAAAATACCTTACATGCTTGTCCTTGGAGATAAGGAAATAGAAGCAGATGACGTCAACGTCCGTCGTTATGGCCAGAAAGATTCAGATTCCTCACCATTAGCTGATTTTGTGAAAGAAATTAAAGAAAAAATTGATACACGAAGCCTTGATTAAAAAGTTGGGACTGCCTTGCTGGAAATAAACTGGCGGGCAGTTTTTTTCAAAAATAATTTCAATTCGTCTTCAGGAAAAATATTGAACTAAAGAAAATAGTTACAATTTTATGATAAAACTCTTTAGAGTGATAGCCGGATTTTAACACTCCAAAGGTGTGATGAAATGCAGGGATTTTATTTTAGCCCCCTGCTGTCTACAGATATGAAATGGATACTGCAAAAAAACAAGGAGGTTTTCTTAACTAAAAGGTTGCGAGTTTCATTAATTTTCGTTAGGATGAGTAAGTGGTATTTTTAGTGATTGACAGCACTTAATGCGTATGGTAACGTTAATGAGTAATTGAAAATGAAACCAAAACAAGCAGAAGCGCCCGCTTCTCACCTGACTGACGCTCCAGGCTGTTTGCAGGTTATGGTGATTTCCATGAATAATGAGAAACGATCATCGTGTGGGCGCAGTGTGTGTGCCTGCTTTTTTTATGCGCAGTTAACTGCTTTATTGGTAAAATTTTTGGAGGTGGCTCATTATTCGTAATGACATGAAGGTTAATGATGGAATCCGTGCGCGTGAAGTACGCTTAATCGATGCAAATGGCGATCAGCTTGGTGTTAAATCGAAAAGCGAAGCGCTGGATTTGGCTGAAAAAGCTAACCTTGATTTAGTACTTGTAGCTCCAAACGCGAAGCCTCCGGTTTGCCGTATTATGGATTACGGAAAATACCGTTTCGAGCAGCAGAAAAAAGATAAAGAGGCTCGCAAGAAGCAAAAAGTTATCAATGTGAAGGAAGTACGTCTAAGTCCGAACATTGAAGAGCACGATTTTAACACAAAGCTTCGCAATGCTCGCAAGTTCTTGAACAAGGGTGATAAAGTGAAGGCGGCCATTCGTTTCCGCGGACGTATGATTACCCACTCTGATATCGGCAAGAAAGTATTAGAGCGTATGGCCAATGAATGCGAAGACGTGGCTACCGTAGAAACGAAGCCGAAGATGGAAGGACGCAGCATGTTTTTAATACTTGCTCCGAAGTCCGAAAAAGACAACAAATAGAAACAAACGACAAGGAGGAAATTACTCATGCCTAAAATGAAGAGTCATAGTGGTGCAGCAAAACGTTTTAAAAAAACAGGTAGCGGCAAGCTAAAGCGCAGCCATGCATTTACAAGCCACTTGTTTCGTAACAAGTCCCAAAAGCAAAAGCGTCGCCTTAGCAAACAAGGCATTGTAGATAAATCAGATCAAAAGCGTATTGCAAACCTTTTGCCATACGATAAGTAATATCAAGCACGAATAACACGATGGAAATTGAAGGAGGGATAGACGATGCCAAGAGTAAAAGGCGGATATGTGACTCGTCGTCGTCGTAATAAAGTATTAAAACTAGCAAAAGG
The DNA here is from genome assembly GCF_041949975.1 of Alteribacillus sp. JSM 102045. Taxonomy (NCBI): domain Bacteria; kingdom Bacillati; phylum Bacillota; class Bacilli; order Caryophanales; family Bacillaceae; genus Alteribacillus; species Alteribacillus sp. JSM 102045. Next base: position 20,003 of record NZ_JBHFQG010000043.1, on the reverse strand, counting down.
ATATCGTGGTTCCAAGCACAGCTTGTTTAAAACAGCACGTCAGCAGGTAATGAAATCACTGGAGTATGCTTACCGTGACCGTCGTCAGCGTAAACGTGATTTCCGTAAGCTTTGGATCACTCGTATTAATGCGGCTGCACGTATGAACGGTCTTTCTTACAGCCGTCTCATGTACGGATTAAAGCAAGCTGATATTAACATGAACCGCAAGATGCTGGCAGATCTTGCCGTAAACGATGAAAAAGGTTTCGCAGAACTTGCAGAAAAAGCAAAAGCAAATTTGAAATAATGAATGTTGGGTCTGGAGATCAATTGATTTCCGAGACCCTTTTTTTGCATGTTTAAATAAACGGTAAAAAGGGAGAAGAAATGATGGGGGAATTATTTTTATTTTATATCATTATCGTTAATTTGATATCTTTTGGAAGAATGAGTGCTGACAAACGAAAATCCCGCCGTCGAGCATATCGAATCAGCGAGCGCGAACTTTTGCTTTTAGCTCTTATCGGTGGAAGTGCAGGGGTGTGGGCAGCCATGTACATGTTCCGGCACAAAACCAAACATAAGCTGTTCGTTATTACAGTTCCTGTCCTTTTAGGATTTCAAGGGCTGCTGGTCTTTTTTATTTACAGAGAGTCTTTTTTTAATTTTTTTCAGCTTGGCGTATAAACTCTTTAATAGGGCTTTTCCACTCTATAGCAGCGCGGGGATAGTGCTGCCGGATTTCATTTTCTAAAAAAGCAAAATCCTTTAGCTGCAAGCCTTGCAGATTATCTTTATTTTTTACCCATACCGACACAGAAACAATATCAAATGCCTGCTCTGTTGTTCCTAAATATTTTTCTCCCTCAAACATAACACCTTTGTACGTAATCAAAAAATTTTTACGTACATTTTTTGATTCATCTAAGAAATAGAAATTTTTCTTTTCATGAGCTAATTCAAGCTTTCTTTTTGGGTTTAAAATGTATTTTATCACAGCGTATATCAATATGATTAAGGCAATAATGATAAGAGCGCGAATCAAAAGAGCCATGATACACATCCCTCCTCGCAAGGTTTATCGACGTATGTTAAGAAGTATGATGTTACCTTTTACGAACGAACTCATTTATTAGTTTCATTCTAATAGAAAATAACTCAGAAGGGAAAAGATATAATGAAACAATTATTTTCCATTCAGCGAACTTTAGATGATAGAATTTTAAAAGAACACGCATTAAAAAGAGAAGCCATTTTTACAGATAAGATGCTTGCTTTTCAAGTAGAAGTAGGAGAACTTGCTAATGAAACGCGCTGCTTTAAGTATTGGAGCCACAAACCAGCTTCAGGGCAGGAAGTGATTCTAGAAGAATACGTAGATGGGCTTCATTTTATTTTATCCCTCGGTATTGACAAAGGCTGGGAAGAAGCTCCTGAGCAGCCGGATAGACCGGATATCTCATTAAGTGCACAATTTCTATCGGTGTTTGAAGCTGCTGCCGCACTGACCACGGACACAGAAAAACAGTCCTACCTTCATTTGTTTAAAGAGTATCTCAAGCTTGGTGCTGCACTTGGATTTTCCAGTGAAGAAATCGAACACGCTTATTTAGAAAAAAACAAAACGAATCATAAAAGGCAAACAGAAGGATACTAAGCAGCACAGGTATTAAAAGAAAACGTTTGAGTATCGAAAAAGATACTTATATACTAAAAGAAGGAAGAATCAAGAAATAATTACATAAACCAAGGAGGAATAGCAGTGGCGGAAATGGATCAAACAGTACAAATGCTTAAGGAATTAACAGATGCAAATGGTATTCCAGGAAATGAAAAAGAAGCTCGTGATGTAATGAAAAAGCATATATCTCCGCATGCCGATGAGATAACAACGGATCATCTCGGAAGTTTAATTGCGAAGAAGACCGGAAAAGCAGGCGGTCCCCGTGTAATGGTTACAGGTCACCTGGACGAAATTGGTTTTATGATTACGCAGATTGATGATAAAGGGTTTTTGAAATTCGAAACAGTAGGCGGCTGGTGGAGCCAGGTTATGCTTGCTCAACGAGTGAATGTTATGACTAGAAAAGGAAATATTGTCGGTGTGATTGGATCTAAACCGCCGCACATTCTTCCAGCAGACCAACGGAAAAAATCAGTAGAAATTAAAGATATGTTTATTGATATTGGTGCTTCCAGTAAAGAAGAAGCAGAAAGCTTTGGTGTACGTCCAGGAGACTCTGTGGTCCCAATTTGTGACTTTACGGTCATGAATAATGAAAAGCTTATGATGGCAAAAGCCTGGGATAACCGAATTGGTTGTGCGATTGCTATTGAAGTATTAAAGCGGCTGCAGGGAGAGGATCATGCTAATGAAGTGTACGGTGTCGGAGCTGTACAAGAGGAAGTCGGTCTTCGCGGAGCAAAAACAGCTTCTCATAAAATTAATCCGGACATCGGGTTTGCAGTTGACGTTGGGATTGCTGGTGATACCCCGGGAATCTCTGATAATGAGGCAGCAGCTGAAATCGGCAAAGGACCTCAAATCTTAGTATTCGACCGTTCCATGGTTTCTCATAAAGGTCTTCGCGATTTTGTCACTGATATTGCTGATGAGCACAACATTCCATATCAGTTTGAAGCTATGAGCGGGGGCGGAACAGATGCCGGTTCGATCCACCTTTCTGGTGATGGAGTTCCTTCTCTTGCTGTTACGGTTCCTACTCGTTATATTCATACGCATGCTGCTATTCTACACCGTGATGACTTCGAGCATGCTGTTCAGCTTATTGTTGAAGTGACTAAAAAGCTGGATGCGGACTCAGTAAGATCCATTACGTTTGACTAAAGCGCTGGAATAATGGAAAGAGTGCGTGCCTGCTCTAATACTCAGAAAAGAGCCGTCCTCTAACGGACAGCTCTTTTCTTTTCACTTCAGTTGGTTATTTTAATCCTTCTGCAATTTGAGAAATAACCCGCTCTTTTTCCTGTTCATCCGCCTGGTTCCAAAACACTTCAAATAAAACTCCAAGACCAGGAAGCATTTTTTCTTCTCCCCTTTGAACAGCATCTTGGATCGTTGCTTCTACTTGTTCTTCATTATGACCTGAAACATTCTCTAAAATTGCTGCGCGCAGATTAAAAGACATCCTTATTCCCTCCTATTTATGATAAAATAGTGAATATCAACATATGTCGATATATGTAGTATGAGAAGCTGAAAGAAATATATACTTTTAAGACACATAGTGGAAAGTGAATGGTGTCTTATTTAATATATGAGAAGTTGAAAGTTAGGCAAATAAGGGAAGGGAAGTCATGTGAATAAAATTGAATCCGCGAAAAATCCTTTAGTAAAATTAACGAAAAGGCTCCAAAAAAGAAAACAGAGAGAAAAAGAAGGTTTATTTGTTGTAGAGGGATATCATCTTGTAGAAGAAGTCCTTCAACATGATGTAGAAGTACAAGAAATCATAACTGAAGATCATAAAAATATACCTGCCAATCATGCCGGGGCAAGAGTATCACTTGTCACAGAGCAGGTGATGAAAGAAATGAGCAGTACAGAAACTCCTCAAGGTATACTGGCTGTCTGCCGATTGCCAAAAACACAAGAAGTGATCGTACAGAAGAAAGGCAGTTATTTGTTTATTGACGGCGTCCAGGACCCCGGCAACCTTGGAACAATGATACGAACAGCTGATGCCGTCGGAGTTTCTGCAGTTATTTTAGGGGAAGGAACCGTGGATCCTTATAATGACAAAGTAGTACGAGCAACGCAAGGGTCATTGTTTCACCTCCCCGTGATAAAAGGCGATTTAGAAGAATGGATAAAGGCATGCCGCAATAAGAATATTCCGGTGTTTGGTACATGTGTAACCCAGGGAACTACTCATACTGCCATTGAAGCTCAAGATGGTTTTGCACTTATTGTTGGAAACGAAGGGGCAGGAGTTCAGGAAAAATGGCTGGAACAATCAGACCAGAATATTTATGTTCCTATTTATGGAAATGCTGAGTCATTAAATGTTTCAGTGGCAACCGGAATTTTGCTGTATCATTTAAAGCTCTCCCACTAATCTCTAAGGAAAATAGTCTTGCATAGAAAACAAAAATTTTTTACACTGTTAGGGAAGTATAACTCTTTATTTGTAAACAGCATAAGTAAAACTACGGCAGTCACAAAACGTGAAAACATTTAAAAAATGGAAAAGCTGTGAAGGAAAGTAGTAAATCAGGTACCGCCATACAGGGATGGAATGCCGAAGACTGAAAGCATTCCAATGGAAAGGCTGGTTGAATTCACTCTGGAGCTGGCACTGGATGACAGAAGAATGATACATACTGTTAAGGTGCCCCGGGATATCCGTTATCTGCATGAAGTGAACTGCGGCTGTGCATACCGCAGTTAACAAGGGTGGTACCGCGAACCTTCGTCCCTTTGATAGGACGGGGGTTTTTTTAATACATTAAGACCAGAAGTTAATTATGCGAATGGAAAAAGTATCACTACGAAGGCTTCCGATGTACAGGATGTACTAATGCCGCCGTTGCTACAAGGCGTAGCGTTTTTTAGGCGGTTTCCTTTATGGCGGCAAGCCAAAAAAGAAAGCAGGAGGATTTTATATGATTGAACGGCTTCAAGAACTAGGAAAAGAAGCTTTGCAGGAAATTAAAGAAGCTGACACCGTTAAAGCTTTAGACAATGTCCGTGTGAAATATTTAGGAAAAAAAGGCCCGATTACTGAGGTTCTGCGCGGGATGGGTAAACTTTCCGCAGAAGAGCGCCCGAAAGTTGGTCAAAAAGCAAATGAAATCAGAGAAGAAATTCAAAAAAATATAGAAGCAAAAACCGCTGAACTCGAAGAAATTGCACTAAAAGAAAAACTAAAGGAAGAGAGCATTGACGTAACGCTCCCTGGAAAGGAAATAAAGCGGGGCGCACGTCATCCGTTAACAGCAGTAGTAGAAGAAATTGAAGACATTTTTATTGGATTAGGCTTTCAAGTTACAGAAGGACCGGAAGTAGAAACAGATTATTACAATTTTGAAGCATTGAATCTCCCGCCGGATCATCCGGCCCGTGACATGCAAGATTCTTTTTATGTCACAAATGATATGCTGCTTCGCACGCAAACTTCTCCAGTCCAGGCAAGAACAATGGAAAAGCATAAAGGGCAGGGTCCTGTAAAAATTGTCTGTCCTGGAAAGGTATATCGGCGCGACGATGATGATGCTACGCATTCCCATCAATTTATGCAGATCGAAGGACTGTATGTTGATAAAAATGTTCGTATGAGCGACTTAAAAGGAATACTAGAAGCTTTTGTAAAGAAATATTTTGGACCGGAGAGAAGCATCCGCCTTCGTCCAAGCTTTTTCCCTTTTACGGAGCCTTCTGTAGAAGTTGATGTATCCTGTGGAATCTGCGGAGGAAAGGGCTGCCGGGTGTGTAAAAATTCTGGGTGGATTGAGGTGCTTGGAGCCGGAATGGTTCACCCTAACGTTCTGGAATTCAGCGGTTTTGACTCTAATGAATACAGCGGCTTTGCGTTTGGAATGGGAGTAGAGCGTTTTGCTCTCTTAAAATACGGAATTGATGATATCCGCCACTTCTACACTAATGACATCCGATTCTTAGAACAATTTAAACGGGCTTAAGGAGGCATTCGGTCATGCTTGTATCATATCAATGGTTAAAAGAGTACGTAGATATAGAGGACTTAACAGTAGAAGAAACAGCAGAAAAATTAACGCGCGGCGGGGTGGAAGTCGATGTACTTCATCCGAGAAGTGAAGGAATAAAACAAGTTTTAGTGGGTTATGTGGAAGCTTGTGATCAACACCCAAACGCAGATAAACTCCGTGTTTGTCAAGTGAATACCGGGGAAGAAACATCACAGATTATTTGCGGAGCGCCCAATGTAGCAGCAGGCCAAAAAGTTGCAGTAGCTAAGCCGGGAGCTGTGCTTCCTGGAGGAATGAAAATCAAAAAGACAAAATTAAGAGGTGAGCCGTCTGAAGGGATGATCTGCTCTTTGCAAGAGCTTGGCATTGAACAAAAGCTGGTGGCAAAGGAATTTCTGGATGGCATTTATGTGTTCCCTGAAAATGTGGAAGTCGGATCAGATGCTGTAGAAGAGCTAGGCCTTCGGGATACCGTTTTAGAGCTTGATTTGACTCCGAACCGTGCCGATTGTCTCAGCATGATAGGGATTGCTTACGAAATGGCAGCTCTTTTAGATCGAGAGGTGATAAAGCCGGACTGTTCTTTTTCAGCAGGAGAAAAATCTGCAGCAGAAGAGGTATCTGTTCAGGTAGAAATCCCAGAGGATAATCCATATTATGGAGCCAAAGTAATTCAAAATGTTTCGATTGGGCCTTCTCCGCTCTGGATGCAGAACCGGCTGACAGCGGCAGGAATCCGGCCAATTAACAATGTGGTTGACATTACGAATTATGTACTGCTCGAATACGGTCAGCCGCTGCATGCTTTTGATCTTGATCGTTTCGGATCAAACGAGATTGTAGTAAGACGTGCCGGCGAAGAGGAAACCATCACCACGCTGGATGACGAAATACGCACGCTTTCTGGAGAGCACATGGTTATAACGAACGGAAAAGAACCGACAGCATTAGCTGGTGTGATGGGGGGAGCTTTTTCTGAAGTCCAGGATGACACAACGACTATTCTGCTTGAAGCAGCTTATTTCAATCCTTCCCGTGTTAGGAAAGCATCAAGAGATATGGGACTTCGCAGTGAATCAAGTACTCGTTTTGAAAAAGGAATCGATGCCGGAAGAGTCGAAGAGGCTGCTGCCCGTGCTGCTCATCTGCTTGAACAGTATGCAGCAGGAACTGTGCTTCAGGGCACTGTGGAGGAAGACTTTAGATCGGATGAAAAAAGAGTTATTGAAACCGATACAGAGCAGTTAAATAAATTGTTAGGTATGGACCTTAGTAAAGAAGATATACTTTCTATTTTCCGCCGCCTTCGTTTTGTAGTGGAAACAAATGGAAATCAGATCTCCGTAGAAGTGCCGACACGCCGTCCTGACCTGAAAATTGAAGAAGACCTTGCAGAAGAAGTTGCACGGCTTTATGGTTATGATTACATTCCAACTACACTGCCGGCAGGCGTAACAACTCCTGGTTCTCTAACACAGGAGCAAAACAAACGCAGAAAAATACGCCGTTATCTTGAAGCAAGTGGTTTGCATGAAGCAATCACTTATTCTTTAACAAGCCCAACGAAAGCAAGCCGTTTTTTACTAGAAGAAATACCAGGAACAGTAACGGTTTCCATGCCTATGAGTGAAGAGAGAAGCACAATGCGTACAAGCTTGATTCCTCATCTGCTTGATACCGTCCAATATAACCGCAACCGTCAAATAAATGATGCCTCTTTGTTTGAGCTTGGCTCTGTGTTTATTGGAGAATCAGCTTCACTCACGAAGCAGCCGGAGGAAAAAAAGGTGCTTGCTGCAGCCATAACAGGTATGTGGGAAATTCACCTGTGGCAGGGCGAGAAAAAGAAAGCAGACTTCTTTATCGTAAAAGGAATACTCGAAGGTCTTTTTGAAGAGCTGGGAGTGTTGGACAAAATACAATTTGTACCGTCCTCGAGAAAAGAGCTTCACCCCGGCAGAAGCGCTGATATCGTATTAAATGGCAAGTCTGTCGGGTTTACAGGGCAGGTGCATCCTTCTGTACAAAAAGAATGGGATATTAAAGAAACATATGTTTTTCAATTAGATTTAGATGCGCTGCTTGGAACGGAAACAGAAGACTTATCTTATTCCGTGCTTCCGCGGTATCCTTCTATTTCAAGAGACATTGCGCTTGTTGTAGACCAAAACCTGCCTGCCGGAGACGTTCAAAAGGTAATCGAAGAAGCAGGCGGCGATCTGTTAAAACAGATTACTCTGTTTGACGTATATGAAGGAGAAAACTTAGAAAAGGGCAAAAAATCTTTAGCTTTCTCGCTTGTTTATTTAGATCCAGAAAGAACACTCACGGATGAAGAAGTAACAAAAACACACGAGCATGTTTTATCGCAGCTGACAGAAAAAGTTCAAGCCGTACTGCGTCAATAAATGTAAGGTATCTTTCAAAGGAGCTATCAATCCAGCAAACCTTTCAATAAGCTCTTGTTAGGAGATTTAACGGAACGAATGTCCGCGCCATTTTGTTCTGCCAGAGTGCTCCGGACGGACTTTCTGTAAGCTTGGGAACGCAAACTTGTGTACAAAAGCAGAACATCCTGTGAAAATCAGCTTACGAAACATGGAGCCATCCCTCTAACGTTCTTTTGGAGGGTGGCTTTTTTTATAACTTACCAAAATAAGTAAAGATATTATCGTTTTAGGGAATAACGTTTTGTGCTTTGAAGATGAACCTTAAAAAGATTTCCATTCTAAAATGATTCTGTTATTATAATGGATAGGTATTTTGCAAAGGACAGGGGGCTTATCTGGTGGATGCAGAAAATGAAAAACAACGAACAACCGTTACCATATATGGTCAGCAATACACCATTAAAGGAGATGAATCTCCAAAACACGTGGTAAACGTTGCAGAGCACCTTGACCAGAAAATGAAAGAATTCAAACAATATAATCCTTACTTAGATACCACGAGACTTGCGGTTTTAACAGCTTTAAATGCAGTAGACGAGTATATGAAACTACAAAAAAAGCTAGATAAATTAGAGAAAAGTGAAAGAAAAGAAAGAGATGAGGAACAGGAATAAATGCTTAGTCTATTGATAATATTGATTTTAATTGGAAGCTTTTTCGTTGGGCTGCGGAGAGGCTTTGTTTTACAGTTGATTCATCTAGTCAGTTTTTTTGCAGCATTATTTATTGCATTTTATTTTTACCGTGACCTTGCTGAGTATTTAAGGTTGTGGCTGCCTTATCCAAGAATTTCAAATGACGGGGACGGTATTATACACATGATGATAAAGTCATTTGACATGGAAACCGTGTATTATGCCGGGATATCCTTCTTCTTATTATTTATCGCAGCAAAAATTTTACTGCAAATTTTCGGTTCTATGCTTGATTTTGTATCACATTTGCCAATTTTAAGGACAATAAACAGATGGCTAGGAGGACTGCTGGGGTTTGTAGAGACTTATTTAATTTTGTTTATTTTATTAATTACCGCTGCTTTAATGCCAATCGAGTCTTTGCAAAATGCAATAAGTAATTCCTGGATAGCAAATTTGATAATTAATCATACCCCGTTTTTATCAGAATGGTTAAAAGAATTATGGGTACAAGGGATATAAGTTTAAAAACTTCTCTGATAGAGAAGTTTTTTCGTACGGTATCCTATCCTTGAGAAGAAGGTTTGCACGGAAGGGAGTACAGTAATGAATAAAAAGGAGCTTATTAAAGAATTAGAACGGATTGCAGTGTATATGGAGATTAAAGGAGAAAATTCCTTTAAAGTGTCGGCTTACCGCAAAGCAGCCCAAGCGTTAGAACAGGACGAACGGTCTCTTTCAGAAATTGGTGATCCGGCAGAGTTAACAGGAATCGGGAAAGGCACAGCAGCTATAATAAAAGAACTGCGTGAAACAGGAAAAGCTGAATTGTTGGAAACATTAAAAAAGGATATACCAGATGGGCTGGTACCGCTTTTAAAGCTGCCTGGACTAGGCGGTAAAAAACTTGCAAAATTGTATCAGGAATTAGGTGTTACCGATGCTGATTCGCTAAAGATAGCATGTGAAGAAAAAAAAGTACAAAAACTTGCTGGTTTTGGTGTAAAAACGGAAGAAAAAATAATAGACGCCTTAGAAGAGGCCGGAAGCCGGCCGGAACGTCTGCCGATTAGTTTTATGCTCGATGCTGCAAAAAAACTGGAGACAGAGCTTAATACAATAACCAAAGTAAAACGATATGCCAGAGCTGGAAGTTTACGGCGTATGGAAGAAACCATAAAGGATCTTGACTATATTATGTCTGTAGAAGATGCTGAGGCAGTACGTAAGCAATTGACAGAAATGGAGCTTGTTTCGGAAGTAATAGCGGATGGGCAATCAAAAGTTTCGCTGGAGCTTCACTTTGAGTATCCCATTCAAACAGATTTTAGATTAGTGGAAGAAAAATCGTTTGCCACTACGCTGCATCATTTTACCGGCTCAAAGGAACACAATGTTATTATGCGCCAGCTTGCGAAGGCTCAGGGAGAAAAAGTTAGTGAATATGGAGTGGAAAACCAGGAAACAGGAGAACTCATTACTTTTGATACAGAAGAAGCTTTTTATTCCCATTTTGGTTTGCATTACATTCCGCCCGAAGCAAGACTTGGCAGAAATGAAACGGAAATTTTTCAGAAGCCATACGAAACGGTTTTACGCACGGATATACGCGGTGACCTGCATATGCATACAACCTGGAGTGATGGCGCTGTATCTGTGGAAGAAATGGCAGAGGAAGGCCGTAAACGAGGGTATGAGTGGATGGCCATTACAGATCACTCGAAATTTTTACAAATTGCACACGGTCTTAATGAAGAGAGGGTTCTCCGGCAAATGGAGGAAATACGGCGGGTGAATGAAGAATTTGATGACATTGAGCTGTTTGCTGGTATTGAAATGGATATCAGGCCAAACGCAGTGCTCGATCTGGAAGATAGAGTGCTTCAAGAACTCGATGTAGTTATTGCCTCTATTCATTCTTCTTTTTCTCAAACGGAAGAGGAAATTATGAAACGCTTTGAAGCTGCATTGACAAGCCCCTATGTAAATATTATTGCCCATCCAACCGGAAGATTGATTGGGCGGAGAAAAGGTTATAAAGTGAACGTAGAAAAACTGTTAAAACGAGCTGCAGAGACAGGAACGGCCGTAGAATTAAATGCTATTCCGAACCGCCTGGACCTTGCCTCAGACTGGTTAAGAAAAGCGGAAGAATACGAAACCATGGTGTCGATTAATACAGATGCCCACCATCCTGAAATGCTAGATCATATGGAAATTGGAACAGGAATTGCTAGAAAAGCTCTTTTGAAAAAAGATCAAATTATTAATACGAGGGATTATAAATCTCTAGCTTCTTTTTTACAAAATAAAAGAAAGCGTGCAGAGAAATTAGAGAAAAACTAAGGAGGCTCATGTGATGTGGGCCAAGTTCGACATTAGCTGTAGTCGAACACCTCAGCGGCTGACAGGCCGCCTTGTGCTTTTCTCATGAAAGGATGAAAGACATGAATGCACGAGTGAAGCGTGTATTAGAATATGACAAGATGAAAGATCAGTTAAAAGAACATGCGGCTTCTTCTTTAGGTCGAAAAAAAATTGAAGAGCTGCACCCTTATACTGATCTTCTGACAGCAAAAAAAGAACAGCAGCGCACCTATGAAGGAACAAAGGTGCTTCGGTTAAAAGGACAAGCTCCTCTTGGCGGTATTCGGAACATTCATGCTCACGTTAAACGTGCTCAAATCGGAGGAATGTTAAACGCAGGCGAACTGATGGAGATTGCTGATACCATATATGCCGGACGCCGGTTGAAATCTTTTGTGGAATCGATGATAGAAGAGGAAATTGAATTACCCCTGCTGCTAGAGTTAGTAGAAAATATTGAGCCTCTGACCGATTTGGAACGGGCGGTTAAGCAGTGTATAGATGACCATGGTGAGGTAATGGATTCCGCAAGCTCAGCGCTGCGAAGTATCCGGCAGCAAATACGAAGCAGTGAAGCAGACGTTCGATCGAAACTTGAACAGCTGACCCGTTCCTCTGAGCAGCAAAAGAAGTTATCTGATTCTATTGTAACGATTCGAAACGATCGTTATGTTATTCCCGTAAAACAAGAATACCGTTCCTCATTTGGTGGAATTGTGCATGACCAGTCTGCTTCGGGAGCAACGCTTTTTATCGAACCTCAGTCTGTCGTAAATATTAATAACAAGCTTCGGGAAGCAAAAGTAAAAGAGAGACAGGAAATCGAACGTATCCTGCAGGAGCTTTCTTCTCATGTCCAGGAACATACCGACGACCTTCTGCAAAACCTTGACTATTTATCAGAACTGGATTTTCTTTTTTGTAAAGCTTATTATGCAAGAGAATTAAAAGCGGTGCAGCCGCATTTGAATGATGCCGGACGTCTTGATTTTAAACAGGCGAGACATCCGCTTTTGTCTGAAGATGAAGTGGTTCCTATCGATGTGGAACTTGGCACGGATTTTTCTTCCTTAGTCATTACAGGTCCTAATACTGGCGGGAAAACAGTAACCTTAAAAACAGTAGGGCTTCTCACCCTCATGGCTCAGTCTGGTTTATTTTTACCAGTGAACGAAGACTCTGAAGCAGCTGTTTTCACAGATGTGTTTGCTGATATTGGTGATGAGCAATCGATCGAGCAGAATTTAAGTACGTTCTCGTCTCATATGACTAACATTGTGGATATTTTAAAACAGGTAAATCATCAAAGCCTGGTGCTTTTTGATGAAATAGGAGCAGGGACAGATCCAACCGAAGGAGCTGCACTGGCTGTTTCTATTCTTGATTATGTTTACCAAACCGGGGCAAAATTAGTGGCCACTACGCACTATAGCGAATTAAAAGGCTACGCCTATAACCGGGAAGGGGTTATGAATGCCAGCGTAGAATTTAACGTTGATACACTCAGCCCCACGTACCGTTTGTTAATAGGTGTTCCCGGTAGAAGTAATGCTTTTGCCATTTCCCGCCGGCTTGGACTCGATGAATCTATCATTTCTGCAGCGGAAGCAGAAATTGATGCAGAAAGCCGTCAGGTAGAAAACATGATTACTTCGTTAGAAGAAAAAAAGCGTCTTGCTGAAGATGAAATGGAAGAGGCAAAACAAATCCGGGCAGAAGCAGAAGCTCTGCACAAAGAACTTGATAAAAACATGCAGGAATTAAACAACCAAAAGAACTCTCTCTTAAAAGAAGCGGAAGAAAAAGCAGAGGCAGAAGTGAAAAAAGCACGAGCAAAAGCTGAAGAGATTATAAGTGATCTCCGCGACCTTCAGAAAGAAGGACACCGTGTAAAAGAACACCAGTTGATTGATGCCAAAAAACGAATGGAAGATGCGGCGCCGGAACTGGCAAAGCGGCAAAAACAGATCAAAAAACAAGCGAAAAAAGACCAGTCGTTCCAACCAGGTGATGAAGTTCGTGTTCTGAGTTTCGGCCAAAAAGGGCAAATCCTTGAAAAATTCAATAACAAAGAATATCAAGTGCAGCTTGGTATTATGAAAGTAACCGTGAAATCCGAAGACATGGAAAAAATCAAAGAAGCGCCTGTGAAGCAGCCGGCGCGTCCCGTAACATCTGTGTCTAGAAATACAGACGTTAAATCAGAACTTGACTTAAGAGGAATGCGGTATGAGGATGCGATGAGAAAGGTCGAAAAGTACCTTGATGACGCAGTTCTTGCTGGTTATCCACAAGTTCATATCATACACGGAAAAGGTACCGGAGCCTTGCGCAAAGGGGTTAAAGATCTTCTGAAGAAACACCCGAGCGTAAGTCAAACAAGAGACGGCGGCATGAATGAAGGCGGTTTAGGAAACACTGTCGTCCAATTAAAATAATGGGCTCGAGCCATTTGATACGGCTGTGGAAGGAATGAAAATGATGGAAGTGCTTATGCAAAACACTTTCGTAGAGACAGCGGCAAATTTTAGTGTTGCCGTTTTGTCTCTTATCGTGTTTCTAGCTATATTTGAAACCATTACCCCTTATAAAAACTGGGCAGAAATTAAAAATGGCAATATTGCTGTCGCTCTGGCCACAGGGGGAAAACTTTTCGGAGTGTCCAATATTTTGCGTTTTTCCATTGAGCACAATGATGCGGTTTTAACCATGGTTTTATGGGGGGCATATGGATTCTTTTTGCTGATTTTCAGCTATCTAATGTTTGAATTTTTAACACCGATGTTTAAAGTGGATGAAGAAATCGCTGCCGATAATAGAGCCGTAGGCTTAATTTCTTTTATTATCTCTACAGGACTGTCTTTTGTTATCGGTGCCGGGATTTTATAATGAGGAGAGAAATCGTTGGAAAGATTAGCAAAAATATTAATTGTCTGCTGTATATTGTTTGTCATTTCAGGAGCTGTTTATCTGCTGTTTTTTGAATAAGTTAAGAAAAAAACGAGAAGAGACGGAACGGTCAGAAGCCCCTCCGTCTCCATTTTTTTCTATTGTTAACGTTTTACTTGAAAGTGTAAACGATTTCATTAAAATGAAAGATAAGAGAGTAAATGCCTTAAACAAGAAAGGGATGATATGGCTGCGCCATTCATAAAGTATAAGAGAAAATCGTGCAGGGAATGTTTGATTCACGTTTTTCTCACAAAAGGGGGAAATACAATGACAAAGGAAAAAGTCTGGCTGGCACATTATCCAAAGGAAATTCCACCGACAATGGAGTATGAAGAAAGGTCCTTGCAGTCTTATTTAAAAGAAGCGGCGGAAACACAGCCTGATAAAAAAGCATTGCACTTCATGGGGAAAAATATGACTTATAAGGAAGTGCATGAGAAAGCTGATAGGCTAGCTTATCAGCTGCAGCAGATCGGAGTAGAAAAAGGCGATAGAGTCGCCATTATGCTTGCCAATACGCCGCAATCTGTTATTTGCTACTACGGAGCTTTAATGGCGGGAGCAGTAGTTGTCCAGACCAACCCTTTATATGTGGAAAGAGAAATTCAGCATCAAATGAATGATTCCGGCGCAAAAGTAATGATTTGTCTGGACTTGTTATTTCCGCGGGTTGAAAAAGTACGGTCAGATACATCGCTCGAACATGTCATTGTAACTAGTATTAAAGATTATCTTCCTTTTCCAAAAAACCTTATCTACCCTTTCATTCAAAAGAAAAATACAGGAATAAAAGCCAGCCTGGTTTACAATGAGAATACCCATCCTTTAAAAGAGCTTTTGACAAAAGGGAATGGGAAAGTTTCGGAGATTACTGTCAATCCCAAAGAAGACCTGGCTCTGCTGCAATACACAGGAGGCACGACAGGACCTGCTAAAGGAGTAATGCTAACGCATTATAACCTCGTCGCAAACACTCTGCAAAGCAGAACCTGGATGTATAAAATGAAAAAAGGCGAAGAGACGATACTTGCTGTTCTGCCGTTTTTCCATGTATATGGCATGACCGTTGTCATGAATATTGCTATTATGTACCGCTCAAAAATGGTTATTTTGCCAAAGTTTGAACCGGTGCAAGTGTTAAAAGCAATTCAAAAGCATAAGGTCTCTTTATTCCCCGGAGCTCCTACGATGTATGTAGGGTTAATCAATGAACCGTCTATTTCAAACTATGACCTTTCATCAATAGAAGCTTGTTTAAGCGGATCTGCTCCGCTGCCTCTTGAAGTACAGGAGCGCTTTGAGAAATTAACAAAAGGAAAGCTGGTCGAGGGATATGGGCTTACTGAAACTTCACCGGTAGCTATTTCTAATCCTATTTGGGGCAAACGAAAATCCGGCAGTATCGGCGTACCGTGGCCTGACACAGATGCTGCGATTTTATCAGCTGAAACCGGGGAAATAGCAGACGTAGGTGAAATTGGTGAAATTATGCTGAAAGGCCCTCAAGTCATGAAAGGTTACTGGAACCGTCCCGAAGAAACAGCAGCAGTTTTCAACGATGATGACTGGTTTTTAACTGGTGATATGGGCTATATGGATGATGACGGTTATTTTTATATAGTGGACCGCAAAAAAGATATGATTATTGCCGGAGGATTTAATATATACCCTAGGGAAATAGAAGAAGTGCTTTATGAACATGAAGCTGTCCAGGAAGCTGCGGTGATCGGTGTGCCGGATCCATACCGCGGAGAGACAGTAAAAGCTTTTATCGTGTTAAAAAGCGGTAAAAACGTTACAAAAGACGATTTAGAAAAATACTGCCGCACCCATCTGGCAGCATATAAAGTTCCCCGTCTGTTTGAATTTCGAAAAGATCTCCCCAAAACCATGGTCGGTAAAATTTTAAGAAGAGTGCTTGTAGAAGAAGAAAAAGAGAAGCTTCATAACGAAGAAAATAATATGAAAGAGGGAAGCTGAAGTACCTGTAAAAGCAGTGCCTAGAGGGTGCTGTTTTTTTTGTTTAGGAAATTATGTTTTTACAAGTTGTGGATAACTATTTCCATATTGTTTGATCCGCGTCTAGCTTCAGCGCCCAGCCTCTCGGAGGCCCAAGACGGTTTAAGGAACTTTTGCTAGAATCGCGAACATCGTGTTCGCAACGCAAAAGTCACCACATCCTGTGGAAGTAAGAGCGCCTTTAGTGACTGGAGAACATTTACCTGTCGAGGCTGACCAGGGCGCTTGCGCTTTTGTTCGTGCGAATAAAAGGAAGAATCGCTGGATTAGGATTAGGGGAGGTAAGCGTTGAATCAAATTAGAAGTGCTGAAATGCATTGTTGAAATGAGAGGGAGAAGTGTTGAATCGAGGAAAGCAAGGGCTGAATCAAAAAGGAAGAGTTGAACTCAGAAATAAGCACCAAACTACCTAACTGTTTTTTGAATATTTTTCACTTTAAAAATGAGCGACTAATCAGTACAATAAAAGAGAGAGGAGAAATGACCTGAAGGAAGGAGAGATGAAAAAGAAAGAGGAGGTCCTGCATTTGCAAACAGAAACGAAAAAGGTATGGTATAACCAATATCCAAATGAGATTCCTGAAAAAATTTCGTATGTTAAAAAGCCATTGCCTGCTTTTCTAAAAGAATCAGCGGCACAATACCCGGATAACACAGCTATGAGTTTTTTCGGAAAGCAATGGTCTTATCAGCAATTGTTTACAGAGGCTTCTTCGTTTGCTAATCAATTAAAACGGCTGGGAATAGAAAAAGGGGACAGGGTTGCAATTATGCTCCCTAATATGCCGCAATCCGTAATTAGCTACTATGGTGCGTTAATGGCAGGAGCTATTATAGTGCAAACGAACCCATTGTATGTAGAAAGGGAACTTGAGCACCAGATGATTGATTCAGGTGCGAAAGCGATTGTTTGTCTTGATATGTTTTACCCTCGTGTAATGAAAGTAATTGAAAAGACCAGTCTTAACCATATTATTGTGACAGGAATAAAGGATGCACTCGCTTTTCCAAAAAATATTTTGTATCCGCTTACGCAGCGTAAAAAAAGGGAAATGAAAGTTCAAATTGATTACAACGAAACAACTCTTCATTTTCATAAACTTATTGAAAACGGAGAAACAAATGCCCCTGAATTAGATATAGATCCAGAGTTAGATTTTGCTTTGCTTCAATACACTGGAGGAACGACTGGCCCTGCAAAAGGGGTAATGCTGACCCATTACAATCTTGTCGCAAATACAACGCAATGTTTGCGCTGGATGTATAAAATGAGAAAAGGCAAAGAGAAGACGCTCGCTGTTCTTCCTTTCTTTCATGTGTATGGAATGACGGTTTCTATGAATCTTTCCATTATGTATGCAGCTGAATTAGTGATCCTCCCTAAGTTTGAACCGGAAGAGGTTTTAAAAACTATCGAAAAGCAGGAGATCACATTGTTCCCTGGGGCTCCTACTATGTATATTGGGCTATTGAACAGTGAAAAGATTAATGATTTTAACCTTTCTTCTATTGAAGTTTGTATCAGCGGTTCAGCTCCGCTGCCACGTGAAGTGCAGCAGCAATTTGAAGAAGTAACAGGTGGAAAGCTAGTTGAAGGGTATGGCCTTACGGAAGCTTCTCCTGTAACCCATTGTAATTTGATATGGGAGAGGCGGAAAGAAGGAAGCATAGGGCTTCCCTGGCCGGATACCGAAGCAGCTATCTTATTTCAAGACGGTGAATTTGCACCGGTAAAAGAGATAGGGGAAATTGCCGTACGCGGGCCTCAGGTGATGAAAGGATACTGGAACAGGCCGGAAGAGACTTCCGCAACGTTTAAAGATGACTGGCTTTTGACTGGAGACATGGGATATATGGATGACGAAGGATACTTCTATATCGCTGATCGTAAAAAAGATATGATCATTGCAGGAGGGTTCAATATTTATCCAAGAGAAATAGAAGAAGTTCTTTATGAACATGACTCAGTACAAGAAGCTGTCGTCATCGGTGTTCCCGATCCATACCGCGGAGAAACGGTTAAAGCATTTATCGTAAAAAAAGAAGGGGAAGAAGTGAATGAAGAGCAGCTGGACGACTATTGCCGCAATAATTTAGCTTCGTTTAAAATCCTCGTTTATATGAATTTCGCAATGAGCTGTCAAAAACGAGCGTGGGAAAAATATTAAAAAGAGTGTTAATAGAAGAGGAAAAAGAATATCGTACTTCCGAAGATCCTTCCTAGAAACGCATGAAATGGAGCCGGCATATTGACAAGTGACAAAAACTTTTCTAAAATAGAACCAAGTTTATGAATGAATAGTCATTCATTACGCGGGAGCCGATCCGATTTGAAGGTGTGAGGAAGGAAGTTAAACGATGGGAAAAAAAAGGGGCCCAAAATACGAACAAATTATAGACGCAGCTGTCCGGGTGATTGCCAGGAACGGCTACCATCACGCTCAAGTTTCTAAAATAGCAAAAGACGCTGGAGTAGCAGATGGAACGATCTACTTATATTTTAACAATAAAGAAGATATTCTTATTTCTTTATTTGAAGAAAAAATGAGTGATTTCGTTGAAAAAATACGCAATCAACTTGAGGAAACGCATACCATGGAAGAACAGTTGAAAACACTGGTATCTATGCATTTTAAACAGTTGGCAGCTAATCAAGAGTATGCGGTTGTCACTCAGCTTGAACTGCGCCAATCCAGCAGTGCCCTTCGTCAGCGCATAAATGACGTCTTAAAAGATTATTTGCGGCTTATTGAAAGTATTATTATTAAAGGCAAAGAGAGTGAAGCCTTTTCCCCGCATCTTAACGAAAAGCTGGCCCGCCAGATGATTTTCGGCACGCTTGATGAAGTGACAACCAATTGGGTAATGAAGGATTGCAAATATGACCTGGAAGCTTTCTCCGAACCTATCTATGAAATGCTTTTACATGGGTTTAAGGCTGGTGTTAATACGTAAAGAAAAATAAGTAAGGAGGCTGGCTTTTTCATGGAGTGTTTTCAAATAAAAAGAGAAGGCAGCATTGCGATATTAACGTTTAATAGACCGCCTGCAAATGCCTTATCCCGTGCGGTGATCACAGAATTATCCGAAGCATTGGATGAATTAGAAACGAATGAAGAAGTAAAAGTGATTATATTGCACGGGGATGGCAAATTTTTTGCGGCAGGAGCTGACATCAAAGAATTTACACAAGTTGAAAATGGAAAGGAATTTTCCGAACTGGCAAGGCAGGGCCAAATTTTATTCGATCGTTTGGAAGCCCTTACAAAACCTGTGATTGCTGCCATACATGGCGCAGCTCTTGGAGGAGGATTAGAACTGGCGATGGCTTGTCACCTGCGAATAGCTGCAGATGATGCCAAGCTTGGTCTGCCAGAGCTTAGCCTTGGATTGATACCAGGCTTTGCCGGGACTCAGCGGCTGCCCGATCTGGTTGGAAGAGCAAAAGCAGCAGAAATGCTTCTGACTGGTGAGCCCATAACAGGAGAAGAAGCGGAAAGATGGGGGCTGGTCAACGGAGCTTGTCCGCCCGATCAGGTTTTAGAAAAAGCTAAGAAATTAGCCGAAAAAGCGGCATCTAAAAGTGGAGTTACTATTAAAATGGTAATGGAATTATTGCAGTTTTCCAAACGAAACGAGTTTTCGGATGGAGTTCAAAAAGAAGCCGAACTTTTTGGGAAAGCATATGATTCACATGACGGAAAAGAAGGAATTCATGCTTTTTTAGAGAAGAGAAAACCGACGTTTAAAAATCAGTAATCTAGCAATGGGAGGGACCAGGGTATGAATATTTTTGTCATTATGAAAAGAACCTTTGATACAGAAGAAAAAATAGTTATTAATGACGGAGTTATTGATGAAGAAGGCGCAGAATTTATTATTAACCCGTATGATGAGTATGCCATTGAAG
>NZ_JBHFQG010000042.1:0-26324 GCF_041949975.1 Alteribacillus sp. JSM 102045 | reverse complement strand
CCCTAATGTTTGATGTAATTGTAAAACTAAATGATGAAAGAGAGACTGAAAAACACCTGAAGGTATATCCCCAAGTTTCCGCGATAGTTGAGATTTACTAATACTCTTTAAGCCTATTTCTTGTTGCGCCATTTTATTGCGTTTTACCGTTTCACTAATACGTCTAAGACTGGATAGACCTTTCAACTGGGCAAGAATGAACAGTTTCATAAACGATAGAGTATCCAACTTTTTAACATATCGATCGGTCTTGGAAGAATCTATCATTTTTTGTACTACCTTTGTTTCTAATGGATGAATGTATTTCTTAAATACAGTTTTTGTGGTATGATTGTCCATGCTATCTCCTTATAGTTAGAGATTTGGACTGGACTACCACTCTCTAATTATAAGGTTTTTTTATGTATTTTGTAGTTATAATTCACAATATTGACAATATTAGAAATGTGTTATTTCGCTTGACATTTTTATTTTATTTTCCTGCAACGCTAGTGTAATTTCCTAAACAATAAAAAAGCTGACTGCCAGGTCTGGCAGTCACCTTCTTTGTATGCGGCACGAAGATTTATTCCTGCTCTCTTTATACACTATCCGTGGATAGGCTACACTTAGTTGGACAAATTCGTTAAGGTCATATAGACTTAGATCAAATAAACGCTGAGGAGAATGAATATGACCAGACGAGCAAGAAGAAGCTTTACGAAAGAATTCAAAGAACAAATTGTCCAGCTGTACGCTTCCGGGAAGCCAAGAGCCGAAATTATCAAAGAATACGAGCTGACGCCTTCTGCCTTTGATTCGCCAATCCCAGACTAGTGGGTCCTTTGAAGAGAAAGACAACCGCACTCCTGAACAAGAAGAACTGATTCGACTACGGAAAGAGAACCAAAAACTTTCCATGGAGAATGATATTTTAAAGCAGGCCGCGCTGATCATGGGACGAAAGTAGATGTGATCCGGAACAACCGTCACAAATACTCCGTATCAGCAATGTGCGACGTCCTGCAAATTCCAAGAAGTACGTATTATTATGAAGCGAAACTCCGTGATGACCAGCATGAAGAACTGACAACCCTTATCAGAGATATTTTTAGAGACAGCCGCCATATTTATGGTCAGCGCAAGATAAAAAAGGAACTCGAAAAACTTAGTTGGACAGTATCCCGTCGCCGTATCGGATGCATCATGCGAGCACAAGGGCTGGTCTCCAAATATACTATCGCTCAATATAAGCCTTCTAAAACGACGTGTAATGATTCGGAAATTGGAAATGCATTAAATCGAGAATTTGACCAAGACCAAGAATTGAAAGTCGTTGTCAGTGATTTAACCTACGTTCGGGTCCAACACAAATGGCACTATATCTGTGTTCTTGTCGATTTATATAACAGAGAGATCATCGGCTACAGTGCTGGCCCTCATAAAGACGCGGCTTTAGTTCAACGTGCCTTTGCATCCGTTAAATACAATCTTCATCAGCTCGAGTTATTTCATACCGATCGAGGCAGTGAGTATAAAAATCAACTCATCGACAGGCACTTGAAACCTTTGGCATCGAGCGTTCCTTAAGTGAAAAAGGCACGCCATATGACAACGCTGTCGCTGAAGCAACCTTTGAGACCATCAAAACAGAGTTCATCCACGGCCGTAGCTTCCCTAACCAGTACGAACTTGACCTTGAACTTTTTGACTACGTTCATTGGTTTAATAACATTCGCATTCATGGATCACTAGATTACTTAACACCGGCTGAATATAAATCTATGAACCTTTAAATATTTGTCCAGTTTAGTGTTGACATACCATCCGTTTGTTTTTATAGTGTTTAAAATAATTTCCCGTGACGATATAAAAGTGTAATTAATCGTCTTAAAGCGATCGAATAACAGGTAAATCTCATTGTATGTTCTGTAGATTTGAAATATTCATCGTATACTTTCTTTAAAGTTTCTTTCATTTGACTGCCCATTTCTTGTAATATTTGATCTTTTGAATACAATTCTGTTACCCGGCTCTGTTTCCATTCTAAATAGGATACATGAACCCCGCCAGCGTTAGCCAAAATATCCGGTACAATAACTTTTCCTTTATTTTGCAGAAACAAATCTGCTTCCACTGATACAGGCGCATTGGCACCTTCTACTAATATATCGGCCTTAATGTCTTGCATGTTTTCCTTAGTTACCTGGTCTTCAATAGCTGCAAATATCAACACATCTGTATGAAACGTTAATAAATCTTCCGGTTTTTTAATTTCTGCCTCTAAATTTGCTTCTTTTAAATGCTGTGTTGTTTTCGGAAGTCCTTTATTTTCTTTTTCATAAGCGGCCAGCTTTTCAATATTTAGACCTTCCTTATTAATAAGAGTGACGAATTGATCTGAGACAGCGGTAACACTATGTTTAACCTCTGAACAGTTATACGCTTCAAGGGCAGCTACACTTCCAACGTTACCAAAACCTTGGACAGCTATCTCAACTGGATCGGCTTCTTTAAACTTTTCATAAAGTTTTTCAAAAGTGCGCCATTGTTTACTTCTTTCTTTATATTCCACAGGAATGTTTTCCTTTTTATCAGCGAACCATTCATTTAACAAATAAAAATAACTTAAAAAGGTTCCTATACCTGTTGATTCTCGCCGCCCTCTTGCACCGTTATTTTCCACACTTTTACCTGTGAAGGAACCTATATAAGCCTGGCCGGGGTTAATCGTTTTGTATTCCCCAACCATCCAATCAATAATTTTTTCATCAGTTCCCAGGTCAGGAGCGGGAATGTCTTGGGTAGGCCCGAGGTTTAATGCAAAACGCTGAACATACTTTTTACTGATTAAATTAAGTTCTCTTTCTGTATATTTTCTAGGATTAACATGAACGCCTCCTTTAGCTCCGCCAAAAGGAAGGCCATGCAAAGCGTTTTTTAAGGTCATTAAAATTGCCAAATTTTCTACTTCCGATTCGCTTACTTCCTCACTAAATCGAATTCCACCTTTATAGAAACCGCTGATATCATTATGCTGGATTCGGTACGCAGGAATACATTCAATCTCCCCGCCGTCTCTTGAAACCCGTATGTAGCTTTTTATTATTTTATCTGTTGTTTTTAAAATTTCCCCAGCAGATTCCAATACCTTATCCCTTTCTTTTTTATCACCTATGTCCATAAAACTTTGTTTTTTCAATTCATTGATTACCTCTTCAATTAATTCTTTTGTTTGAGAGCGTTCCATACCCATCCTCATTTTGTCTTACTAATACTATCCAATTACCTATTTATTCCTTTTTAAACCTCTGATTATCTCCACTAATTCAACCAGTGATGATTTGACAGAAGATTGCCGGTTAATAAGGAAAAGACACTCGACACTGCATACTATTATCATTGATTACTTATTTTTCTTCCAAAAATTTCAGATTTTTTCTGTATTATTTAAAAATGAAAAAAATGCTGTCATACCGGGGTTTATTGAGGTTTTATAAATGAATGGAAAACAAAATACTTTAACAAAAACGGTGTATAACCAATTATACGCTAGCATTATGTAAGCGCGGCAAGTATTACTGGCAGCCATCCCCATTAAACCTAACTAAGCACTATTAATCCTTATCAAGCGCATTTGAACTTTTATCCTGACCATCCTATTATTAATTCATGAACAGCAGAGATACACAACCTTCTCAATGAAATGAGAAAATTTATGGTTTAAGTGTGATGGTCAGGAGGAATAGGTTATCAAGGTCCTTATTAATCAAAACGAAGGTGATAAAAGGATGGAAACGAAAATGACTGATACTGTAAGCACTGTTGATTCATTAGCATTTGAAAAACCAACAGTTGAAGACGGAGCTGACATGTGGGAACTCGTAAAAAATTCAACATTAGATTTGAATTCTTCCTACAAATATATTATGATGTGCGAGTTTTTCGCTAAAACCTGTGTTGTAGCTAAAGAAAAAGGTGAACTAGTCGGCTTTGTCACAGCATTCATCCCTCCGGAAAAACGGGATACAGTTTTTGTATGGCAAGTCGGTGTGGATTCTTCCCAACGTGGAAAAGGACTGGCATCCCGACTATTAAATGAACTCGTAGAGCGTACCGCCTGCGAAGATGTGAAATATTTGGAAGCTACTGTCACACCTTCCAATGAGCCGTCACAGGCATTGTTTAAAAAACTAGCACGTACTCATAACACTAATTGTGAGGTTTCCGAATGTTTCGCAGAAGATCTTTTTCCAGGAGAAGGACATGAAGCTGAATTAACTTTCCGTATCGGTCCTTTTGATAAATAAAAAACTGTACCTATAACAATTAACGCTGATAGACCACTAAGGAGGATCTATAAATAGCATGAATCAAAACGACTTGAGCATTTTTAACGAGCGTGAATCAGAAGTCCGCAGCTATGTGCGTGGATTTCCAACTGTTTTTCATAAAGCAAAAGGATACAAACTTTGGGATTTAGATAATACGGAATATATTGATTTCTTTTCAGGAGCAGGAGCTTTAAATTACGGGCACAATGATGACAACATGAAACAAAAGCTTCTTGAATATATTCAGGAAGATGGCATTACCCATTCTTTGGATATGGCTTCTAAAGCAAAAGGGGAATTTCTTAAAAAATTTCACGAAGTGATCTTAAAACCGAGAAACCTCGATTATAAAGTAATGTTCCCTGGACCTACCGGCACAAACACTGTAGAAAGTGCATTGAAACTTGCCCGCAAAGTAACAGGACGTACAAATGTCATCAGCTTCACAAACGGGTTTCACGGAATGACAATTGGCGCATTGTCGGTAACCGGAAATGCCTTTAAACGTAAAGGTGCCGGTGTGCCCCTTCAACACTCTGTTACAATGCCATTTGATAATTATATTCAAAACACCTCTCAGGAAATAGAATATATGGAACGCTTATTAGATGATAATGGCAGCGGCGTGGATACACCTGCAGCTATTATTCTTGAAACCGTTCAAGGAGAAGGCGGATTGAATGCTGCCCGCATGGAATGGCTTCAATCTGTAGAAAAAGTCTGCCGTAAGCGCGGCATCTTGTTGATCATCGATGATGTTCAAGCGGGTGTAGGCCGTACTGGTACTTTCTTCAGCTTTGAGCCGGCAGGTATTAAACCTGATATCGTCTGCCTTTCAAAATCTATTGGAGGCAACGGTTCCCCGCTTGCACTTACTCTAATCCATCCGGAATATGATGTATTTGAGCCCGGTGAGCATAATGGCACATTCCGAGGCAACAATATGGCTTTTGTAACAGCAACAGAAGCCTTGAATTACTGGACTGATGATCGTTTAGAAAAAAATGTTCAGGAGAAATCTGAAAAGATTCACAAGTTCCTGAATGACATGATTCAAAAATATCCTCAAATCAAAGGAACTCATCGCGGCAGAGGATTTATGCAAGGTATTGCCAGTGAAGTAGATGGGCTCGCTGACAAAGTTGCTGCGAAGTGTTTTGAACATGGGCTGATTATGGAAACAGCTGGGCCAGATGATGAAGTGTTCAAGCTTTTCCCTCCTATTACTATTGATGATGAGGGATTAGATAAAGGACTTGCTATCCTTGAAAAAGCTATTGAGGAAGTTGCCAAAGGGAAAAATCTTGTTACTTCATAATGAAACGCTAAAATTTTGCTAATCATAAGAGGGCCTGATCTTTTGAAAGAAGCCTTTGGATCAGGCTCTTCTTTTGTGATAAAAAGTTTTACACAATTCTTAATCTAAATAATGTAGGAGGAAATGAACATGAAAGTAGTTAAACTAGAAGATATTCTAGGCACTGAACGAGAAGTGGATGATGGTAATTGGGTCAGCCGTCGTTTAATTCTAAAAAAAGACAACATGGGCTATTCTGTTCATGATACTATCATTAGAGCAGGTACAGAAACACATATCTGGTATCAAAACCATCTTGAATCTGTCTACTGTATTGAGGGGGAAGGAGAAGTAGAAACGCTTAGTGATAACAAAATTCACCCAATTAAAGCTGATACTCTTTATGCTCTTGATGAGCATGATGAACATTTACTTCGCGCAAAAACAGACATGAGAATGGTGTGTGTGTTTAACCCTCCTGTCAGCGGCCGTGAAGTACATGATGAAAATGGTGTTTATCCAGCTGACCTCGACTAATAAAATTCACCTTCAGCTTAATAAGCTGGAGGTTTTTTTAATTCTAAAAAAGCATTAGGCCTACAGTTTACGTGAAACATTTTTGGGAGTCTTTTCGTATATTAGATTATAGAATATATAGAGAGGGGGAAAGAAAATGGAAGTTATGGGAATTTTTGGAGTTGTATTATTATTTATAGCAGGGATATTTCTTCTAAATATCATTACGAGCGTATGGGCGTACCGGGATTCCATTCGTAAAGGCAACAGTAAAGAGTTTGCTCTTATTGTATTGATCGGAACACTCTTTTTCCCAATTGTTGGTTTGATAGTTTATTTAATTATCCGAAACAATTAACAAAATTAATGAAGGTAATAGTATTTAAATATGACACTATCACCATCAGCACCCATTTTATTTATGAGTATTCGAACATCGTTTAAAGATCTAGCTGGAAATTGATAATTACAAATCGAGGGCTTAGGTGAATGAATATCATAGGTAGTGATACAAACTGATTCTTCATAAGAATCAAAGTAAAGTATAAAAGGAAGCTCATAAGCCGGATGCTTTACTGCACCTTTATACACATAGTAAGCCATGATTCGCATCCTTCCTGCTTTAAAGGGTATCCCCCTAAAGGGTAAATGTTTTTTATACATTAGTTATTTCATCTTATGGAAATGATTGTATTAATGGCAAGGCTACCGTGGGGGCGGCTGCATTTTTCGCTGGTAATTTAAAAGAAGGTCTTCACCGTAAATTGGTGCAGACCTTCTTTAATTATATCGTCACGCTCTTCATAAGGAAGATTACGCCGATATTTTCATTTATGACTCGGCATTGATTATTTCAATGCCATTATCATTTAACATATTTATAATCTCTTCTGAAGGAGGAATATCTGTAATAATCACATCTGTAAAATCTAAACCCATTCCTTTATAAAAGTGCTTCTTATAAAACTTAGAATGATCCGCAAGGATATATACCTTATCCGCTCGTTCTGCCATTTTCTTTTTAACAGCAGCATCTTCTTCGTGAGCATAATAAAATCCGTCTTCACGTATCCCTATTACCCCAATAAATGCTTTATCCGCATAGTATTGATCTAACTTATCGAGCGTATTCGGACCGTATAAAAATCGATGTTCTGTATTTAACCGTCCTCCAAGTAAGTATATTTCTGTGTCGTAATGATGAGATACACTTTCTGCATTCACAATGGAGTTGGTAATGACAGTTAACGGATTGGTCTTAATACTTTCTGCTGTAAATTGGACCGTAGTCGAAGCATCAAGCATTATCACTTCATTCGGATTTATTAACTCAGCTGCACGCTTCGCAATTTTCTTTTTTTCCTCAGCAGTCCTTTCTAAACGTTCTGAATAACCTTTTAATGATTCCGTAATACGCGGAAGCATAACACCGCCATGAGTTCTAATAACAAGACCTTGCTCCGTTAGTTTCACCACATCTCTTCTCGCAGTGTCTCTTGAAACATTAAATTTATGACACATATCTTGAATGCTAATTCTTTGATGATTTTTTAAATGATGAACAATTGCTTCCATTCTTTCTTCTTGATACATTCTTTATTCCTCATTTCTCCTTCACCTTTAATTATAAGTGATTTTAATTATTTATCAATACTATTATATATTTTCACTTACAATTAAATATTAGAAAAACTCGGCATATCCCTTTTAAATAAAAACGCCTAAGTTAAAGGAACCTCTGCTAAGTTCGCGAACGTCCTGTACGTTGAATGCCGTAGTTTTGCTTATACTGTTTACCAATAAAAATAAATTTTATACTTTCCTAGCAGTATAAAAAAGAGCAGACCCATGATTAAGGCTGCTCTCTCTGATGCTTTGAATGTACCCATATATTCCATTCCTAGCTTTTTGATATTAATTTGTAAAACAGCTGATGGCATTTTTCATCTATTTTTATTGACCCTGTAAAATTTCCAGCGGGGCTTGTGTTGGATACCCTAAATCATTTGCTATTGCTTCATATGTTACAAAACCATTTGCAGTATTTATTCCCTTTTTTATTGCTTCATTATCTTTAGACGCTTGAATAATACCTTTATTAGCTATTTCAATAGCATAAGGAACTGTTACATTGGTTAAGGCAATCGTTGATGTTCTTGGCACCGCACCAGGCATATTAGCAACCGCATAATGTATTACTTCATGCTTAGTATAGGTGGCCGCATCATGAGTTGTAATCCGATCAGCTGTTTCTATAATGCCACCTTGATCAATTGCCACGTCGATAACAACAGATCCTGGGGACATAGAAACAATCATTTCCTCTGTCACCAGCTTTGGGGCTCTAGCCCCAGGTATTAAAACAGCTCCTATTATAAGATCTGATGATTTTACTTCCTCAAATATGTTCATTGGATTAGACATTACCGTTTGTATACTGCCGCTGTACATATTGTCTATCTCGCGAAGTTTTTGTGGATTCAAATCTATAATAGTAACTTCAGCTCCTAAACCGGCAGCAATTGTTGCTGCATTTGTACCGACTACTCCTCCACCAATAATAGTCACTTTCCCTCTTTTTACACCCGGTACACCAGAAAGTAATATACCTTTCCCGCCTTTTGTCTTTTCAAGAAATTGAGCACCGATTTGAGAAGCCATTCTTCCTGCCACTTCACTCATTGGAGTTAATAAAGGAAGAGTGCCGTCTTTTTCGACTGTTTCATAAGCTACTGCAACAACTCCTGCTTCTGTTAGAGCTTTAACAAGCTTTGGTTCGGCTGCTAAATGAAGATAAGTAAATAGGATAAGATTTTCACGGAAGTAAAAATATTCTTCTTCCAATGGTTCTTTGACTTTTATAACCATTTCGGCATGATTCCATACGTGTTCGGGGGTTTCTATAATTTTTGCACCTGCTTTTTTATATTCCTCATTTGAAAATCCGCTTCCATTGCCAGCTTTATCTTCGATTAATACATCGTGTCCCGCTTTTACAAAAGATTCTACCCCTGCTGGTGTTATAGCTACACGGTTCTCATTATTTTTAATTTCCTTAGGTACTCCAATAATCATTTATATTCCCCCAGCATTTTATTCTTACTGCTATTATAGAAGAAAAAACCAGGCACCTTCCTCGTGTTCATCCCAAAAATTATGAGCAGTGATTTGTGAAAAAACACAAATCGCTGCTCTTTAGCCGTTTAATTCAATTAAGCTGATTTCTAGAAGTAAGGATAGCTTTTGGTATGGATTATCCATATCCAATCCGGTCAACTCTTCAATTCTCTTTAATCTATAAGCTAATGTATTAACGTGAATATGCAAGTGTTGTGAAGCTTCCTTCGTGTTAGTGTCACATTGAAGATAAAGAGCCAAGCTCTTAAACAATTCGGTATTGTTTTTTTGATCATAAGACTTCAACAACTGCAGGACTGGTTCCGTACAGTTTTCTTGTTTTTTATAATCGATTAAGAGATCAGCATACTTATAAAAACCTAATTCATGATAAAAGATATACTTTTCCTTATCAACTGGAAGTTTACGATTTATCTTAATAACTTCCAAAGCCTTTTGATAACTGTTTTTCACTTCCGAAAAGTAAAAACAAATTTCTCCACTCCCTGCAGTTATTTGTTCAATGTTAAACCTTTCCTTTAATAAATGCATACATTCTTTAACAAACAAACGAATGCTTCTTTCCTTGGGCTCTTTGAAAAGAGGCTCTACTAACAAAATCATCATATTTTGATCGCTCGTATGAAAAATATTTTTTACTTTTTGTGAGGTGTTTGTTAAATACGCAATGTTCTTATGAACTCTATCACTAAACTCTCCATCCGTGTAAAATATAATGACCGAAAAGGCAGCAGGAAGTTGTGGAAACCAGCTTAAAATATCCTTTTTAACAGCTTCCTCTTCTACATTATCACCTGTTAATAATCTCCAAAACAACTCTTGACTGTTTTTTTCTCGTTCTTTTTTTCTATAGTCAACTTTCTGTAATTGCGTAACTGCTTTGGATGCAGCGGCTTCAAGCATTGATGCTTCGTGTTCATTAAAAATTCGTTTTCCTTCTAAAACCCAAATGTAGCCCAGTACTTCTTTATTTTTTTTTATAGTAACAGCCATACGAGTTCCTAAGCCAATTTCCTTAATCTCTTTAATATGTATTGCCTTATTATGTTGATGAAGAGATGGAATAATTCCCTCTTTCCATAGCTTATTAATAACTTTTTCCGGTACACGTCTTCCAATAATTGTAGAAGTTCTAGCTGAATCCGTATGTTCTTCATGTGTGCTGTATGCTAGTAGCCTGTGATTAGCATCTTCAATGGTAACCGGACCTTCTAATAGTTCACTTATATGATCCGCAAAGTCTTCTAACGAGCTAAACCGACGGTGAAAGGTTTCAATATCTCTTCCGCTCAATGTCCATCCCTCCTTTTTCAATTATAGACCGAATATTAAGACTAATATGAACAAGTCATTTCAAAATATGAGTTCATGATTACTCGTCGGGAAATTCAGTGCTCAGCCATATATAAAGAGAGGCATAGCTTGCATAAGGAGACCATTTTTCCCCACGCTGCTTAATTTCTTCTACAGAAGGTTTTTTATCTCTTTCCCAAAGTTTTTTCAACCCGTTTTGAACACCAATATCTCCAGCCGGTAAAAGATTTTCTCTCCCTAATCCGAACAATAAAAAGCATTGAGCGGTCCAATGTCCTATTCCACGGATAGCTGTTAATTCTTGAATAATTTCCTCATCGTTTTTTTGCAGCAGCTCATTCAATCGCAGCTTCTTTTCTTTAATAAGCTTTGAAGTGTCTATAACATACTCTGCTTTTCTTCTACTGAATTGAAGCTGAAGTAAATCAGAAGGTTCTAATGCTGCTACTGTTTCTGGAGATGGATAAAACCATGCTCCGTCTGCCTCTTCTCCATAAGTATGGACAAATCTTACAGACAGCGTATAAGCGAATTTCATATTGAGCTGCTGGTGAATAATAGTTTTCATTAAACATCCATATGTTTCAAAGTCCCGAACAAGCGGAAAACCAGCAAAACGTTGGAAAAGAGGGGCTAAATCTGTACCTTTAAAATAATCACTAATTGTATCTAAAGAACGCTCCCACATAAAAATATTATTTGCCTGATGATAAGCTGATTCTTTGGTGATTTTTTCACCGGTTAGTTCAGCTTTTATCCCTGAAGATGTTTCAAAAAACCGCACTAAGATTCCTTCTTTTACATTCCCTTCTTTTATTGGCAGGCGCAAGGAATGTAAGGATGAGTCAATATTTATTAGTGGGTCCGTCTTCATTCTTTGCAGTAAATGTTTGTAATTATAATTTTTTGGCAGCATCTTTTCTACTTTCCACATACGATAGCCCTCCTTCATAACTTCATTATACCATCACTCTTTTCATTTCCTAAACTTACTAGTCCGTACAGCTTTTATCGTTTGGTAAAATAGAATCAATCCAAATCGCAAAGGAGGATTCCATTGTCTATAGCCACAGACCTAGCTTCCATTCACATATTGGCTTCTGCATATCGATCAAACACTATTTCCAACACTTTAAACCAAACTGTAAATACTTTGTGTGAAAAAGTGGATTATATTAATTGGGCAGGAATTTACTTACATGAAAAAGACGAATCCCGCCTCCATGCTTCGGCCAGTGAGGGAGAAAACATACAAAGCCAGCTTGCTTTTCCGATAAAAAATCAAAAGAATGAAATTGGTGTATTAGTAGTGAAAAGCAAACAATGGATTGTATTTGATGTAACAGATGTTTCTACCTTAGAAACAGTTGCCTCTGAATTAGGTAAACTTTTTACATAAGTCCTTACACATACTTAGGACGGAAGCAGTAATGAGCTTCCGTCCTTTTGCTGTTATTTAAGGAATATTTAACACTAATTCATCCAGACTTTTAAAAGTATAGCCCTCGCTTTGACATTCATCAATTACTTTTTCTAAAGCTTCGGCATTATCTTCAGATACCGAATGTAAAAGCATAACCGCTCCAGGGTGGATCCTTCGCATGATGCTGTTATAAGCATGGCCGGGTCCTTTTTGTCCATTAGTTTCCCAATCCACATAAGCAAACGACCAAAATACATTAATATATCCCAATTGTTGTGTTTGAGCCAAAGATCTTTCATTAAAAGTCCCTTGCGGCGGTCTTAAATATATCATATCTTTTTCACCAGTAATCCGTTCATATTCTTCTTTAACTTTACCGAGTTCTTCTTCCAAACGTTTATTGCTTATTTCCGGCAAGCTTGGATGATGCCATGAATGATTGCCTACAACGTGGCCTTCTTCTTTCATTCTCTTAACTAATTCAGGAGCAGATTTCAAATAATGACCAGTTACAAAAAAAGCTGCTGGGACATTCTTTTCTTTTAAAACATCGAGTATATCAGCAGTATACCCATTTTCATAACCATTATCGAATGTTAGATATAATGATTTACTATTAGGATCTCCAATGAAAAAACCACCATATTTATTGAGCATTTCTTTATAAATTTCTTCTGTATCTGATGGTTGGTTATTTTTAGCAGGCTTAAAATTCCACCTGTATATTTCTTCCCCTAAAACATTTTCCAACGAAAAAGTCATAGTCAAGACGAGAAATAAGAAAATAAAAACAATACGCTTCACAAGACACTCCTCCGATTTTTTATTTGTTAGTTTTCGCATTAATAATTGCTCTATACAAAATAATTCCTTTTGTTGTTATATTAGTTTTCATCATATTTTATATCAGAAAATTTTTTTGCCTTAAAAGGGTTTCATTTCTAAATAATTAATGGTACAAATAACAATTGATAAGCGCTTACAATGGTAAAAGGAGTGTTTTATTAAATTAAATTTTTCATAAATATTGTAATTAATTTGCAATTAAAAAGATTAAAATTCAAAGTAAAAGTATTTCAATTATAATATTTTATATTTATAATAATATCTTGGTATAATTATTTTCAGTTTTATCTGTCGTCAAAATTTTCAAAAGGGGGAAATACATTATGGCTGATCAAAATGAAAAGCAGGGGGTTGTCCAAAGATCACTGGACATTATAGAAAAGGTAGGGAACAAACTGCCTCACCCAATTACTTTATTTGCTATCTTAGCTATCCTTGTCGTTATTGCTTCTGCTATTCTATCTAATGCTGGCTTACAAGTGGAAGATCCGGCAGAAGAAGGGGAAATGCTTACTGTCACTAACCTCCTTTCAAATGAAGGCATTGAATACATGTTCACAAGTATGGTTGAGAATTTTATTAACTTTGCACCGCTCGGAGTCGTTCTTGCAACGATGATTGGAATCGGTATTGCTGAGCGCACTGGCCTTATTAGTGTTTTACTGCGTAGTTTTGTTTTATCAGTACCTAAGTTCCTTCTTACAGGCGGCTTGGTGTTTGCAGGTATCATGTCAAGTGTTGCTTCTGATGCAGGCTATGTCGTGCTTCCACCCCTCGGTGCGATGCTCTTTGCAGCATTAGGAAGACACCCTCTTGCTGGACTTGCTGCAGCTTTTGCTGGAGTATCTGCTGGATTCAGCGCCAACTTACTTCTTTCAGCTACAGACCCTATGCTTGGAGAATTAACAATGCAAGCGGCCGCTACAATTGATGCTGCATACGCAGAGGGTATGAACAATGCAATGAACTATTACTTCATCATTGTATCCACTTTCTTTTTAACGATTGTTGGAACATTGGTAAGTGAAAAGATTGTTGAGCCGAGGCTCGGAGCTTATAAAGGAGATTACTCAGAAGAACTGCAGGAAATTACTTCACAAGAGAAAAAAGGCATGCTCTGGGCTGGAGTCTCTACTCTTGTTACGGCGATTTTACTATCTTTATTAATTGTTCCTGCCAATGCCCCTTTACGCGGGGAAGACGGGGCTATTGTACAATCGCCATTTATGAACTCATTAGTAGTTGTAATACTCATTATGTTCTTTGTGCCTGGTTTAGTATATGGTATCGTGACAAAATCTATTAGAAACGACAAAGATGTTGCAAACCAGCTTTCAGAAACGATGTCATCCATGGGAATGTTTATCGTTCTTGCGTTTACAGCTGGTCAATTTGTCGCCTATTTCAATGAAACAAATATGGGGCTTTTGCTCGGTGTATATGGCGCAGAATTTCTTGACGCTATTAACCTAAGTGGAATTCCTTTAATCATAGCATTTGTTATTATTACTGGTTTTATTAACTTATTTATCGGAAGTGCATCAGCTAAATGGGCGATCATGGCACCAGTATTTGTACCAATTATGATGCTGCAGGGTTATTCACCTGAACTTACTCAAATGGCTTATCGTGTGGCTGACTCCACTACAAATATTATTACACCGTTAATGACTTACTTTGCAATTATTATTGCATTCGCTCAAAAGTATGATAAAAAGATGGGAATTGGATCTTTGATTTCTGTCATGCTGCCTTACTCTATTATTTTCATGATCACATGGACATTAATGTTAATTGTATGGATGGCTTTCGGAATAGACCTTGGCCCAGGTTCTCCAATTGAATATAACGGGTAAAAGTAAGAATGGAGTTGTCTCATAAGTCAGTTCTCGGCAAACGCAAATGGAATATACTCGCTTTCACCCTCAGGGCACAAGTGCGACATCTACTCCAACTCTCTTTGCTCGTTCTCGTAGTGTCTTCTTTGCCGCGGGGGACGGCTCAGCCTCCTCGTGAGCAAAAACCGCTCACTGCGGGGTCTTCACACTGCCCTTTTTCCCGACGCGAAGTTCTCGCATATTCCAGTTGCTATATGACCAACTAACCTTTTGAGACAGCCCCATCTCTATTCAATAATTCATGATTCTATTGTCTTCTAGATGATGATACTGATTTATGTAATGAATAGAAAGTTTATCACCTTTCCAGCTTAATTTGGACACTCCAGTATTGTTTAGGCGAAAAGGACGGTGAAGTTTATTCCATTGTTCCCCAGCCAGTAAATACATTAAGAAGATAGTCAGAAACCCTCCGTGCGAAACTACAGCAGCTTTCTCATTTTCTTTTACTTCCGTTAATATTTTATACAAATGCCTGCACCTTGCTGTTATTTGTTCATCTGTCTCTGTTCCGCTAAGTCCAGACTGAAGTAAATTTTTATTTTTTACTTCTGGATATTCTTCATATATTTGTTCTCTTGTTTTGCCTTGCAGCGGACCTAAATTTATTTCCCGGAAATCTTTAGAAGCCTTAATTTGGACGGATTGATGCTTTTCAATAGCTTTTGCGGTTTCATATGATCTAGCCAGGTCACTGCTGTATAGGTAATCAAGTTCAACTTCAGAAAGATATTCCCCTAGCTTCATTGCTTGCCTTTTTCCTTTCAGAGTAAGAGCGAAGTCTTCACAGCCTTGTAATTTAGCAGCTCTATTTCCTTCAGATTCTCCATGCCTGATCAAGTAAATTTCCATACCGCTACCTCTCCTCTCCATCCCAGTCTTGTTTAAATTGGGTTATTTTCCGTCTTATTTGTGCCAACATCTCATCAAGCCTTTTTAACTCAGTTCGATCATGGGATTCTGCTTGTTCCATCTGTTCTATCATTTCTTGAATTAAACGAACTCGCTGTTTTAAGTATTGTAATTGCCGTTTTTGTTCATGTACCGGGCTGCTCATTCATTTCCTCCTGTTTTGTCTGTTTCTTTCTTCTCGTCATGAAAAATATTAATATCTCTCCATTTTCCCAATCGATAATAAGCTGCAGCTATGATGCTGCTCACAACAAAGCTTAGGCCAATACCAATAGCTATACCATTTTCTTCATAGAGAGAGGAGAAAGCCCAGGCAAGTGGAAAGCGCAGCACCCAGAAAGAAATAATATTAAGAATCAGTACTTGAAACATCGCCCCTGAAGAACGAACAATTCCATTTAGTACAAAATTAATACCTAAAAACGGATAAAAGAAGGCAATCATTCTAAGATAAGCGGCACCAAAATCAATCGTTGCCTGATCTTCCACAAACATACGCATTAACAGTCCCGCAGACAAAAATACAAAGAGGCCAATTGTTAACGAGACACTAAAAATTAATATCAGACCGCTTTTGGCAATGTCGCTTACCCGGTGCCATTTATCTGCTCCTATATTTTGTCCTGCCATACTGGTAATAGCAGAACCTAATGTAGTAGCAGGAATCATAATCACACTGTCTATCCGCTGTGCCGCACCATACCCAGCAACTACAGTCTCCCCAAACGAAGTAACGACTGTCATAATAGCAAGTACGCCGCCTGAAATAGCCATCATCGAAAATCCCGAAGGCAGTCCCAGCTTAAAAATTCTTTTAAATTCTGGCCATGGCGGAGGTGTTGGAATGGTGAATGGAAGACCCTTTTTTATTATGGAATAAATAATACCAAATAGAAAAGCACTGCCTTGAGAAACAACCGTGGCATAAGCTGCGCCTTCCATACCGAGATCCATGCCGGCTATAAATAACGGGTCCAGGATTGTATTAAGTACCACCGCTAAAAAAATAAAGCGAAGAGGCGTTTTACTGTCTCCGATGGCACGAAGTATAGTGCCTATAAAATTATAGCCAAACAAAAAAATGATCCCTATGAAATTTATTCTTAAATAATTTAATGCCATAGGAAAGATGCTTTCTGGGGTTCCCATCCATGAGAGTATATACGGAGACAAAATATATCCTGCGACACCTAAAAAAATCGAAAGTGTGCCTAAAACGAATACAAATGCATTTAGCGATGTTGTTAAGCCTTCACTATCATTTGCGCCTGTTCTTTGTGAAAGCACGGTCAGGGTTGCACTATTTATACCTATAATAAAAGAAAGTATCGTAAAAATAATGGTGGCAGAAATAGATACGGCACCTAGGGCATCTGCTCCAATTAGATTACCTACCCACAAACTGTCAATAATTTGATAGGAACTTTGAAGAAGGTTTCCCAAAAAGATGGGAGTAGCAAAAAGAATCATTTTTCTCATGATGCTTCCTTCTGTGAAATCCATTTGTTTGTTTTCGGTTCCCATCTTTTTCTCCCCTGTTCTAACTCATTGCGCTGTTATCTTTAAACATTTTCTTCCATAATATAACTATTTTAATTCAAAAGTTTCTGTAATATGAATGCTGTCCTTTACGGACTGTACCATCGAACAATTTTTTTTCGTCCATTCCATATTTTTTTTCATTTGATCTTCTGTTACATTTTCAGCCTCAATAATAAAATGAAGATGGATTTCCTGTATTTCATCAGCTCCCTTTCCGCTTCTTTTCACGTCTGCATTTATTTTAATATCTCTAACGGATTGTCTTCGTTTCTCCATTACTTTTCTTAGTACGCCACCGCTGCATACTGCTACCGAAGAAACAAGCAATTGATAAGGTCTGAAACCATATTCAGCATTTGAAGAAATATCTAGACTGCCAAACTCTGTATCTGTAGAAAAACCATGTTCTTTCATAGAAAATTCCATATATGTGTTCTCTCCTCTGCTTTGAATTAACTCCCTCTATTTTTAAGAAAATGAAACAGATACGTCAAGGGAACGATTAAAAATAATTTATTTCCATTGCACTTTCTTTCAATAGTAACAGATTAATTAAATTTTTTATTGTATTCTGCTTTTTTTAGTCACAGAAAAGCTGCTGTTTATGTTTTTATTAAGAACAAAAGCGCAATCGCCCTGATCAGCCTCGACAGGTAAATGTTCTCCAGGCAATAAAGGCGCTCTTTGCCTTTAATGACTGAAGGTTATTTAACCCCGAGAGGCTGAGCGCTGAAGCTAGACGCGGATCAAACAATATGGAGATAGTTATCCACAACTTGTAAAAACATAATTTCCTAAACAATAAAAAAACCAGGCATTAGATTGCCCGGTTTTTGTTTATCGAACTTTTTCACCATAGACTTTGTTTAGTACTTCATGAGAAGATTTTGAAGTCAAATTT
This sequence comes from Alteribacillus sp. JSM 102045, assembly GCF_041949975.1. Taxonomy (NCBI): domain Bacteria; kingdom Bacillati; phylum Bacillota; class Bacilli; order Caryophanales; family Bacillaceae; genus Alteribacillus; species Alteribacillus sp. JSM 102045. Next base: position 8,224 of record NZ_JBHFQG010000042.1, on the reverse strand, counting down.
TTAGGAATACTATCTATCACTTTTGCACCTAGATGTTTCTCAAGATCTCGAATGGATTCCTTGTTACCGACAAGATAAATTCCTTGCTGATTTCTTTTCTTTACTTCTTTATCCAAAACAGGAGCTAAATTTTTGTACCAGCGCTGACGGTTTTCTTCAAATCGCTGTTGGACTTCATCTACTTGCGTAGAACCAGAGGATATTCGTTCTGTGGCTGAATTTCCTTCATACTGGTTCCAATCTTCAGATTCTACTTCCCAGCTGAAGTGTTTTTCCTCTCGGATTTCACCAAGTGCTGTATCTATAAAATGCACGTCACTTTTTTGTACCATGACGATACCTGCAGCAGGATAACTGGACTGCATCTCTTCTAACTGATTTAACACAGGCTTTTTCTCCCAATGAAATTCAGTTTCTACAGGAACCTGAAGAATTCTTTCTACGTGGAAATTCCCATCAGCAGAAGCCATAAAAATATAACTTTTTTGCAGATTCATTTGTTGATCGTATATATGCTGATCGGCTAAATCAGCTAACTTTTTAAATGTTTTTTGTTCTTCTTGGGTGCCGCTAGTTTCTACGTACTCTTTAATTTTTTTCAGCCCATTTTTTAAGCGGATTTTCCATTCTCCTTTATGCTGACTGCCTTCTCCAAAATCAGTATTTAAATAAATAGTCAGGATACCTGTATCATCATGTTGTTTTTTATAGTTCTTTAACTCTTCCAATAATCCCATAACCAGTGCCTCCTTTTGCAGACTTATCAAAACGTTATATCAACCATATTTCCTCAAAAAAAAGAACATAAACTTAATGTTTAAAAGAAAAGCCTTTTAGATCGCTTAAAGTTAAAAAATATTCAACCTTTCCACCCCGCTAACATAGACACTTAAACAAATACTTTAAAATAAAAAAAGAGCTGCCTTAATAGACAACTCCTTTATGTTACATTTCCTTTGTAACATTATGGCTGGTCGGAAGTCTTTCTACATTGTCTGCTTGCTCTAATTGTTTCGTTTCTTCTATATCTGTTTCTTTTTCTTTTAATTCTTTTAGTTCTTCAGCTGTTTTTTGAGTTGTTTCTTTTACGTTTAATGTCGTTTCTTTTAAGTGATTTGCTCTTTCAGATATTAGCTGGATATCTTCATTTGCAGATTTTAATAAATCAGATAATTGGTTAGATGCCGTTTTTACTTGAGAGATAATTTCTTCTCTATTCTCGGAAATAAACTTACTTGCTTCATTAATAGCTGTGGCAGTCTGTTTAGTACCGTCAATTATTTTCTGTCTAGTACGCCGGTTTCCAACTATCACTAAAGCAGAAGCTCCTCCGACTGCTAAACCAATTTTAAGCCCCAGACGCGAACGCGATTGCTTTTCTTCCATAACTTCTGCACCTTCCTTCTAAACTTGTGTGACTTCTATATACATTATATAGTATCTTCATACCACCAATGAAGCATCATTATTCGTTTTATTTTATTATTTCCCTCCAACTAAAAATGAATGAATAACCATTCAATTATTTAGGTAATAAAAAAACTGATTATTTTTTAACTTAGCAGTAATTAAATTCTTTTCCTCTAATAAATCTAAGTGTCCCAATATTTCAGACATTGTTAACGCAGGTTGTTTTTCTACCGTATCTTTAAAAAACAGCCTGCACAAACTGAAACAATTCATAGCGCCATATTCATTTAATAATTGCAGCAGTTGGTCTGCACGTTTGTCTTGACTATTTAAGCGTTTATTTATTAACTCCTCGACATCCTCTACTATCTCACCGTGGCCGGGCAATACTTTTGAAATCGGATATCTTTTACAGCGGTTTAATGCCTCTCGGTATTGAAGTAAAGATCTGCTTCGATCTTTCTCTCCAGGATAAGGAGCTTCAATAATTGCGTTTGAGGAGATGTGGCCAAGAATATGATCTCCCCCAATAAAGTATCCATCTTCTTCCCTTAGTAAGGAAATATGTGTTTGTGCATGCCCGGAGGTTTCGACTGCTTTCCATCCATTTAAGCCATCAATTAAATCGCCGTGATTAAGACTGGTACGAAGCGCAGTTTTTTCTGTTAAGCGGATATAGCTTTTATGTTCTTCTAATATTTTATCTTTCAGCCTCTCGGGTAAGCCTAAACAATCATATAAATTATTAAAATAAGATATGATTTGGATAAAAAAATCAGCGTCTCCTTCAAGCCAAAAATTATTTTTCCAATGCCCTTTTATCTCTGCCGTCTCCGTAAAACGATAAGCTAATCCAGTGTGATCTGGATGATGGTGTGTTAAAATAACCTGCTCTATATCCTTAGGCTGATAGCCTCGATTTTCTAATGCTTTATTCAGTAATTCCCACGCCTCTTTTGTATTAGGCCCACTATCAACGAGTGTTAAGGCTTCTCCTTCTATTAGATATACATGTACGGGTCCCACTAAAAAAGGGGTAGGCAGAGTGATTTGGTGAATATCCTTTGTTTTCAGCATATGGCTTCCCATACTATTACTCCTTCCTTTCCTGCTCTTCCTATTATATAACTAATCTTCTCTTGGACGTTATCTTATTCAAAAAAAAAGAATGTTTAACGTTCATAGCAGCTAAACATTCGTATATTAACAATTAGTTATATACTTCTATTATGAAATCATCGGTTTCAACTTGTTCAAATTTTTCTTCTTTGCCATGCTTGAGAAGTTTTAACTTTGTGTTTAGCTCGTCAATTTGCCTCTCCATACTGTCAATAGCTCTCTTTTGAGATACGGTCATCCCTCTCCCCTCCTGAACGAAAATTCTGACATTTGTGTTTTTTGAATAATCTCGACACGACTGCAATGCTTTCTCTAATAGACATTTGAACACCCTGGAAAAACTGTTGTATTTTCATCGAGATAAAGTTGTAAATATTCTAACATCGCTTTTATGATTTGTAAATAACCTTTGTTAATGTAAGCGATTACAAAAACGAGCTCATATTTAAAATGTATTTTTATGAATAAAGATTTTGATTTTTTATTTCAACTTTTCAAAAAATATTAACATTTATATTCCCCTTGACGTTTTTTTATTCGTTATAATGGGGATGGATGAGAAAATTATATAAAGGAAGGATTGGATAATGAGAAAACCTATACGCTCCACCCTAGAAGAACTAATAAGTGAAAATAAAAAAGAACTCATGAGTGATCCAGCTGCTATAAGCAAAATAGAGAAAAAGCTGGATGAAAGAAAAGCAAAAGAAGTATATGTCGAAGAGTTAGAAGATTATAAAGAAAAAGAAATGAAATATGCAAAATAACTAAGAAACGCGGCGTTTAAACATATAAATTGGAAACGCCGCGTTTTTTATTTTATGCAAACCTTGTTACCCTTGGCTTTTCAAATATTTAATAAGCAGTTGGTAAACGATTTCCTTTTGAGCTTTTCTTTCATTTAATAAATGATGACTTCCATTATCGACGAGAATTCGTTTAGCTTTAGGGAATAACTGATGGTAAGCGTCCATATTATGTTTCCAATCTACCGTTTGATCTTTTGTCCCTTGAATGATAAGTATGTTTCGATCAATTGGATCGTTAGTTTTCAATTGTTTTTCCCACTCAAACATAGCCTTTACCCATTTTAAGGACACAACTTTTCCTTGCAGTGGATCTTCTTTTATTTTTTTCATAAAAGAAGAGTTTCCTGCATTCATACGAAACTTCCGGGGTAACTCTTTTAGAAATACGGATAACAATGGCGCCGATAACTTGCTCACCCACCATTGGCTCGGACGGATAAGCGGGGAAACTAAGCCAACTTTTTTAAATAATGCAGGAGTACCCGCTAATAAATAATCAGCTAAGATAGCCCCTCCTGTACTGTGTCCTATTCCATGTACTTTTTGAATTTCCCAGACATTTAAAGTCTCTAAAATAGAGTGAAGGGCAAATTGATACTCCTGAAAAGAATTCACCTGGTAACGTTCTCCACCCGAAAGACCATGCCCCGGTAAATCAAAAGCAGCTACATGAAACCCTTGACCAAGCAAATGTTTAATTAATGAAGCATTGGTTCCTGTATGATCAAAGAAACCATGAAGTAATAGAACAGTTTCATTTTCTTCTTTTGATTGAGAAGGAGAAAACAATTGTAGAAATAGAAAAGTGTCATGACATTTAACCCATTCATATTTCACATTTTTATTGGGTAACTTATATTTTTCCACATATTGTTTAATATCGTAGTTATTCATCATCATGCCTTAATACCTCTCCATTAAAAAACTGCTTATCGATTCGTTTTGTGATGGTATTCATACGGTGTGTATGTTATAAGTCTTTGTTAATTAATATAATTTTACACTTTTTACCTGTAGAACAAAAGCGCAAGCGCTCTGTTCAGCCTCGACAGGTAAATGTTCTCCAGTCACTAAAGGCGCTCTTTGCCTTTAATGACTGGAGGTTATTTAACCCCGAGAGGCTGGGCGCTGAAGCTAGACGCGGATCAAACAATATGGAGATAGTATCCACAACTTGTAAAAACATAATTTCCTAAACAACAAAAAAACTGTTCCCTCATCAAAGATAGAGAGAACAGCCTTACTTCCGCTATTATTGAAGACGAGGATCGTCTAATAAACGTTCCATTTCTTCCATATGGCCCGTTTCATCGGCAATCAAGTCTTCTAATTTAATTTGCAGTTCAATTAAACCTAATTCATCAGCTTGTTTAGCCCGTTTTTTATAACGTTCAATGGTATCTACTTCAGATTGGCGCGCACTTTCAAGCATTTCTTTTACGTCCTCTGTTTGTTTTACATCAGCTGGTTTCGTTGTTGGAGTGCCGCCCAATGTTTTAATTTTCTCCGCTAAATAAAGGGCGTGGCCTTGCTCATCAGCAATTTCTCCCTCAAAAAAAGGTTTTAAAACCTGGCGGTATAAACCAGAAACAACAGCAGCATAGTTGTTGTACATGATTACTGCTGCATACTCGTTAGCTAAATCTTCATTTAATCCGTCAATTAGTTCTTGCATTTTTGCATCCATTAATATTTCCTCCTTGATTTGAAGTATAGAAATTCTTTTGAGTGTGAAAAAATACTTTATTCTGTCCAAAACATGCTGTATATTAGAGATGTTACCCTTTTGCAGGAAAAGCTAAACCTGTTTGTGTTTTCTGCTACTTCTCAAACAGCTTCTTATATTCACCATACCCCTCTTTTTCTAAATCATTTTTAGGTATGAATTTTAGTGCCGCAGAATTAATACAATACCTTAATCCTTCGGGTGGAGGCCCATCAGGAAAAACATGACCAAGATGAGAGTCGGATTTCTTTGTTCTTACTTCTGTTCTTCTCATCCCAAAAGAAGTATCAAATTTTTCTACAAGGCTTTCCTCGTTAAGAGGTTTGGTAAAACTCGGCCACCCGCAGTTAGATTCAAATTTTTCGATGGAGCTGAATAAAGGTTCTCCGGAAATAATATCTACATAAATACCTTCATCCATTAAGTTCCAATATTCATTTTCAAATGGGCGTTCTGTTCCATTGTTTTGTGTAACCTCAAATTGAATAGGCTTCAGTCTTTTTTTTAAATCTTCTTTTTCATATGACATTCTTACTCACCCCAATATTCCTTAATAAATCCTTCCCGGCCCGAACCTTTTCGGTACATTAAATAGTGAAAGCGTTTTTTCTTATGATAATCCTGATGGTATTCTTCCGCTCGATAAAATGTTTTAGCAGGAAGTATAGGTGTAACAATAGGCTCGTTAAATGGACCTTCTTTATCAAGTTGTTCTTTCGATTTTTCAGCTTCTTCTTTTTGGGACTCATCGTGATAAAATATTGCTGTTTTGTATGATTCTCCTCTGTCATTAAATTGGCCTTCTTTATCAGTAGGATCAATTTGCCTCCAAAAAGTTTTTAATAATTCCTGATACGATAGTTGTGCAGGATTATATTCTATTTGCACCGCTTCTACGTGGCCGGTTGTATTTGAACATACTTCTTCATAGGTTGGGTTTTGAATATCGCCTCCAGTATATCCAGAGGTAATTGACAGGACCCCTTCGAGTTCTTCAAAGGGTCCGACCATACACCAAAAGCATCCTCCAGCAAATGTAGCTAATTTCGTTTGCTCAGCCAAATTCCCCCTCCTTCCTACTTTTACCTTAAATTATATCATTTCGTTCATTTATATACTGTAAATCTGCTTAAGAAAAGCGCAAGCGCCTAAGAAAGATGACGTTTGGCTAAATTCGTCAAGTCCTGTGACAACGTCGAACTAGCTTGTACAGGAGGTACTGACTTCTGCGTTGTGAACAGGACGTTCACACCATTAGCAGAAGTTCCTTCTACATGGGCCTTCGAGAGCCTGGGCGCTGAAGCTAGACATCAAAGCGCAAATTATATACTTTCTTACCTTATAAGAAAAGGACAGCCTAAGATGACTGCCCTTTCTAAAACGAATTATTGGAGCTGCTTTAGAGATTCTCTGTTAAACGCTGGTAAATCATCAGGAGTACGGCTTGTTACAAGGTTATGACAGACTACCACTTCCTCATCATGCACATCTGCTTTCGCGTACTCAAGATCAACTAATATCGAGGTAAAGCCAGTGGCTTTGCGTCCTTCTAGTGCCTTTGCTGTTATGAGAAGCTGCGGTCCATGACATATTGCAAAAACCGGTTTATTTTCATCTATAAAGTGCTTAGCAAATTTAACAAATCGTTCATCCGCTCTCAACATATCCGGAGAAAATCCTCCTGGTATGAATAAAGCATCAAAATCAGAAGGGTCCACTTCATCTATAGCAGCATCTACGGTAGCTTTTGCTTCTCCATTTTTCCCTTCAACTGTCTTCCCCTTTTCTTTCTCAATGACAGTTAACTGGTGCCCTTCCTTTCAAACGCTTCTTTCGAGTTTGTATACTCGGAGTCTTCAAACATGTTAGTTCACACTGTTGCTATATTCTTACTCACTATTAATCACTCCTTCATCATTCTCCTGTCCACGTTGTTACATACACCCATAGTCCGTCAATTATTAAACGTAGCGATAATTATTTTCTTCCGTAATCCGCTTTAATCTCTCCCCATTCTTTTGTATTCCATTTTAAAATAGGATTATACCACTCATTTTTTTTAAGCCAATTTTCCGCACGTTCTACTAAACGCCAAATTTCTTCTGTCTCTTTATTTCGTTTTAAAGACGAATTTGCTTTCTTTTTTTTCACCCAATTCATTGCAGTCCCTGAATCAGTGTATATTGGCTTATCACTATTTTTCTCTTTTAAATAAGCAAGGGCATGAACAATGGCTAGAAATTCTCCCATATTATTAGTGCCCATATCTACTCCTGGATGCGAAAATAAAACCTCTCCGGTTTTCGTACACACTCCCTTATATTCTACAAATCCTGGATTCCCATGGGAGCCAGCATCCACTGACACACTATCTTCTACATACGACTGATTACTGTTTTGTTTTAAAGAAGGAGTAGTACTTTCTCCCTTAAACGCACGTTCTGCTTCTTCTTTTGAGAGAAAGGATCGAAAGGAGGCACCCGGAAACCCTTTCACTTCTTTTTCACATTCAGCCCAGCTGCTGTAAATACCTGGTTTTCTTCCTTTCCAAACAACATAGTATTTCTTTTTCGCCATTGTTAACACTCCAGTAAAATATTTTATTTCTTGTTTTGTTGTTTTTTTAAGTAGATGATGTTGCTGTTTTTTTGCATACGATAAGGCTGCAAGTAAGACCGGAAAAGAGGGACTGTTAAAGTGTACAGAAGAATAATAAAAGGAAGAGGATACACGTAGGCATATAAAAACGTAGTTAACCATCCTTTTGATTGCAGCGCTTCTAATACCATACCATGAAAGACAATGGAACTTGTACCAAACATCATAATCATAAAAATTATATTTACCACATGAAATGTGAAAAAAGGCTGTTTATCATTCACTTCTTTTTCAAGCATCCATTGCATTGACAAAGCTGTAATCATCGTAATTATAACCGTTACAGAGGGCAGAAATATTATAAATATCAAATCTTTCATTGACATTCCTCCTCCCCTTTTTACTAACAATATAATTACCTCTTTTCATTTTAACGGTTCTATGTCAAATGTTGGGGTAGGAGTGCCTTACTCCTACTCCTTTATCCTACTTGAAATTCCGTTATTTTATATTGGTGATGTAATAAGACACGTAACCTTAAACGATCATAACGCTTGAAGCC
>NZ_JBHFQG010000041.1:0-26691 GCF_041949975.1 Alteribacillus sp. JSM 102045 | reverse complement strand
GTCTGTGTAAGAAGAACGGGAATCTCATCAGTATCCCCTCATCTTAAATAAATATTCCCTTAAATGGAAATTTTAGGTGGGGGAGTTTTAAATGACTATGTGGGGGAATTTTCAGTTGACAATTACATACGGAAGAGCCTTTCACTATAAATGGTAACCCGAAAAGATATAGGATTGATCCTTTTGGTGTTATTCATGAGGTCGATCTTGAGAGCAAAGGAATGAAAAAAAAGGACTGGAGAAAATTTGGGCATGACGAAAATACGAAATTTATTATTCAAGGAAAAGAGTATCGGATGGATGAAAATGGTAGACTCCCTCTTCCTAATGATTATGTTCATAAACACGAGCAAGTAGAAATTATTAATTAATAGAGGTTTACTTTTAAGACATTAAAATTAACATTCCATCAAGTAGCTAGTTTGTGATTAAACATTTAGACGTGAGGTGAAGAACATGAATATCGGAATGAGAGATTCATTGAATAGACCAACTAAATTAACGTATAACTTTTTGAATAAGGTTTAACACATTCAAGAAACGTATCAAAAAACAGGTAGCATAAGTAATTGGGCTGACTATAAATCCGAAACCTATGGTGAATTTAAGGTGGCTCTTGGGAAAGCTGAAATGGTGAATAAAGATAATGCTAGAGATGTAGCCAAAGCAGCTAAAACTCATGTTACTATTAACCAGAACTATTCAAGTAGTGGAAACTGGAATCAAGTATATGATATTTTTGAAAAAGCCTATGGATTAGGTATGGTTGATGAAAAAGGAAGATTATTGCACAAATATGATGCGTCTGGTTGAAAATACTGATTACATTTTCTCAAGTTTATTAATGGAGGGAGAAAAAATGAGAGTTATAGGTGGAAATTCTATTTATACCTTTAAACAACAACAAATGAATCATCAACCAAAAGAAATAAAAGAAGTAAAAGATGAAGGAAATACTAAAATAAAAACCCAAAAATTTTATAATTACTTAGAAAAAAGTAATTTGGATATTCATTCTTTGAATCAAATAAACTATGCCTACACGAATGCAGAGGATTTTATAAATGGTAAAGGACAGAATTTAGACGCACCATTGTTATCACTTAATGAGTTAAAAAACACTTTATCTCAACAAGAAAATTCATTGACATTAGCACCTGGAACGAAAATTAAATTATCGCCTTATACGAGTCCTGAAGTTTACGTAACAGTAGAAAGGGATTCGGTTACAATCTCCACGGATAAAACACCTCTTGGATCGGCATATGTTGACACATTTAATAAAACAGTGAGAAAAATGCTAAATGTAAGTGATTCTAATGAAATTCCTGACTTGTCAAAACTATCAAAAGAAGATTTAGCAATAGTTAAACAAATGCAGAAACATCATACCGATGCAGTTAAGGGAATTGGCGGTGATGATGAGTACCATCTTTTACATACGATTGCTGAATCGTTAGACAATTTTATACGATTCGCAAATGAGCAATCACCTTGGGTAGCCATAGAAAATCATGAAGAAGTCAAATTAGGATTAGAAATGATGGGAATTGATACCAATCAGCCGTTTTATGTCAATGGGAGTAAGCTGAAATTTGATGAAGATGGGCTTGTAAGAAAGGTACAGGAGGGATGAAATAAATATGAAGATAACACCAGATAATGCTCAGTTTGCAGCTTATACACGTTTGACTTTATTTGCCGACTTTCAAAAACATATGAAATATGGGACTGAATTTGGTGGTAAATCAACGGATATGGGGTTTAGTCAATTTAAGGAGCTATTAGAAAAAGAAAAGTTGTGAATGAAAAGAACGTTCGGGATATGTCTAAGTTCTATGAAGATGCACTTCAAGTTCAGATGAATTATGGTAAAAACCCAAGCTTTACATTAAAGGTTGAGAAAATTATGGACAAAGCATTCGAGTTAGGGTTAGTGGATAATGATGAAACTTTAATTAACCGAATTAATACAAAAGTGTAATGGTTAAGCAATAATATATATTCTACTTGTGTGGAGGTGTGTATGGTGATAAATTCAGTCAGTCCATATCAGTTAATTTCATATACAAAGAATACATACATAAAAACTGATTCTTATGCAACAAATACATTTTCTATTAGCCAAGCAACAGAAAATATACAAGAAGCGAAAATTCAACAAACGAATTCTTCAAATACTTGGGAAGAACTTTCGAGTAAGTATGATGTTCGAAAAGCTACTTTTGAAGAAATTAAAGAAATAGCGAAAACTTTATATGATGCAGGAGAAATTTCCTTAAAAGAACATCTTGGTTTGACATTTGATTATGAAAAAGCTACTAACTATTTAAAACAAAATGCACCAATTCCTATCTCGCCCAATTTTGATATGTATGAAACGGTATCTAATCGCAACGGGAAAAGAGATTGGATTACTGAATTTGAGGCAAGAGCAAATAAAGATTTAAAGTATGGTAACTTAATTGGTCATCAAAACAAAATGAACATTTTTACTATCCTGCAACGACTTGATACTTAATAATATAGGAATATCAAATATTATTGGGATTGTGAAGATATATACTTAAAGTAAAGGGGCTTTAGCTTAACAAGCCAAATTAAAAAGTCGGTTCCTTAATTGAGGAATTCGACTTTTTTAGGTTGAAATTTTGCTTAGCGTATAATATCCGCGTTTTGTCGGCAGGACCCCTTATATATCTTCTTTACACCTCCTTACCTCCATTATATTCGAATACAAATAATTCGTAAACGGGTTTTAGGTAATTTGTTTATAATTAATAAATTTTTGATAAGATGAATTTAAATACAAATAAGGATGAGGAACTTAATGATTAAAAAATATATCGGTTCGAAAGTTAAAGAGTACAGAAAAGCCATTAATCTTACTACTGCTGATCTAGGTGAACGATCTGAAACCTCTCAGAGTACAATTAGTGAGATCGAACGCGGGAGCAGGGCTATTCAAATTGAAACGTTAATAAATATATGTGATTCTCTTGGTGTTACACTTAGCGATGTCTTACCCCCAGACATTTTAAAAGAACAAATGAAGGAAAATGATAATCCTAGAAAGAAACAGCTAATAAGTTTAGTTAACCGCCTATCGGATAAAGAAATAGAATTGCTAACCAATATGCTCATCAAAGTAAACAAACTATCTTCCCAAGAAAGAGAGACTTTGACTAGACTGATTTACTCCATGATCTATGACTAATATTCGTTAATGAATATCGCCGTTATCTATATGGTAAAAGAACCAATAATGGTAGAGGAGGTCTAAAATATTAGCCCTCCCCAAACTGTTACACATATGGTATAATTATTAATTTCAAAAAAAGAAAGTTGGACATTTTAATCCAACTTCCCCTTTATCGTTTTTAACTGATTTTTTATGGTCTGCATGGACTTGAAAAGTTGTTTTGCAATTTCTTTTTTGGTTAACCCTCTTTCTTTCAGATCATATACTTGGCGTTCTGCGGGTGTTAATACACTTATTTTCCTTTCTTTTCTTAGGTTTTTAAGTACTGTTGATGAAACATCCGCATGAAGGCTCACTTTCCCTTCATATGCATCTCTAATAGTATCTGGGATATCCTTGTAAGATGATTTCGTAACGTAATTCATAGCCCCCCGGTCAAATGCATCCAGAATAATTTCTTCCTCATCCCAAGAAGTTAACATGATTATTTTGTCAAATCCTTTGTTGTATAATTGTCTTGAAATCTCGATCCCACTTAAGCCCTTATTGTCTTCATTTAATTGTAAATCCATTAGTATGACATCAAGGTGAGATAGATTAGCTTGTAAGGCTTCTTCCTTTGTGTATGCTTGAAGAGCAACTGTAATATCACTTTCCTTATCAACATACTCAGATAACAATTCCATCCAAATTGGATCATCCTCAACTATCATAACCCTGATTTTGTGCATATGTAATCCTCTCCCACGAAGTATCGGTTTGAGTCTGAATCATTCGTTTTGATGGAAGCGATAATGTAATGGTAGTACCTTTGTCTTTTTTGCTTTGCACTAATATTTCACCACCGTGCATTTGCATAACATTAAAACAATACGTTAAACCAAGCCCATAATTTCCAGCCTTCCCTTTTGTTGAATAGAACGGGTCTAATACTTTTACTACTTGACCTTTTTCAATACCTTTTCCATTATCCGTAAAGTCAATGAACATTTTTTTGCGAGATTTATATACTTTTATTACAAGTTTTCCCTTGTCCTCCATAGCATCTAACGCATTTTTCATTATATTTAGGAAGGATTCTTGAAGATGAACAGGGTCTGCATATAATTTTACATCTAAATCGAATTGCTTAATAACCTTAAAATTTGAATGCAGGCTTGGTTGTATCAAACGAACTGCTGCATCAACGGTGTCACTTAGCCAAAAATCAGTTTCTTTTAACTCTATAATATCTAATTTGCTCTGAATACGTTGGGATAACTCTATTAAATGATTGGTTGAATTTAACATCAAGTCGATACTTTTACTTGTTTTATTGTCAGGGGGGACTTGCTCTTTTAACCGATAGACCAGTATATCGATTTTAGCAATTTCATTTTTTATGGTGTGATTTAATAAAGATGTTCCAGAGGTTACGGCTTTCAGAGTGGAATCGCGTCTTTGTTTCTCAAACCGAACTTGTACACCAAGAAAACCATATTTAATAACAAAGTATGTAAATAATAAAAATTGTAATGCTATGATCCAAGGATTATACCTCCATACGTTAGATACTCCCACTGCCTCTAAAATAATATTTGATACTAATGCAAAAGAAAGAGGAGGAACTACTACCAAACAAGTTATTATTTTTTGTTTTTTGATTGTTGGTCTTGTTTCTTGCCATCCAGCGTATATTAAAAGCATATTTGCAACCATTACATAAGGTACAACCCAAAGCGACAGAGTAAAATGATTTGTTTCAAATTCAGGGTACACTGGGTAAGTCAAGTACATTAAGATGACCGGAAGCAGAAATACAAACTTAAATGCCCTCTTTTGCTTATTGGTACGAAGGATACCTGAAAACATTATGCCAAAAATCAATACTGCATAAGGCGTCCAATAATGGCCAATAGATGTAAATAAATTGTCCAAAAATAAAAGCCAACCAGTATCGTCTAAACTAAGTATAGTTCCTAACCCACCAAATCCTCCAAAAAATCCAATGAGGCTCGCCCAGCGAACTTTTTCGTTTTTAGGGTTTGTAAGAAAAAGAATAGAGCCCATCAACCAAAGTAGTATTACTAGTATAATCATCGACTTACCTCTTTATTTTGTTGTGAATAAAAGAGAGGGTGTCCTTCGATATTCTTTTCTTCATTAAAACAAAACCAGCATGCCCACAATCATAGATATATCTAGTCGGTTTATTCCAACTCTGCCATAAATGGTCAGTATCTTCTAGATGAACGTATTGATCATGCTTAGCAGATATTAATAGGATATTTTCTTTCCTCATTTTTGGCATAGATTGGCTTGGGTCAGTTATATGCCAGTATTTAATTAGATCATTGTAAGTAACCCCATGGTGTTCAAAATCTTCTTTAATATACTTACCCGGTAACGTATTCCAGATCGAATAGGAAAGTCGGTTTGCATAGAAGATGGATACCAATACATCAATTTCTGATTCAAGGGTAGCTAATAAGTTTGTAATAAAACCACCTAAACTCATTCCTACTATAACGATAGGGCCTTTTTTGTTCTTTTTTATCCAATGAATTAAACACCTTAAATCTACTATGGCTTGTCTAACAGCTTGAATTGTCCTGTCAATATTGGCCGAGATCATATACTCTCCACTATAGAGTGATTGAGTTGGCTCTCGTTCAAAATGATATGGAAGAGTGAAATAAAACATATTCCAACCAAAATTGTTGAAAATTGGTTTATGGAATATCTTCTTTATACGATCAAATGAATCTGCCCGCCATCCATGTACAAAAACGACATTTGGAGTCTCTTCATTTCTGTTTATAAAAGCCTCTCCAGTTATATAATCATTACACTCGTCTTCAGAAGAAATTAAACTTTGGGCTTCGAATGTTCCAATGCTATACCCTTTTTTTGATACATGAAGATTTAAAGAAAACTCAATAGGGTGAGTTTTATAAAAAAATTCCCTCTCGGTAATATCAGGAATTGATTGAGAAGTAGAAAATTGAAATTCTAGGCTCCGGTCTTTATGTAATTTATTCAAGGCATAATAGTCGATCATTTTAGAAAAAAACGTCATCATAACATCCCAACTACTCATAAGTGTAGATACTATGAGTGTGTAACTTTTTTAGTGCGTTACACTATATTAAGTTTATCACATGGAAAAACAAGAATCATTTTCCTGTTCTATTAATAATTAGTTTTTTAAGAAAACTACAACTTTATCAAACATAATGTGGTTTTTATTGTTTTAAAACTTTTTATGGGCTATATGGGTATTTTCTGCTAACTGTAGTTTTTTAAGCCCTCTTTCTTCTATTACGAGCTATTGTATTTTGTGTAAGTTCTATAATTTCATTTCTTTGTTTTTCTAGTATGAGGTCAAGATCCTCATCAGGAACTCCCGCGTCTTTCATAAATTTCTTGAATTCCTCTTCGATGGACCATTTAGGTACAGATCCCATCTCTCCTTTATACCTATTAACAAAATCTGAAATCAACTGCGAATGCGGTGGTATAGCTTTATCCGCTGGCGTATTTGACTTTTTATCTTTTGTATAACCTATTACTTTATTTATGTAGTGTAATGGGCTTTTTACGTCTTTTTTATTGTCGATTTGTTCCATTAATTCAAGTACTTTCTCTTTGTAAATCAACCAATAATATATCTCTTCTTCACTAATTTTAAATTTATATTTTTGTGCAAACGTTTCAACCTTATTTATGAATAAACTAGTTTCTAAATTTTGAGGAGAAGGATTTGTACCCATATCATTTTTTTCGATTAGAAATTTTATTCCTGTTACTTTTCTTCCTGCCTTAACTTCCTCTAAATCAAATCTTAGGTCTGAGAAATTTTCTAATTCTTTTTTTGCAGGTTTTATCACCCGGTTTTTTAGGTTTCCATAAGTTTTATATTGGTTTTCCAAACCTAAAATACTTCTAAAATCTTCAACAGTAAAATATCTTTCTTTAAGACGCTCATACTGCTTTAATAATTCGTAAATTCGAATAGAATAAGAGGAACGAAGCTTTACTATGTTTTCATACTTATAACTAGTGAAATTTTTCTTTAATTCTAATAGGAACGGTTTTAACACTGGATCAAAACGTAGACTTACTGTGCCTTTATCATCATTGTAAACAACAGAAGATAACCAACTCATTTGATACAAACTTCCATTCATATGTACTTGAAATACTTTTTTCATAAGGTCTCTCGTAATTTCTTTAAGTTCGCTATATTTGGGATTTCCTTTCAATCCTAATATGTCGTGAAGGCTTTTTATTGATAGAGTGTATGTTTTAAACTCTTCGTCTGTTGGCTGAATTTTACTAACTAAATATAAAATAATGCGCTGCTCGGTTAAACCAAGTCTATAAGAAGCTTGAATCAACTCGTTACTTTTTGTAACAATAGACTTTAACTCTCTATGCTCAAGATTCGACAATATCATCCCCTCCACACTTCCATTATCAATAATAAAAGGAAAAATTACAATAATTTTCTATGTAATAGTTGATTTAAATATTACTCTAAAGCCGAATAAAAATATAAATTCAAATTTGTAATAGTTCATCCCCTACCCTTACCGAACCCAAAGGCGGAAACCAAATTTGTAATAGTTCATCCTCTATCCCTTACCAAATCCAAAGGCGGAAACCAAAATTGTAATAGTTCATCCTCTATCCCTTACCAAATCCAAAGGCGAAAACCAAATTTGTAATAGTTCATCCTCTATCCCTTACCAAATCCAAAGGCGGAAACCAAATTTGTAATAGTTCATCCTCTATCCCTTACCAAATCCAAAGGCGGAAACCAAATTTGTAATAGTTCATCCTCTATCCCTTACCAAATCCAAAGGCGGAAACCAAAATTGTAATCGTTAGCACCAAATCTGTAACCGTTAAACCAAAAGTGTAATTTTTAAAACCAAACTTGTAATAATTTTAAACCGAATTTGTAATAACTAAAACCAAATTTGTAACAGTTAAAACCGAATTTGTAATTGTTAGCACCAAATTTGTAATAATTTAATCTTGGAATTCCTATTAAACTAGTAGTTAGAGTTATACTGAAAACACTAAAACATTTAAAACAAGTATAAACAGTTAGTAAAACAGTAAAACACCATTTAAGTTGATAGATTTAATTTTTTAATTGTTTTTAATACTTTAATAAAAAATAGAAAAATTTCGTTATTTAACTGTATTTAGTCCGATATTAAAATAAGAAACTATACTTAAAAAAGGTTCGATAGCCTAAAAATAAACTACCTTTTCGACAATCCGTTATTACAGATAACAAAGAAAAAAGCATAATTCACGGATCGGAAATAGTCCATTTAAAGCACCACATTCATGGTGATGAACTTTGCCATCGGTCTTGTTGTCTTCAACATGTATAGATAAATTAAAACCTTATCTTCATTATAATACTATTGTCTATACCCAAAACATGTACGTTTTCTGATTCATGGGGTATCGCCAGCAAAACGCGGATTTACAACGTTAAGAAACTTTTAAAAAAATAAGCCTCATTTCACCACGTTAATGGGTAAAATTGGATGTTACTTTGATTATACCTCCGTTTATTACTCAGACCGAACTGCTGCTTTGATTTATCATTTGAAGAAATACACGAAACAATCTGTTTATTTTATCCAAGAACGTATAATATAAAAACAAAAAAACGGCATGAAGCAGTGTATTACTGGCTTCATACCGTATAACGATACTTTTTAATTTCTATCTTAACGGTTACAATTTCATGTGTGAGTAACTGTTTCTTTTAATTTAGTTAAAAGTAAAGTAAGGTTCTAAACCGATATCCTCGTAAGCATTTCTAGCATGACTATAAATCAAGGAAATAGACTTTGAAGGTGATTATTATAAGTTATAAAATAATCACTTTCATCTATTTAGTATTGTAGATATAGCTGAGCAATACAATATTTCTAGATATACTATATGGAATTATTATAGAAGAGATACGGGCTTTCCCACACCTATTCAATTTGTGAATAAAGGAAAGACTCCATTATTTAATCATAAAGAAGTGGAAAGATATATCAAGGTAAAAGGTTTAGAAAACGGGCGTTAAGCTCGTTTTCTAATTAATATAAAAAAATTATAATAAATCTTGAACTAAAGTTAAGCTCTAGGTTAAGGAACATACAGATCTACAGTGTACCTTATTTTTCATATATATTATAAGTTTTAACTTTACCAGGTTTCTTCGCCGCCTCATATTTTTTGTTGCTCTGATTTTATTGGTTGATATTTTGGATTATTTTCGCGTAACCTATAATATTCCGCTGCGCGGCGTTCTTCTCGCGTTAAATATTTATCAACTAATGCTCTTTCACCCATCTTCCTACGATTTGTTCGTTTTTGTGCATACATATTGCCATCCCCTTTAATCCCTATTTCCCACTTTTATTTTACCATATGATTTTACATTACGGCAGCTTACAGTAACAGATAGAATTTTCCCAAGGGAAACTTTTTTGTTTACAAGCAAATAAAAGAGGGCTAGAATGATTATAAGTCCTCCCTTATGTTGATGGTTTGTCATAAGCAAGAGCTTACCTTGATAAGCCCTTGCTTATATTTCAAAACTCTACATTACGTACTTTCCAACTTATAGGAAGGTAAGCACAAAAAAGCCCATCATAGATATTGGATATCTAGATGGACTTTCCTATGTTGCAGTATTGCAAGGGTTTTAGGTGTGGAAGAGAGGAACAGGAACATCTTTATCATAACATAAATGATAACAATTATCATTTATGTATTTTATTTTAAATAACACGCTGGAAGTCCTACGTTAATTGTTCTCTAGTAAACAGCATCAAATATTCTGGGTTTCACAGAAATAAAAATTTGGGCTGTTCTAGCTAATACTTCTAGACTCCCTCCGTACGGTGAATCCGCCACTGACTGCAATGAAGGTTGCAGAGAAAGAAAATAATACAATTAGAATATTATCATTACTAACCTTTTTTGTTTGAACATAAGCCAATAAGCACGCAAGAAGTGGAAAATAGCCTATATTTATTGGGAGGGTTGCTAATGAAGGGTTTTTTTCAATATAAGGCGTTATTCCCCAAAAGATATCTTCCCCCCAATCATTTGCTAAAAATGCAATTGAAATTCCTAAGGGGAAAGTAATAAGCATAACCTTTGCAGTTTTTTTAAATAAAAATATAAGACATATCCAGGGAATGACCATTCCAATCAAAATATTGTATATCATAATCTTTCCTTCCTGCAGTTCTAACCGTTACCTTTATGGTTATTTTATCCAAAAAAATTAACTTTTAGAAATTCATTAAATGAACAGTTCTGTGAATTCTTTTCGTATTTAAGGCTTCATAATCGCTCTAAAAGTATTATCAGGATTTTTTATTCCGCAGTAAAAACGCCTAATTTAAAGGCGTTTTTTGTCTATTCTTTAAACCTCATCTTACAATCAAAGTAATCAATTACCTTTACGCCTTTTAGCCAATTAAAAAAGCTTTTCGGTTCTGATAAGTATTATGGTTTAGAATTAATAACTTCTTATTCTTCCTTTTGAATAACTGCAGGTGTTGGGGTTTCTTTCCCGCCATTTTTACTATAAAAATCAGGTACTTCCCCTGGGACAAAAAGCATACCTACTGGGATTGTTGTTTTCACTACGCTAGTATCGGTGGCAAAAGGGATAATGATTTCTACATCCACATCTAAATCAAGAGAGACTCTGACCCATGTATTGTTAATCCCTTTTTCTTGTATTTCTTCGTTTAATTCAACATCCACGTCACCAATCGCAGTAAGTTCAATTGGAATTAAAGGTCCTAACTGAGCTAATATAGCATTATCGGTAGCTCTTCCTAATGGGATACTATATAAGGTGCTATCTTCTTCCTTTGAATGGTGGGCAATAAATGGGGCAGCTGGTTCTGGCACTGACCCTTGTTCCATTTTCATCAGGTAATGTTGGGCTTCAGAAACAGCATTGGTGGTGACTTGATTGTAAACATGACTGTTAAAACCAATAGATGCTATCTCACCATTATCCCCTTTTTCTATTTCGATTAATTTATTCATGTCTACATCCTTTAAAGTGGAGGTTACAGCATAGTTGATGGCTGAGGTGGCAATTTTTTGCGTTTCAAGGTTTGCGATTTCTAATAAGGTTGGAGTAATTTGTTTATTCACCAGCCAAATACCTTGAATCGTTAATAGGATGAAAATACATAGAGAAATGATTACTACCTTTCCGAAAGACAAAGGATACTTACCGGGAGTACGGAATTTTCTTTTCTTCAATGGATGTATCCTCCCCCCTGATTGAATATTTAAACCTATATAAAAATATATTTCTTTTATTAAGTAATTATACTAACTACCACGGTTCCCATATTTTTAGAGAGAAGTAAGCCATGCTATAATGAATGTGTGTGGAATACCTCCTTCGATCAGGTGATAAATCTTGCAAACTTATAAAATTAATATACTATTGTTTATCGTTATTACCTTTACTCCTTTTGTTGATGAGCAAACTTCTCAAAATAATGCAAATCATATCTTTAAGACAGGGAATGTAGAGCTAAACGAGAAGGGGTCTCTTGTTAATAACGGGGGCGACTCTGAATCTATTAAAGAGATTAATCGTTTTTTTATTTCTGATATTAATGAAAACGCGAACTACCTGTTGTTTACATCTGTCCCCTATATCTTATCCTTAAAAAAATCTGAAGTTTTAATGCCAATCAAATATCAAACCTCCTTTTTCTCAATTTATAAATAATAAAGGAAATTGAAAAAAGGAGGAAAATGTTATGAATAATGAAGTGAAAGAAGCATTAAGAGGGTTGGTAATTGGTGTCGTTTTATTTATTGTGGCTATTTGCATTGCCCACTTTGGATTTGGTAAGCCTTTCTTCCCGTGATAAAAACCCGTAATAAAGTTTAAGAACTGAATAGGAGGAGATGAGTAATCCCCGTCCCTCCAACCAGAACGTACGTGATTTGCTCCCCTTAAGGTAGACAGATTAAAAATAAAAATCGTTTTTCCTTAAGGGGAGTTTTTCATATTCAAATTTTCCATAAACTGGGGGCAATCTAGAAGTATTGTGGAAATTCTACGTTCGAAATACCAAATCAATAAATATACCTTAGAAAAAACAGAAACCGTCTCCTTAGCTGAAATCGGTTTCTTTTTATAGAAATTATAAATCTGGATGAAATGCTTTGGAAATCAATGCGTTAATTCTTTTTAAAGGATAAAATGATGACCACTAACAAAAGCAATAGAAAAAATCCAGCGATACCCCAAAAACCACCAAAATATATAAATAAAAGATATAATTGTATTCCAAAAATACTCCCCGCCCAACTAATAAAAGAACATTTTGGCATATAAAATATAATTCTCCTTAATGCATACGATTTAATAATAATCTTAATAGAGGAAATTGGGATATATAACCTATAGCAACAGCCATTCCAACTAAAGGCGGGAAGGATGAGATGGCTATAAACAATGCAATAGGTGAATCTCTTGTTATTACGGAAACAACAAGACTTGCTTTATCTTTATAATCACATCGAAGAAAAAGGCATATCATTTTTGTAATCATATACATCATAATAATAAATATAAAAATACAAAACAGAAACAAAATTAGATCTACTGTGTAGCTTGCAACTAAATGTCCATGATTAAGAAAAAAGAATAGAATGCCTAGATTAAAGAATAATTTTATTAGAAAAGGTACTCTATTGCTCATTTCAATTCTTAATTTATGATCTTCCCCAAGGTTATAAGCTATTCTTTTTGTTATTAAAGCTGCAGCTAAAGGAACACTTATAATGCATAATATCCATAACACTAATAAATTATCGTCAAAAGTTATATGTTTCCCTGTTAATAAAATTAAATATAAAGGAACCAATATCAATTGCAAAGTTAAATGAATAGGTATCAATGCCAATGAAAAGTCGACATTTCCAGACACGTACTTGGTGAATGGTACGTTTCCATCCATTGAAGGAATGACCATTAAAATAATAAATGCTAACCATAATTCCGGATAGTTTGGAAGAAAAATATAACCTACTCCTCCTGCAAGAAGAGGGACCAGTACAAAATTAATAATTACCGCCGTTTTAAATGGAGGAGAATAATGAAAATTATGTCTCATATTAGAGATAGGAAGATTTACAAAACATAAATACAGTAAAATCAAGAAAGTGACCGTAATTAACATTTCATAGACCATTGGAAAGAAAGGTATGAAAGATAATAGGATACCAAGAACTAATATGGCTGAAGTAATTATGAATTGCCGCTTATCTATAGAAGTCATAAGTTTCACCTTTTCATTAACCGTCTCGTTAATAAAATTATACTAGAGAACAGTCCCTTTGATAATAAGGGGGCTTTTTTTATATCTTCCTTATGTCATGCAATTGATTTAAATAGCTATCCAGAAAAGCATATTAGTATTAGGTTACATACGTCTATGGTATAATGATATTAAGTTACGTATTGGGGTGGTCACGGGTGGAATATGTATCTACTATAAAAGACGTACAGAAGATTTATTTAATGAAAAAAATAATGAAAAAGAAATCCACCAGAGATTATGTATTGTTTGTCATGGGGATTAACACGGGATTACGTATAGGACAGTTACTTCATTTAAAAGTTGAAGATGTTGTGGACAATCAGGGGAACTTCCGCATGTTTATAGCCGTGGATAACCAATCTGTTTATTTAAATGAGCAAATAAGACGTGCCCTTCAACATCACTTTCAAACCAATACATGTTTACAACATAATTACTTATTTCAATCTTCTCGAGGCGAAAATCCCATTACGAGACAGCAAGCCTACCGTATTATTAATAACGCTACTAAAAAAGCGGGAATTAAAGAAAAAGTGGGAACGCATACCCTTCGAAAAACATTTGGGTATCATGCTTATGTGAAAGGGATCGCCATTTCTTTTATTCAACAAAGATTTCATCAATCTACTCCTTCTGAGACCTTGAAATACATTGGAATAGAAAAAGCAGAACGACACAAAATAGACGTGAATTTATAACGGGAGGCTAAATATGTTTTTGGAAGCATTCGGAAATGACGCCTTTGTTCTTTTGGGGGCTTTGCTGTTAATTAGTGGGGTGATCGTAGCAAAGTTCTCAGACCGTTTTGGGCTTCCGGCACTTGTTTTTTTTATCCTTGTCGGTATGATTATTGGCAGTGATGGTTTAGGCTTAGTTTACTTCGATAATGCTGAAGCAGCCCAACTTATTGGTATTTTGGCTTTAGTTGTCATATTGTTTGAAGGGGGGCTTCAGACAAAATGGACAACGGTTAAGTCAGTTGCAGCTCCTTCCCTTTCCTTAGCCACACTAGGAGTATTTCTAACCTCTGCTATTGTAGGTTTATCAGCCATGTTACTCTTTGATATAACCTGGTTTGAAGCTTTCCTATTCGGCGCCATCGTAGGCTCTACAGATGCTGCAGCCGTATTTGCCGCTTTAAAAGAACGAAACATCAAGGCAAAAATGGGAGCTACTTTGGAGGCTGAATCGGGAACCAACGATCCCATGGCTGTATTTTTAACCCTTGGATTTATTGAGTTAATCCTTGCGGGTGACATGAGTCTTTTAATGCTTATTCCAAAATTTTTTTGGCAGATGGGAATTGGTTTAGGACTTGGCTTTGTAATAGGAAAAGCTGCTTCTTATTCCATTAACCGAATTAATCTTGAATCGAGTGGTCTTTATCCGATTTTTTCTGTAGCATTTGCTTTATTAACCTATAGTGTCACAGCCTTTGTAGGCGGTAGTGGATTTTTAGCTGTATATGTCGCGGCATTAGTGATCGGCAACTCCGAGTTAACTTATAGATATTCCATTTTTCAATTTAATGAAGGATTTGCCTGGATGGCGCAAATTCTTATGTTCATTATTCTTGGCTTATTAGCTTTCCCAGAGCAACTATTT
This sequence comes from Alteribacillus sp. JSM 102045, assembly GCF_041949975.1. NCBI lineage: Bacteria > Bacillati > Bacillota > Bacilli > Caryophanales > Bacillaceae > Alteribacillus > Alteribacillus sp. JSM 102045. The sequence goes on along the minus strand of NZ_JBHFQG010000041.1, from coordinate 11,502 downwards.
ACAATGAAAATTGTTCTTTATGGATTATTAATGTCTATGATATTAATGTTTGTTGCACGGCCATTAGCTGTATTTCTATCCACGTTAGGAATGAAATTTACATTTAAAGAAAAAATATTCGTGTCTTGGGCAGGATTACGCGGAGCTGTTCCAATCGTTTTAGCAACATTTCCAGTGGTGGCAGAATTAGAAAACAGTCAATTGATTTTTAATGTCGTGTTTTTCGTCGTGTTAACGTCCGCTTTAGTTCAAGGTTCGACCATATCCTATGTAGCAAAAAAGTTGAACCTAGTGGGGCCTAAAAAAGATACTCCTCATCATTCGATAGAGTTAATTTCCATTGGAAAAGCCAATGCTGAGATGGTTCAATTCAAAACCAACCATGAAACTGCCATCGTTGGCAAGAAATTACATGAAATTCCTTTTCCAAGGAAAGCAACAATCAGTGCGATCGTAAGAGATGATCGATTAATCACCCCTTATGGAGAAACTGAAATTCAAGCTGGAGACTTTTTATATATTCTAGTGTCCCAAAAAGAAAAAGAAGCATTGAAGCAGTTATTAGACAAAAAGAAAGAAAAACAGCAGCAAGTATTATGAGATTAAAATGAAGGTTGTCCTATCGAAAATTCTTATTAAGGGGCAATCAGATTATTCTGGTTTGCCCCGTTTTTAATGAGCTCAACTAAACCAGGAATAGTTTTTCATTTGGTCATCTAATCATTCTGTCAATATAAAGTGGATATGATTATTTTTCCCTATATTTTAAAATTCATTTTTATAATGCCAGCTTCTCTCGCCGAAGAAAAGGCAATAACGGCTAAGGGACCAAAAATAAAACCAATCACCCCAAGTAAAGTGAGACCAATATATAAAGATATAAGAGTTGCTAAGGGCGAGAGGCCAATATGATGGCCCATTACTTTTGGTTCGACTGTTCTTCGGATGACTAATAATAATCCAGCCAAAATAAACAGTTGTGTGCCTAAAAGCGTATCCCCCGTGATTAAACAATATAGTGCCCAGGGTGCAAGAACAATAATTGATCCGATGATGGGAATAAAATCAATTAACCAAATAATCAGGGACATGAACAAAGCCACTTCTGGCGCTATAATGTAAAGTCCAATCAATGAAACAACAAAAATAATAATACTTAATAATAATTGTGCTTTAAAAAAACCAAGTATGACAGTAGACAACCGCGCCGTCATAAATTTGAATTTTTCTGCTGTACTTTCTTTCATGAAAGAATACATGTTTTTTTTCAAACGTGGCAATTCAAGCATAAATAAAAACAAAGCTATTAAGTAAACAATAAAAGTAACAAGATAACCCGGAATAGAAGCAATAAATTCAGTAATATTATTTAATAAGTCTCCACTTGATAACTGATTGCGCACGTTGTTCAACATCTCTGTCATCTGATTATTAATTTCCTGAATGATAGGCGTAGGTAAATTAAGATTTCGGTACGCTGTTTCTATCCGGAATTGTATATCTAACCAAAATCGGCTAATATTACTCACATAATCCGGTAGATTTTCAATGAAAGAGACCATTTGTATTACTACTTGCGTAATGAATACGTAAGCAGACAATCCCAAGAAACATAAGAACAGAGTAAACACTAGAATAACGGATAAGGTTCTTTTTATGCCGGTTTTATTCATTATTATTTGAACAGCTGGGGATAAAAATAAAGCTGTTAACAGTGATAATATAATTGGCCCCGAAACGGGGAGAACAACATATAAACCTACGATAATAAGTACTAAAGTGATAAAACGTAGTATATTTTGTTTGTTGAAAACAAATGACACGTCTAAGCTCCTTTCGATGAACTTGCCTGATAACTGAATCCTTTTTATTAAAACGATAGCACAAAATGTATTCTGTTAGTTAAAAAAAGAAGTCATTATTCAAGTGGGAATCTCTTCGAATGGCAGTTAGCCAAAAGGGATGTTTTTCTTTTTTACATTTGGCATCATCTAATTAAAAGTGACAGTTATAAAGGACAAAAACTTCTTGGTTATACGAGAAGTAATAACGAAAAAGCCCAGAACAATCATGCTTTCTAAGCTTCAAGAAGACAATATACTTCCCAAAAAAGAACGATGATTATTTGTTTCCGTCTCAAAAGGTACAAGACCACGACATATTCTTAATCATTCAGCTCTAAGCATTACAAAGTGTTATATAGGAATTACGCAATATGAAATCAATGAAAGTTTAGAAGGGTTTAAGCTTTAAATTATCCAAATTAAAGATTTTGAGGTATATTTATGAATAGTGCTGTATCCCCCTTTTAAATCTTTGATTTAGTGGTAGATACAGCTTTCTATAAAGTACCCTTCTTATTAGCCCCCTAACACATTGGACACGAAATATTGCTTTACATGGAGAAGTTAAGCATGATAGGCTGCTGACCCACGGCAAATCGTACTAGTTCTTTCTCAAAATTTGCCTCTTTGCCGTTACTTCATGCTTAACAGAGGCTCCATGTCAAGCAACTCTAGTTAATTTACGTTGTCCAAACAAAGGGGTTAATCCGCCTTTAATTGATAAGGATTATGATATTTAAATTACAAAAACAGTTTTTCTTGAAAAATATTTTTTATAAATAACAATAAATAAAACCATGAAAGTGCAATACTTATAGCAGAAATAACATCAGAAAAATAGTGAGCTTCAAGAAAAATTCTACTCAAAGAAACACCAATAATAATCAATAAACAAATAAAATAAATACAATATCGTAGAGGCATTCTTTTGATAAGTTGACTACTTAAATATAATAGAAATCCAAATAGTATAACTGTTCTCATAGTGTGACCACTAGGAAAACTATATGAGGGAATTTCAAATGAATAACTAAAAACCTCAATGAAGCTCAACTCACCTTGTCTTTCTCTTCCGAATAATAATTTAAGTGAAAAGTTTAAAATAAATCCTCCAAGTGAAAGTGTTAAAAAAAAGATACTGTTAAACCAATCCCTTTTATAAATAAATATCAAAGTAATACATAAAGTTAGTAACAGGATAATTTCTGTATCTCCTATTTTGGTTATAAACTCCATAAGTGGAATCATCCACGTTGTAGTTACACTATTAGTCCACAAAATGACCATTTCATCAAAAATAAATCTTTTTTTATAAATAGATATTAATGTAATACAAATAAATATTAAAAAAAAATTGATGTTAAAAGTAAATTTTTGTTTTTCATTGACCTATCCCTCATTCTTACAAAAGTTTAATTGGCTTCTATACATTATAACAAAGGTTTATTCTTTAATGAAACTGCGCCGTTTTCCCAATAGGATTCACTCTATTGGGAAAGGTTTGTATTGTTGATGTAGTAGTATTTATCAATTCCCAATAGATACTTCCCATAATTAATGGTAGGATATAGGAAGAAACGATGGATATGGGGGAATTATAAAATGATTTATGGGTATGCAAGAGTTTCAACAAAAGAGCAAAACATAGACAGACAGATTAAGCACCTGCAGGAAGCAGGCTGTAAAAAAGAACATATATTTGAAGAAAAAATAAGTGGGGCTACAACGGATAGGTCAATATTGCAAGAAATGCTTTCTGTTTTACGACCGGGAGATGAAGTGCTCGTCAGTGACTTAACCAGAATCACAAGAAGCACGCAGGATTTATTTCAATTAGTGGAGGAGATAAAAGAAAAGGATGCTGCTTTAAAAAGTTTAAAGGATACTTGGTTAGATACTTCCAGTGATAACCCTTATAGTGAGTTTCTTTTAACAGTCATGGCCGGTGTTAACCAGTTGGAAAGGGATTTATTAAAAGTAAGACAGAGGGAAGGCATAGAAATTGCAAAAGAAAAAGGGCGTTATACCGGAAGAGTTAAGAAGTATCATGACAAGCATGCGGGTATGAATCATGCTATAGAGCTTTATAAGTCTGGAGAATATACCATAAAAGAAATTGAAGAAATCACACAAGTAGGGAAAAGTTCTCTGTATCGTAAAATAGCAAAGTTGAAAGAACAGAAAGCCATATAAAGTATAAAAACAAGCCCAGGTTTTGAATCCTTAAATACAAATGGAATATCTACTTTGCCCCTGGTGGCAGCTACTACCCCATTTAGCGTTATTTAGAGAATGGTGTACAGATATCAAATACGTGGTATAATGTATATAGAAGGTAAAATAACATAAAATAAGAAAGACCGCAGATGTTCCAGCATCTACGGTCCCAATAGACCGAACCCCATCAAGAGGGGCGGCAATTGAAGGAAATAATCCCTCAGAGCCTGGCTAAAGCATATGAGGGGTTATTTTTTATGGTTTTTATCGGACATGATAAACGCAATTAACATGCCGAATGATATCATCAGCGTTAACACGTTCTCTATATCCATAGGCGTCACCTCCCTTCTTGGAGACATCCAAAGAAGGTGAATCGGTACGCCACCCCTCATATGAAGCTGATCTATTGTGAAACTATTATAACATCTATATATTTGCAGCAATAGATAAATTCGACAAGCTTTTTAATAATTATCAAATTGAATGTAGTCACTTGCTTTTTGTGCTTGTTGGGAAGCATGAACAATCAATGTATGATCATTTTTTAACTTCCTTAACCAAGATTGGATATAGCTTGCTGAATTATCTATTGTTTCGTTATTGATGCCACAAACACCGCACAACATAGAGGCGCCAAGCTCGGCTACTAATTCTTCTTTGCTGTAAAGCTCACTTCCGAAGGCGTTATGAGCTGTAATGCCTTCTCTGTTTAAACGGCTTTTATGTCCGGTGCTGTGAATAAGTTCATGAAAAAACGTTGAATAGTATTCGTGAATATTCTCAAACTCTTTCAGGGGTGGTATATTGACTTGATCTTCAAAGGATTTATACCATGCACTACCAATTATAGAGCTATAAGAAGGGGCGTTCATATAGTTTTGTTTGATCTTCTCTGCTTTCTCTATTGGGTCATGATGGAAGGTTTCCATTTCTCTTTTTAGCTCCAATCCTTCCACTTGTGAACCAACTTCAAACACCCGATAATAGCGAAGTAACGGTACTTTCTTTTCTTCCTCTGTTTCTTCATCCTTCACATTAATCAATTTCCAAAATACAACGACGTGGCTTTTTGCTCCTTTCTTTACTTTGCCTCCTGCTATTTTGATTTGATTGAAAGTAGCAAATTCACCGCCGTCCAGGAGCATTGTATTAATACCTCTATATGGTTTTTGAGTAACCCAATTGACTGCAACACCGCTTTTAAATGGTTTTTTTCCAAGGGACAGTTCCTTCTTCAAGTTTTTTTATGATTTGGTTTGTAATCATTTCATAGATTTTTTGGCTCACTTGAATCGCTCCTTTGAATGGTTTTCCCTTTTTCATTCCGAAGAGGAATGACTTCCCCAAAGGGGGATTATTTTTTCCCTTTTGGCATGGAGAACGAATCAGGAGCATAGCCAACTGGTCAAGGGTTTCCGCAAGAAAGTTTTTTCTGTTGCGCAGCGTCTGTAAGAAAAAAGTTTTTTGCCCCTTGACCAGTTGGCTCGTGAACTTAGAAAAAAGCAGGTTGGGCAAACGGGACCCGACCCTGCTTTTTTCTTAGTGAGCTTGCGAGTGATACGATTCGGAATGCAAAAGGGAAAAAATTAATAAAAAAGCAGGCGTATGCCTGCTGTCCATTTTGCCTTTTCTTCTTTGAATCTACTTTTTACGTATTTGTTTTTCATTCTCAACGTTTGTAATCTCTTCGTTTTGTCTATGCTGATCATAAAAAAACAAAAGGAGAAACCACAAATGAAATGTCGAGTTTGTAAAGAACCTATAAAAACTAAGCATCAAAATAAAGCAAAGAAACGTTTTAATACTTGTACAATGTGTTGGCGATTGGACCGTAAATTTGCTAATGATGCGAAACGATCGTTAGGTTAAAAAAATTCCACTTTCCCATTGACATGTCCAGGAAACACTTTGAACTTTTCGTTTTTGTTATACCTGTCCTGCAGCACATTAATAAGATTAGGACTATCTAAAGATATTTTAATCATTAATGATAACAGCTCTGCTTGAGACATATCACAGCTGATCGCCAAAAGTTTGGATTTTTTATCTTGGTCGTTCGTTAAACTGACCGACTTTCGAATGCATCTCTTCCCTCCAAGACCTCTCCCTGCTGCCAAAATAACCGCCCCCCAAAAAGTTTGAAACTACATCACTGCAACTCTGCTTCACTACATCATACGCCTGGGGGGGAGGGAACATGATATCTTTTCACCAAAAAAACAAGACAACAACAACCATTTTGTTATACTTCATATTCTTTTGTGATTAATACAATTTCTTAACGTTGTAAATCCGCGTTTTGCTGGCGGTATCCCTTCATTATTTTGATTACATGAATGGTTTTCTTTTAACTATTCAGAAAAACTGTTACGTTTACCTATTACTTTTTCTTTCCCCGGATCTGTTTTAGTTTTCAGTTTTTCTGTGGCCTATAACTCTTTAGATTTTCTTATTACCTTTTACATCTGTTGCAAATAAGGTATGAGTCCGAACTTATAAAATACTCTGCACTCTTCTTATAATTATTTACCTTATACTTTACATCATGAAATATCTGAATTACGCGACAAAAATACATCTTATTCAAGAATACAGTGTTTTAAAAGGACTGAAAAGTGGAAAGATATTTATAAGAAAAACAATTTATTCTTAATTTACCTGAATATTTACGAATACTTCTTAATGTTGTATGATATGAATAAGAATAAGCCAATATAAAAAAGCCAGCGCGCTGCCACGCACTGGCCAAAACAATAGCAACCGCATGAAGAACGGTTGGCTAAAGACGGAGTAAATCCATCCTGGTTCTGCCAAAACGCAAGGATGGGTTTACTTTTTTAGGTTTATAATCATGATCACAACCATAATCAACGTCAGAAGCAGTGTTCCAAAACCTAGTATCACGTTTGCCACATCTGTTGTAATCACTTCGGCTTCACCCCCTTTCTCCATTGCCTTAATGACAATGAGGAGGCTCAACCGCCCATCTTGCATTTTTGCTATTGTTTATCTATCATTCTAGCATACTTTTCCTTTTTTAATAAAAAATTGTCTTTGATATAGAGGATTTTCTTTTAATTTAGTTGTTGCCCCCATTTTTTTAATTCTTCAATGACGCTTCCGTATTCTCGAAAGCTATATTATAAATCTTTTCTTATTTCCTCAAATGAGCTGGCACACAATTTTCACAGAAGTAAAGATTGATACGATTTTTTTGCATGCTTTAAGTTCTTCCATCCCATTCCAAATAAATCACAGGCGTCTCTTAACGCATCCTGGGAAGCAGTACGGATCGCATACTTCAAGTTTGTTGGTATCCCATTCTGTTTTTTTAAAGGTGCTGTACCAATTCCGTCCCTTTTTGCTCCCATAATGTCTAACGTACCGATAACCAAAAGATTGAGGTCTTTTGAAAGCCCCCTCTGGTTTTGGCCAAATACAACGTCTTGAGCCATAACTTCATAGGTATTGATGTTATAGCCCGAACGAACGCGGGATTGAAGTCTACCAGTAATGGCACATTCAATCTACTTGCTTTTCCCCATCACGTCCAAGAAATTTACGTTCACAAGCAATAGGGAAGCGAGTAACAGCAATCCCCCTATCCGTGTAGTGTAAGGAAGGGTTCGTCGTCAGTCTGCCATGTACCACCGCTCGGTTTAGATCCATTGCTTTGTCTCCTCTACCCTTTTTCTATAAAAGAAAGAATGTCCTGAAGATAATAATACGTTTGGCGAACCTGTTCTGCCGTATCCTGTTCAAGCCGAGGGAAAAAGTCATGCCCTGCTTTGGTTATATGCCAATAGCGTTTATGACGAATACGAGAATCTGTCCACTTCCCTTTCAGTAAAGGCCCGCAGGTCTCATCTTCTTCCATTTTTAAAGCGAGCTGGTGAATATATGACTTTGAAGGTTTCCAGCCAAATTGTTCTTCAATACTTTTCTGTATGGTTGCCATGACAAGGTTCGGCTCCTTCATGGCTTCACGTAGCACATAATAACGAAAGATGTCTTGAGCAGAAACAATGGTGCTAAAAAACGTACGATCCCCCGAAGGAAGCACTTGAAGAGAAGAAGGTTTTTCACCATCTTTGGTAATGTCATACAGTATGGTTTGGGCGACCTTTTGGACCGCTCGAAGACGAGAAGGAATCTTTTTCTTTTCTTTCTTATACAGGGATCTTCCTTCATCAGTCAAGGAGTAATACGGCGTGTTCCATTCTCGAAAGGTTTGATACAAGTATTTCGCTCGGAGCATCTGAGTTAGGGTGGTCATGATGTATCGTTCATTGGGCTGTCGGCGTTTTAATATAGTGAGGACAGTTTGTAACATCTCGGTGCTGCTTCGGTGAGTAAAATAAGCTGTTTTGCTCATAATCAATTGTGTAATTCGTTTTTGGGATAACCCTGGATCTGTTGCCATTAGCATCCTCCCTTTCTACTTCTTCCATTTGTTAAAAACGATACCTTTCTCAAGCATCAACCATATCTTTGCATTCATTTTTTATTCTTCTATTAATGATTATACCATACAGTCCAATAGCAACATACATTTCCTCCCCTTTTCCCTTGCATTTCCGCTTCTTTTCTTTTACAGTTTTTAACTGTGCTTTTTATTTATAAGTATTTATTGAATATTTACGTTTACCCGACAGATAGACCGAAAAGAAAAGGCACAGTTAAAAAGGAAGTGAAATTAGAGGAAGGAACGGAAATGGTGGGATATGGTGAGATTAGGCATGTTTCTAGTGGACTGTTATCTATGTACATGGAAAATAATAATTTATACAATAGGTTGGGATTTTTAGATGCTTATTGAGTGGTAAAATAAGACCCTTGAAGGAGGTATAGGTTTGGCTGAAATGGAAGAAAGCTAGCTATGTAGTTGTTTAGAATCTTCAACGGGAATTTTTATGAGTCCTGAAGGACTTAATCAACGATTTTAATCCTACGAATGTCGAGCTCTTACGGCATATAGATTTGGTCATTTATGCTGAGGGTACCCTACCTCTTTTTTTATCTCAAATTATTTACACAAACTATCGTACGTCATTTTACAAAAGAGTGAACTTAATTGTAAATAGAAGTAAAACATATGATTTGAAAAAATAAAAACTATTACATTTTTCTATTAAGTTTCATGTAACACTTTTTGTTTAAGTAAATGTTAATATTTTACGTTTAATTAGTACATTTTATTAAAACTTCATATTAAACTTTAATCAATTCTTGTAACAGAAAATCATAATAATTTTCTGTTACGTTTATATGTTCAGTAAATAATTTATGTGGTACATTTATGATGGAGGTGAAGCCTATGGCAAAGGTGGTTACATTTGGTATCCAAAAGGGTGGAGTCGGAAAGACCATGACTTCTGGTATCACCGCATTTTTGTTAGCAAGAGAAAATTATAAAGTATTAGGCGTAGACATGGACTCGCAAGGGAATTTCACACAGTTTTTATCAGGATATGACGACCTAGCAGTTTTTGAAAATGAAACTGTTTTAGAAGCTATTAAAGACGGGGATGCAAGACCATACATTAAAGTGGTTGATGAGAACCTCCATCTACTTCCTGCAGATGACTACCTAGCAACAATTGCTCAATTTCTATTTAGAGAGTATAACGGAAACCCTTCTCTTGCACTAAGAAAGGCATTAGACCCTATAAGAGACTTCTATGATTTCATCATTATTGATACTCCCCCTGCTCTATCAGAGCAAACAATTAATGCACTGGGGGCTTCTACACATGTAGTGATTTTGTTTGAGACCAGCAAGTTTTGTTATTCAGCTGTTCCTCGTTTTTGGGACACTATCGCTGCAGCGAAAGAAAATATTAATAGCGAACTAGAGATTGCGGGTATCCTACGTACCCTAGCTGATGCAAAACGCAGCGATTCGAAGGCAATGATTGAATTAATAGGAGATAGTTACCCAGACCATGTGTTTAAAACCATTATTCACCGTCGTGCAAAAACTGGGAGGCTCCCTATTTATGGACTTTGGAATAATCCTGAGGCAAAGTCAGCGTTTAAATACCACTCTTCATTTATAAAGGAGTTGAAAGAAAATGTCGGCGCGAAAACAAACGTCTGAAAAAGGTAAAGAAAAAATTAAAGATGCTTTCCAATCTGGCAATAAGCGTCCAAGCCCTGCTCATGCCTTCTTTGGAGAAAACGTGAAAGATAACAATGAATTTGATATATCAACTATAACAGAAAAAGATAAAACAGAACCTGAACAAGAAAACGTAATAGATAAACATAACAGTTTTTCTGAACAGTCAAAAGAAAACAATTTAAGTAAGCTTAATAATGAATCAGAAAACATAAGCGCTTCTAGTAAAAAAAATAGTTTTATGGATAAAAATGAAGTTTCAGTTAAAAATAAACTTGAAACTGAACAAGAAAACAATTTAGGGGACAGGAACATAGAATCTGAATATAACTCCGCTGACTCAGGTTTTTGGGGGATGATCGAACAAGAAAAAAAGAAAAAGAGAGTAGAAGACACGCATCAACGAGACACGTTTTTAATACGTAAAGATCTCTTAAGAGAGTTTAATAAGATGGCTAAAAAACAGCCAAAAGGGTTCAAAACAAAAGCAATTAATTATGCATTGGAAAACTTTTTAGATGAAGTGAAAAAAAACGAATAATAAAAATATCCTGAGTTTTTTTACTCAGGTTTTTTATTGCCAAACCATATAAATATTCAATATATACATATACCATTTGTAACTGTAAATTCACCTAATATTTAACAAAATAGAACATCAGTAAAACTTAAACATAATAGATAAACTTAACAGTTTTTATGAACAGTTAAATGAAAACAATTAAGATAATAGTCAATATTAAGAATTGTAACTTCATTAATTTTCAATTAATTAAACTTACCTCCCATTTCCTACATCAATTCACCAAATGTTCAATGAACCACTTTCCTTCTAACAAAATAGCCAAGAATGTTAAGTGAATAAGCTTAGAAGAAGAAAAGAAGGGGCTAGCTTTTTAGTTGAAGTTAATTGAAGTTGGAGGGGGAAGATTTGAAAAAAATATATAAGTCGTGAAAAAAACACTTATCAGGTGTATTGATGTCAGTGTACTCCGTATTCAAACTGTATTATCTGGATTTTTTATTGGCGGTATAACTTGATTAATTTATATTATGGCGGCACTTGTTATGCCAACAGACCAAAAGTTATAGAATGAAGCAATAATAAGTTCAAGAACAATATGAGGATTGTTTTAAATTAAAAAGTGGATTTGGATATTATTGTGAACTTTAGTGATAAATGGCGTATTATTTTCAGGATTATTTGTCGTAAGGAGTTAATCTCTGGATAATTCCAGCGAAGCTGTCACCAGGAGAAAAATGATGGATTGTATTACAAGCGATCATTTTCATCATAAATTGTTTATTCTAAGTGGT
>NZ_JBHFQG010000040.1:0-27698 GCF_041949975.1 Alteribacillus sp. JSM 102045 | reverse complement strand
GGGAGAGCGAAAGCGTTCCTTGACAAACGCAGCAAATGGGCGATCCTATCTCAAGACAAAAGAAGAGGAAAAAGTTTGATCATCCTAGAAAAAGAGAGTATCTGTCCAAATTCAGGGGGTTAATCCGTTTTACTTTATCAATTATTTAGCTTTCTTTTTCTATATGGGTTTAGTCTATGTTTCAGGTATGGTATAGCAATATAAATTTAGTCTTCGCACACTAAGTTGTCACGCTCAAGGATGGATTATTTTTCATGGTGGAATGACAGTATGGCAACAACTAAGTGGCAAATGTGATCATTAGCATAATAGCTTAAAACTGTCATAGACCTCACCTCCTCTCTATAGGGAGGTATAAGCCAATCATCCTTGAGAAACCTGTTAATAAAGGTGAAGTAGATGGTGATGAATTGGATGGGAAAAACGGACGGAGTACTATTTCCTTCTAGATAACAAAAGACGTTGTCATAGCATATATGACTAAGTAAAAAGAATAACTCGCAATGGGATTAATATTCTTGGTATAAAAAAAATACAATAGACACTTGTGACATGTTTTATTTATCAAGAAAGTCGAGTTATAGATATTTATTACGTTCTTTCATTGACGGGTATCTTTCATATTATATGGGATTACACAACACCTGACACACCAATTACTTTTTAAATATTAGATTTTAGCAAATAATACACAAAGGGTATTTCAATCGTTCTATAACCCTTAATTTAGTGAGAAAAGCCTTTTGTTCTTGTAAAGACACGCCTATCAAACAAAGAGTAGATACCTATAATACTTAATAATTTAAGGAACTGTAAGTATTCTAGGTATCTAGTAAAGGTTCTTAAGGTTACTTAACAAACAATTCTTTAGGGAATTTCGTTATCGTCTCACAACCATTTTCAGTAACCCTTAAGCTTTCCGTTATTGCTACACCATAGCCGTCAAGCCACATTCCAGGCATCATATGAAATGTCATATTTGGTTTTAATATTGTTTTTTCTCCTGGTTTAAAATAAGCTGTATTTTCAGTCCAGACAGGTGGATAACTTAATCCGACGGTATATCCCATTCTTGATTCTTTATTTAAACCGTAATTATTTATAGTTGTTTGCCACGCTTTCTCTACCTCTTCACAAGATACTCCTGGTTTTATTGTTGATAGTGCTACATTTAGTCCTTCTATTACGATTTTGGCTGTTTCTCTTACTGTATTAGGTGGTTGGCCAACAAATATTGTTCTTGTGAGAGGTGCATGATACCGTTTATAACTTCCTGATAGTTCCATGTAGATTAGTTGCCCATCTTGATACTTTCCTTCTGTTGTCCACGAAAAGTGAGCACCTGCTGTTCTTTCCCCTGCTGGTGTTATTGGCGCTAATGATGGATATTCTCCTCCATAAACGCCTGTTCCCTCTACTAAATCACTATAAATTCCTGCTGCAACATGGGATTCTCTAACACCTATCCCAACCTTTTCTATCGCATTATACAATGTTTTTTCTGCTATTCTTGAAGCTATCTGCATATACTCTATTTCTCTTGGAGATTTTTGTCCTCGTATCCAGTTAACAAGTGAGGTAGCATCTACAAATACTGAATCCGGTAAACATCTTTCTAGACTTTTATACCAATGTACGGTAAAAAAGTAAGCATCAAATTCGAGTCCTATTCTTTTACTATTAAGTCTTTTTTCTTTCAATATGTCTCCAATAAAATCCATAACGTGCAGTTTTTTTGGTTCCCATAAAAATTTGTCAGGATAAGCTATTACATTTTCTTTCCTCATCCAAGTTGTTTCAGTTGCACAAAACAAGTCTTGGAATCTTACAATACATAGTGGTTCATCTAATTCAGTTGCTACTATTACTCCTTGAGGTGTGTAATATGACATAGCATCATATCCGGACACATAATTCATATTTGCAGGATCTGTAATTAATAATACTTCTATTCCTTGTTCTTCCATACTTAATTTAACTTTTTCCACTCTTTCTTGATATTCAGTCTTTTCAAAAGGTAACATCATCACTTTCCCCCTCCAATTCTAATCTTTTAAAAAAACAATCATCTAACAATTTGTTGAATTTATATTTTGGTAATTTATACAGGTTGCAGTATAATAAAAAAATCAGAACATTAAAAAATAAAAATTATTGAGTGTGTATAAAATCTATTGCTCCAAACTGATCAAGGATAAAACCATAAAACATCATTACATGGATGGTTCCACTTTTCTTATCTTTCATCAATTTCTTTTGTCCAAAAACATTAACTTTTATTTCTCCAAAACGCTCTTTAAATTTACGATCAAATTCTACTTTCTTCCCAAGTTTAATATATTCATATCGAGTTTTTACTAAATAACAAAATAAATAAACTGCGTATGTTGTTACTAAAAGAAAAGCTAATAAATTGATAAGTTCCAATAGTGTCATAACATCATTCATCCTTTCCATCATTGGTGCTCCTATCACTGTTTTCCAAATATGAAGAGTCAGAAGATGATCCACTAAAGTATTTCAAAGCTAGTTTATAAAACCATTCTGAAGCTGCAGGCAATACATTTTCATCAATCTGAAAACGGGGGTGATGATGTGGATACATAGGATGATTTGGTTTACCTGCTCCTACGAAACAAAAAGCCCCTGGAATTTCTTTTAAATAATAAGAAAAGTCCTCACCAACCATCTTTGGTTCCATTATCCCTGTATTTTCAGATCCAAATACCTTACTTGCTGCATCTAACAATACATCAACTTCTTTTTCATGATTTACAACCGCAGGGTATCCACGTTTATAATCTACTTTAATGTCCGTTCCATAAATTTTTCTTAATCCATCAACTAATTCTTCCATATTTGTTTGTATTATATCTCTTACTTCTGGAGTAAAGCTTCGTGCTGTTCCTTCTAATACAGCCTTATTTGCTATAATATTAAAAGCCGAACCAGACTCAAACTTACCAAAAGTGATAACGCCAGACTCTAATGGATTAATATTACGACTAATTATGTGCTGAGCAGACATAATTAAATGTGAAGCTATAACAATTGAGTCTGTTGTTTTATGTGGCATTCCACCATGTCCGCCTTTTCCCTTGACTTCAATCTTAAATTGATCAGTTGCTGCCATCATTGGGCCATAGCACGTACGAAACGTTCCAGATGGTAATTCAGACCACAAATGCAGTCCAAATACTGCATCAACTCCATCTAATACACCATTATTAATCATTCCAATCGCTCCACCTGGATTAACTTCCTCTGCAGGTTGAAAGATAAATCTAATATTTCCATTTAATTTATCTCTATTTGAAGCTAATAGTTTAGCAGCACCCATCAAAATTGAAGTATGACCATCATGCCCACACGCATGCATTACACCTGGAACAGTGGAAGCAAAAGATAATTCTGTTTCTTCTTGAATAGGTAAAGCATCCATATCTGCACGCAAAGCAATAGTTGGTCCATTTTCTTTGACCAGTAAATCTGCGGTAACGCCATGACCATTAATATTTTCCTTAACATATAAACCTAAACTACTTAAGAATTCAGCAACAATTTTAGATGTTCTTTTTTCCTCAAAGGAAAGTTCAGGGTATTTATGAAAATCACGCCTCCATTCTACAATTTCTTCTGCTAATACTTTTTTTTTACATTTTTCATTGTTCAACACCTCTTTAATTTTCCGAATGAATTCATCTAAAATTACTAGATAATGATAGTTTTACCGGATGACAAAGCCATCCGGTTATTTGAAAATTTTCACTATTTACTCTACTAATGTTTTGGTTTCATTGATCACTTTCTTGAATTCTTCTGTTAATAAAGGAACTACTTCAAATAAATCTCCAACAATACCATAGTCTGAAACTTGGAAGATATTCGCTTCAGGATCTTTATTTATCGCTACAATCACTTTTGAACTCGACATCCCAGCTAGATGCTGTATTGCTCCAGAAATACCACAAGCTATATATAGATCTGGAGTAACCACTTTTCCAGTTTGCCCTATTTGTAAAGAGTAATCACAATAGTCAGCATCGCAAGCAGCACGCGATGCGCCTACGGCTCCTCCAAGTACATCAGCCAACTCTTGTAATGGTTTGAATCCTTCAGCACTTTTTACTCCCCGACCTCCGGAAATGATTGCTTTTGCCTCTGAAAGATCAACTTTTCCAGAAGCTTTACTTACCACTTCTTTTACTACTGAACGTAAATCTTTAATGGTCGCAAGCAGCTTAATTGTTTCAGAATTAACTGGATTTTCTATAGCTTCTATATTGTTTGGGCGAATCGTAGCCATCACGAGATCATCATTTACTTTTTTCTTTTGAAACGTTTTTCCAGAATAAATTGGCCTTGTAAATACAATTCCATTATCCATTTCTACATCCGTACAATCAGAAACTAAAGCTGCATTTAACCGTGCTGCTACACGAGGAAGAATGTCTTTTCCAATAGAAGTATGTCCTGTTAATACAACATCGGGATTAACTTCTTCAATAACTTGTAACAATGCTTGTTTATAGCCATCTGGTGTATAATTTTTTAATTCTTCGTTATCTGTAATATATACCTTCTGAGCTCCATATTTGGAAAGTTCTTCACTATAATTTTCTGCATTACTTCCAAATATGCAAGCATTAATATCAACATCGCTTGCGATACGGTTTGCAACAGTTAAAACTTCAAAAGACACATTTCTTAGCTTTCCATTTTTAGCTTCTGCTAGTACAAGTACTTTTTTTGTCATTCTATTATCCTCCTTTAAACAACTTTATTTTTTTCACGTAATACATAAACTAATTCTTTAACCTGATCTTTGAGCTCCCCATCAAAAATGCGGCCTTTTTCTTTTTTTGGCGGTAAATAGAGATCGACTATTTTTGATTTTGCTTGAATATTATCTTCATCAATATTTAAATCATCCATTTCTATTTCTTCTAAAGGTTTCTTTTTAGCCTTCATGATCCCTGGTAATGATGGATAACGCGGCTCATTTAAACCTTGTTGAGCAGTAACAAGAATAGGTAAAGAAGATTCTATGATTTCCAAGTCACCTTCTGCATCTCGTTGTGCTATAACCGTTTCCTCGTTTACCTCAAGATTTGTAATTGTAGAAATATGAGGGATATCTAATTCTTCTGCTACACGTGGACCTACTTGACTGGCTCCATTATCCACTGACATATTACCACCAAGTATAATGTCATATTTATTGTCTTGTATTGCAGCAGCTAGAACTTTAGCGATACCATTTTCATCTAGTAACTGATCTTCTTCCTCTTCAATAAGCATTGCTTTATCTGCTCCCATTGCCAAAGCTGTACGTAGAGCACTTTCTGCTTCTGGCGGTCCAACAGTGATAGCTGTAACTTCACCACCGTTTTCTTCTTTTAATTTCACTGCTTCCTCTACTGCATATTCATCATAAGGGTTAAGAATGAGTTGGACGTTTTCTTTATCAATTTTCAAATCCTCTATAATGATTTGTTCTTCTAAATCTAAGGTTTGTTTTACAATGACTGCAATTTTCATAAATTTAAATCCTCCTTTGTTATTTACATACACATGTGTTACACATGGCTGTTTACAGTAGTTGTATATGGATGTTTTGGCTTAAGTAAGTCTTGTTCTTCAAAACGAGTTAGTCGGAATGGTGAAAGACTTATACCTTCTTGTTTACTTTTTCCTTCTAATACTAAGTCTGCAGTCAACTTACCAACCACAGGAGTAATTTTATATCCGTGACCACTAAATCCAGTACATAAATAAGCCCCTTCTATTGGTGTCCGACTAATATAAGGAATACCGTCTGGTGTTATTTCATATGCCGCCGAGTAACTAGCTAACAGCTTAGCTTTATCAAGTGTCGGAAAACAATGTAAGAATTTAACGATAGCCTTTTCAATCGCTTCCTCTGTTGCATGCTTAGGATAATTATCTACATCGTAATCAACTGGATCAATAAATTGAGGAGCAGCATGGTCTGCATTGCCTAATAATAGGTGGCCGCTGCTTACTTCAGGCTTAATGTACTGGTCATGCATAAAATCTCCAAAAGAAGGTGCTTTTTTTATTTCTGCACCTGGATCAATATATATTAGTTGAGCACGTTGTCCTCTTATAGGCACTTTAACTCCTACATTTTTCATTAAATGATGAGCTCCTACTCCTGCACAAACAATGACAGTGGATGTATACACTGTGTTATTATCTGTCGTTTCAACCCCTACAATTGAACTTCCATCTTCACTTGTTAAGATTCGTTTCACACCACAATGTTGTTTAATTTTAACACCCAATTGTCGAGCAGCATCTGCATATGCTTGACTCAATAGGACTGGATCCCCATAACCACCCTCGGGTTCAAAAGCAAATGCTCCAAATTGACCTGTATCCAAATATGGAGAAATTTCTTTTACTTCATCTTTTGATATCATTCCCGTATTAACACCATTTTGTTTTTGCATTGCTACATTTTTTTCTAAAGATTCAATATTTTTGTGATCGACTCCAAATAAATATCCTACTGGTTGATAGCCAACATCATTTCCTAAAATATCTTCTGCATTCTTAAATGTCTCTAGACTTTGCACTGCCATACGTGTGAGTTCTTCATAGCTATAATGGCCACGTAAAACACCACTTGATTGACCGGTGGCTCCAGAACCAATAGCATTTTTCTCTAAGACAACAATGTTTTTAACATTTTTTTTAGCTAATTCAAATGCTGTACTGCATCCCATTAACCCCGCACCGATAACAACTACATTGGCAGTGTTTGGTAAATTATTCATGTTTTTCACACCTCTCTCTGTTTGTTGAATAAATTTTAAGAATAGTTTCTTATTTCTTGAAATCTTAAATTAATAATATCTCTAGGAGGATGAAATGGTCATTCGACATTTTGTTGAATTTTTATTTTTTTAAGTCCTACATTTTTGCGTGTTGCAAATAATTTTTATAAAAATGTATATTTTTTCTTTATGTTCATACGATAATATACTTAATAACTGTTATGTATAAATATCTACAATATAAAAAGAAACAGTTTTTCATAATGGAAAAACTGTTTCTTTTTATAATATGGATATCATTTGTTCGTTTTTAAAACTTTCGCAGAGGTGGAATAGCAACCAGGAAAATGCGGATTTACAACGTTAAGCAGGTCTAACAACCAGTAAAATCAACCTATAAATACTGATACTAGGAAGGTCATAGGTCTATAAATTTTGATTATTTGTATGATTAATTAATTGCTGTAATGCAAAAGCTAAATCGATTTCTTTTTTACTTCATGAAACTTTCTTTAGACAGTCAAATACATTAGACGAATTAAAGTCAAAGAAAAGCTTTTTATTGGCAGGAAATTTGGAGTCGTTTTTTAAGTTTATTACGTATCAATCTCTCCTTCTAACTTCCATAACTTAATACATAACTCTAAAAGAAATCTATCCTCAGGATCGATAATAGATAAATTAACTATTCCCTCAATTTTCTTTAGTCGATAAAGAAGAGAGTGGCGATGTAAATGTAAACTTCTTGCCGTTTGGCTGATTTTGCCTTGATTTTCATTATAAGCTATTATTGTCCCGATGAAATTCGTGTTTTTTTGTTGATCGTATTCTATGAGAGGTTTAATGGTCTGGTTAACGATGTCATTCATTTCTTCATCTTTTGCAATTCTTAAAAGAGAACGTTCAATTCTTGTATCATCAAAGTTAATACGACAACCTAGACCTTCTTTTTTTCTACCAATTTTTAGAGCTGCTTGTGCTTCATTAAAGCTATCTATAAATCTATTTTCACCCTCATGACATCTACCTATCCCCCAAGAAATAGTTAAGCCAGGTAATAAATTATTTAAACGACGGCTTAATAATTCAAGGAAGCTATAAGCTTTTTCCTTATAAGTATCTAAAGGAGCCTCCAAAAATAGGATTATATCATTACCATGATTAGTCGTCATTACCTTTTGATTAACAATATTGGAACCAATAAAGATTTCATCTTGAATAAAATGAATTATACTTTGTTTCCAGCGTTCGTATGAGGTAACTGTCTTGTTTCTTTTATAAAGTTCTTGAAAATTTTCACCTGTTCCCACGAGACAAATGTATGAGGTCTCTAATATGTATCCAAGTGATTTAGCCTGAGATAATTTTTGATTATAGCTTGAAAATTCTCCTTTTGCTAGGCTCCAAACAAAATCTCCTCTAAGTCTAGTTTTTGTTTCCTCAATGGCACTTTCACGAAGAAACCACATTGCAAGGACTGTTGATGCTTGTTCTAGTATACTAGCATTTTTATTATTTAAGAATGACTCAACTGTCTCTTCATCTTTTAACTCAATAGTTATATACCCTTGAATACGATTTGAAGACTCAATAGGGAATTGTAGAAGAACATGATTTAATAATTCTATTTTTTCAGCTCTGGCATGTAATGGATGATGATCATTTGTTAGTGATATTGCTTGAGGACTAAAATTATTTTTTCGGTAAAGGTTCCATTTTTTCATCAGATCGCTAGCATTATTACTTTTTCCTTTAATTTCTCCTGTTTTGTCTACAATGATAAGAGGGTTTCCTAATTTCTCTCTAATAAATTTTGCTACTTTTGATAGGTTGGGATTCTGCAATACCATATTTAAAAGGTATTGTTGGATATTTTCAACTATTTGCATTTCTTCATTTTGACTTCTTTTTATTTCATTCATAACAAAGTGGATAACTTCAGCAAAGCGAATTTCCCACGGGATTTCTATAATTGGAAACTCTTTTTCTTCTGCGAAAGAGAGAACACTTTGTGGAATGTCCATAATATACTTTCCTTTTGCAATTGCAAGCGCTGATGCCCCTGATTCATAAACACTTTCAACAAACATATGAAATATATTCATGTCTTTACCTGAACCAGCCCCAATGTTAAGTACAAACTCATTTTTACGAATATAATTCTCTACAGGTATATCCATAATAGATACCCACTCGACTGGCTGCTTGGATAACTTGTGCTTAGCCGTTCTTACTATTGCACCTTCTAATATATCGAGTTCTATTACATTTTTTACTGTAAGCACTAATTTTTACCTCCAATGATGATTTTAAAAGATATTGAAAGCGAAATAATAGTTTAAGTAGTAGATTTTATATATAATTTAAAATAAAGTAATTAATCTTTGGGATTGTCAATAATTTTGTGTAAATAAATCCATACCTCTCCTTGTATTAAATGGGGATTTTGTTGGGGTATACGGTCGCTCCAACAGAATTAGCTTATGTGTGGAAAGAGTTTTTTGAAGATATTCAATCTCGTGGGGTAGAGTAAGTTCTTCTGTTTATTTCAGATAACTAAAAGGCGTCACAGACAGTATTCTCTCGGTCTATTCGAAGGAAAATACCAAGCTTGTTTTGTCATATTTCTAGAAACCTCTTACATATAGTGCGTGTATCAGACCGTAATGAGATTTGTGAGAATTTAAAAAACTCTATCGCTTTAAAGACAAGAAAGAAGATCACAAAGCGCTAGAAAAGTTCGTAGAAAAATGGAAGAAGTCATACGCCAAAGTCACTCAATCCTTATTGGACAATCCGTATCTTTTCATTTTTTATGACTTCCCCAAGCCAAAGCTTTTACTTCACTAACTTGATTGAGTTGTTTAGCAAGAAAAATCAAGCGATTAATAAACGGCTTCCTTCGACACCGTTTCTCTCGTTTCACGGCGAGGAGAACGTAGCTTCCAGTGAAAAAAGAAGATATTACATAAATCTTTCGCACCTGCAAAGCGGTAATACGCTGCATAAAACTGATATCACAGCTTTCTTAGATTACGAGAAAGGTGTCCGCATTGACTTTCATTCCGGAAATTCTTTGAAACGGCTCTTAATATCTGATGTGAAATCTTAGGATTTTGTGTGGTGCATTTATTCATTACACAAATATTTTACATGCTAAAATTTTTTAATTTAAAAAAATTTTACAATATTTTTAATTAAACATCAATACCAAATCCTAAAGGGAGTGAAGCACTTCCCCAGTAGTGATTGCGATGGATGAATTTATAGGGGATACGAATGAAGGGAAGAATGAAGTGGTCATTACGGATGAGACACAGGCGCCCCTTTCGATATTTTTCCTAATCGATCCATTGAAACCGTGAAGAATTACTTACGGGAAAAGGGGTTCGATGTGGAGATGGTTATCATGGATATGAATTATGCCTTTAAGTCTACCGTTCGAAAAGCATTAGGGAACCCTATCATTATTGCAGATCATTTTCACTTTTTTCCGCTATATTTATTGAGCATTAGAATGCGTGAAGACGAAAACAGAAGGAGTTCCATGAGTATGATCGAAAGAAATATAAACGGATGAAACATGTCTTTTACAAACGGTATGAAGAGTTAATTGAGAAGCAACTCTGGTATTTAGAGAGGTATTTAGATTTATCCGATGATTTAAGGAGAACGAACGCATTTGGTCTCCTACGGTATGATCAATTAAGAGTACGGGCTTTAGTACACCATCAATATTAATCAAGGGAATTTCAAGTAGAATAAGGAGTAGGAGCAAACCTCTCCTACCCTGTATCGAGATTTTTATTGATGAGTCACCCCCTTTCAGATAATGAAAAGAATTACTCAATTTATAAAAGTGAATTACCTGGTTTTAGGAATATCTCAATCAAATTTTAAAAGCTACTGCACTAGGAACTTAAATCTACTTATCAAGCCTTAACGTTACGTAATATAAACGTAAGGTTAACAACATACTTTTGCTATTGCAAAGTTATTAGGACTTTTATTAGGTCTGCTCCCCCGTTCAACATTTAAGACACTGCTGATTCATTTCTATAAAAACGAAAAAAAGCTTGAAAGTGTGATATCCTCAATAATCCACCATCCTGATGATTGAAAGTGATATCTTTTACCCGATGTATAAACGTCGGAATAGTTTTTTGAAAATTATGATTCAATAACTTTTTATCATATAGATTATCGTTACAATAAGAAATGAATTGTTATTGGAGGTTTTTAAATGAAAAAAATTGAAGGAGCAAACAGAAGTAGTTTAATAGACTATAAAATTTTTATTCCATCTTTACTAATTCTTATTGCCATTAGTGTTCCTTTCTCTCTGTACGAAGACACATCTCTAAATATGCTGAATAGTATTTTTGATAAGATTGCGTCAGTGTTTTCATGGGGTTACATTTGGTATGGATTTTTAATGGCAGCAGCCGGATTATTTTTTTCATTTTCAAAGTATGGGAAAGTTGTTTTAGGTGATTCAACAGAGAAACCAAGATTCACTTTGTTTGAATATGCTTCCATTCTTGTTGCAATGGGACTTGGCTCTACGATCATGCGGACTGGAATGGTTGAATGGACCAATGTTGTACAGGATCCTCCTTATGGTATAGAGGCTCAGTCGAATGAAGCATTGTTATGGGGAAGTTCGTACAGTATGTTTTTATGGAGTTTCCAAACGTTTGCCATATTTGTCATGGCAGCACCTGCATTGGGGTATGTTTTGCATGTCCGAAAAAAACCATTTTTGCGAATTTCCGAAGCATGTCGTTGTATTTTTGGAAATAAATTTACAAATGGTTTAGGTGGAAAATTGTTAGATGTGATCTTTTTAATTAGTATACTTTCAGGAGCAGCGGTTACCTTAGGATTGGGAGCACCCATTATTACACATAATTTAGCCAAATTATTTAGTATAGAGATAACGTTTAGCTTAACGTTGATCGTAACTATTATCTGGGTAATCCTATTCTCTTTTAGTGCCTATTTAGGTATAGAAAAAGGTATAAAAAGATTAAGCACCCTGAATATGTATATTGCAGGAGCGTTTGCTTTATTTATCCTGGTAGCGGGACCTGGTATATTCATTCTTAATTATTTCACAGATAGTGTTAGTTTTTTATTATCGAATTATATTAATATGTCTCTTCATACGGATTCTTTAGATATGGAAAGTAACACGTATATAGTAAAAAATACAGTATTCTGGTTTGCTTACTCTGCAACATGGGCAATGCTGCATAGTGTATTTGCTGCAAAGATTTCTCGTGGTAGAACCATAAAAGAAATGATACTCACTTATTTATTAGCGCCTACACTTATATCTTGGGTTGCTACAGGAGTCCTTGGGGGGCTTGGTGTAAATAGATATGTTGCTGGAGATGTTCCTGTTATAGATATTGTACAAGAACAGACCTCTCTTGCAGCTATCCCTGAAATATTAGCTTCATTGCCTTTTTCTATAATCGTGATTTCAGTCTTTATTATAGTAGCTATCATTTTTTTGACTACGACACTAGACTCGACAACTTATACCATTGCATCCTATTTAAGCACAAAAGATATGGTGGAAGGGGAACCTTCTAAATTATTAAGAATTATTGCTGCCTCAATCGTAACATTCATTGGTCTGATATTAATGAGAATAGGCGGCCTAGCTCCACTGGGAGTTCTCTCTGGTCTCATGGGCATACCTATCATAGTCATTCAGTTTCTGACTATTTACGCTGCTAAGAAAATGATGGATGAAGACAAGGCATGGAAACATAATGTAAGGAAAAAAGATGATATAACCGAGAAAGAATGGAGAAAAGTTAAAAATTTTTAAATATTTTCAGCCAGAATTCTCTTAAAAAAGTTCGATAATTACCACGAAAAGATTACTTTATCATAAAAAACAGACGCTTTCTTTATTTAATGAAAGCGTCTGCATACTTCAGAATTAATTAACTTTTATTTTCTATATTATATTCTCAATCTAACCCTTTATAAAAACTGTTTAATGGAAGTAAAGAATTCGATTGCTGCTTCTCTTGTTCACGGGAGTGAAAGCTTGATTTCTTCATACCGCCGAATGGAGCCTGAAGTTCTACGCCTGCACTCGTTGACACGGATAATTCCTGCTTCCATGTCATCGACAAAGTCTAGCATGCTTTGAATGTTTGTTGTAAAGATAGACGCACTGAGTCCAAATTCAACGTCATTCGCAAGTCCGATACCGTCTTCGATGTTGTCTACTTTCATCAATGCAAGACCGGGCCAAAGATTTCTTCTTGCGCAATCGTCATATCTGTCGTTACACTGTCAAACATAGTTGGTTCTACATAGAAGCCTTTTCTTGCAGACAGTTACCGCCGAAAATAAGCTCCGCTCCTTCATTTTTACCTTTTCGATCTAAAGCTGCTTGTAACGAATCAGAGATAGGAAATACTTTAAACCGAGAGTTTGACCAAGACAAAGACGGAAGGTCATTGTGAGCGATTTAAATTACGTTCACGTCCAACAGAAATGGCATTACATCACGGAAATGTAAGCGTAAAATAGATCACACCTTCTGATTGCCTAAGAATTTTGGGATAATCTCCTTAAGATCTAAAGAGGAGGTTTTGCGTTGGATCGATCGGAACACATAAAGATATGGGAGAAGCGCATCGCAGAGTTTAAAGCAAGCAGCTTAAGTGTCCCAAATGGTGTGCGGAGCAGGATGGCATTTATGATCATACAACTTGTCTCAAAAACGAAGAAAATGATCACTTTCATTGTGAAAAATTGTATATATTTAATTGCCGGCGTTAATGTGTCAATGCAAATCATAATAATACCTATCTATTTAGTATCAGATTAACCCCCTGAATTTGGACAGATACTCTCTTTTTCTAGGATGATCAAACTTTTTCCTCTTCTTTTGTCTTGAGATACGATCGCCCATTTCGTTTGATAATAATACGTCGATCGTGTGGAATACTAAGAATGCGGCAGATGACCGATACCTTGTACCCTTTGGCAATCCAGACTTGAGCGACGTCTATTTTTTCAGCAAGTGAGGGTTCTTCTTTTTTATGAAATCACGCAGAACAGCAATTTCTAAATCCTTTTCGCCAAGTAGTTTCTTTCATTCCGTATTCTCCTGTTCCATCTTTTGAGGATTCACATAGTCAACCTGGTCCACGGATGTTTGGCCGAAATGCCCTTGTTCATACTCTTTCGTCCACCGGTAAATCAGATTTTTTGATAGTTCATACCGCCTCGCTACTAAGGCTTTATTGCCAGTTTCGAGTGCTTCTTTTACCACTTGAAATTTTAAAGTCATTGGAATAAACGTGTCGTTTCATATTCCATCAACCCCTTTGATTCTAGTGTAACTAAGTTACCTTTCGTTTGTCCAAAATCGATAAGGGGCTTTAGAGGTTTTTTATGTAGTCCTCCTTTTTTAATTAGAAGTAAACTCGAACTTTATTATTACAGGATGTATACAAATAGTATCGATAGAATCAGAATACTGGAAGCAAAAGAGCCTGAGTCCCCAAAGAATAAACTGATACTACTTGAATCGAACCTCACTTGACATATCAAACTAAGTCTCCTAATATTGCATCGTAATTGTCCTTTTCTACTTTAATATTATGATTATTCGGAAAATTATCATTTATAAGGAGGGTGGGAAATGAACAATAGCTTTTTCTATCAAAGCAACAATCAAGCTTCAGAGCAAGTTTTAAATGCGTGGTCTGATTATATTACTAAAGGGACAATAAATACGAATATTGTCCGATCTGAAGTTTTAAAATCATGGAAACGTTCTAAAAGTCATTCGGTTAATCCTTACCAAAGTAAAGTAGATAAGGTATTAAGTTACAATCACTTAAAAAGTATAAGAGATGAAAATAAATTTTTATTATCAGTAGCTGAACCCAACATGAAAGCGCTTGCCGAATCATTGTATGGAACAGATACTGTCATTACTTTGGCGGATAGAAATGGTATTATTCTTAATACTTTTGGTGATGGAGAAATATTAAGCAAGAGTGAAGGTATTGGGCTAGTTCCAGGTTCAATGTGGAATGAGCCAGTGGCTGGAACGAATGCGGTTGGCATTGTTCTCAATAGTAAAAAACCGATTCAAGTTTTATACTCTGAACATTTCTCGAAAGGTTGGCATGATTGGTCAAGCACAGCCGCTCCTATCTACAATCCGTTAACAAATGAATTGATCGGTGTATTCGATATTGCCGGAAAATTTAAAAATGTTAGTAGGCAGACACTTGAACTAGCAATTTTAAAAACAAAATTAATTTCAAACAAAATTATTAATCAAATATATGAATGTGATGTAAATCGTAATCCTTATCTAAGTGCAACACTTAAAACAATAGATGATGCTATTTTAATTGTAGATTCTAAAAAAAATATCGTTAAAAAGAATCATTTAATGCATTCTCTTTTAGAAAATGAAAACATTGATAACCTATTAAACGTAAAAAAAATTAATACACTTATCGATTTAATTATTGAAAGAAAAGAGCAGTTAGTTGAAAGTGAAGTTACATTATTAAAGGACCATTCACATTATTTATGTAAAATGATGCCAATTTTTGTTGACATGGATATTTCAGGAGTACTTATATATTTGAAAAAAAATGATCGGCGAATCAATGATAGAGTCTTGCAACGTTCAGTTTCATCAACTAATACGTTTAATGATATTATAGGAAACTCCCCTGTGTTAAAGGAACAAATTTCATTGGCAAAAAAAGCTGCTAATATTGATGCTACGCTGTTTATTTCAGGTGAAACGGGAACTGGTAAAGAAGTTTTTGCACAAGCGATTCATAATGGAAGCCATCGAAGTGAAGGATCATTTGTCGCGGTTAACTGTGGGGCTATACCAGAAAACTTGATAGAAAGTGAATTATTTGGTTATGAAGCAGGTGCTTTTACTGGCGCACATGCCAAAGGAAGTAAAGGGAAATTTGAACAGGCACAAGGTGGAACGATATTTTTAGATGAAGTTGGCGATATGCCTTTACGTGTTCAAGTCCAATTACTGCGTGTATTAGAAGAAAAAGCTGTTACTCGCATCGGTGGACAAAAGCCAATTGCTTTAGACATAAGGGTTTTAACAGCAACTCATAAAAACTTACAAGAAGAAGTCGAACGTGGAAACTTTCGAAAAGATTTATATTATCGAATTCAAGGGATACGTATTTCATTACCTCCATTACATAAAAGGGGAAATGATATTTTACAGTTAGCTCGTCGTTTTATAAGTGAATTAGCACCTCAATTCAACAAGGTGAATGTTAAATTATCAGAAGAAGCGTCACTATTATTATTAAAATATAAGTGGCCAGGTAATTTAAGAGAACTTAAAAATATACTACAACAAGCTTTATTTAAATTAGATGATGATGTTGTTCTCCCACAACATTTACCAGAGGATTTACTTACTGTTTCTTATGTAACAACTACAGAAAAAGATGAAATTATTGAATCAATCAAAAAAGTGAATGGTCATATGTCACATGCAGCTACAAAGTTAGGTATCTCACGTGCAACACTCTATCGAAAGTTAAAAAAATATGAATTATCAAAACAATCTATTTTAAAAAATGAAAAAAATTCTTGAAATGTTTTGGTAATATGAGGCAATGAGACAAATTTTTGTTCCATTTAAACATTAATAATTAAAAGAAAAGTCTTAAAACTCCTTTTGCAGAGGCTTACAATTAACTGGCATAAAACTTGCATTTAAATAAAATAGAACGCTGCAACAAGCGTTTTAGCAGAGCTTACAATGATATTTGTATTGAAAAAGGAGGATAGATGGTTTATCAAAGTTAATTGTACGTTCCTATTATTTTATCTTCACTAGGAGGTAATGGAAATGAATAACCATCAAAGAGAAGTGTATTTACAAACTGACAAAAGGATTTTGGAACATCGTATTAAGCCATTAATAACGAAAGAGTTAATTCAAGAACATAGGGACAATCCTATCGGAAAACATAGTAATGATTTAAAAATAGTTTTAAATTATTTGCGTCGCCATCATGAAGATATTAAGGGAAAATATTTGGTCATATGTACGGAGCCACATAAAAAATGGTGTTTAGGTGAGCATCCAGGAAAACGAGGAGTGCCTTATAAAGTTTTTGATGACGAATGTTTTGATTCAAGAGAAGAGGCAGAGCATGGTTTGTTTATTAAGCGTTTAAAAAAATATGGTTTATGGGATGAAGAAAAACTTGGCCAGGGGGATGATATATAATGGCAATAACAGGATATACTGACAAACTTAGTGTTATCCAAGGGAGTAAAGTAAAATTTATGGTGAATTGTAATGGCCATGATCATTACTTTACGCAAATTGTCCATCTCGTACATGGTGATACAGACCCTAATGGTCCAGGCTTTAAGGTTAACAAAGTAGAATCATCTGTAAATGGAAAGTATACGGGAAGAAAACAAGAAATTCACACTGGTTCTTACATTCAATTTGAAGATGATAAAATATTTAATCAAATAGAGAGCTTTTCATTACAGGCGATGATTTATCCGACGACACCAGATAAAGGTGAACAAGCAATTTTGTCAAAGTGGTCTAATGAACATCATTCAGGTTATGGGTTATTTATTGATGAAAAAGGTGCGATTTCAGTATGGATTGGAAATAAGGACGGAACTGTAGAGAAAGTGAGTACAAATGTACCATTATTGAAAGGGGCATGGTATTTTGTTGGTGGCTCATTTAACGCAGAAACCGGAAAAGTAACAGTGTTTCAACAATCGATGGTCAGTAAAGCTAATGGAAATTTTTCGTTACCTTATAATATTGATAAATTAAATTCAGTTGTTGATAAAAACATTTCAATAAAACCGAATTCAAAAAACGGTGCACCATTTTTAATGGCAAGTAGTTATGAATCAAATAATGGCCGTCGACATATTGTAACTCATAAGTACAATGGTAAGATTGACCGTCCACGTATGGCTAAGAGCGCTTTGAAATTTGAGGAAATGGCACTTTGGGTTGAAAACCCACAAGGAACGGATTTGGTGGCAGCTTGGGATTTTGCTGAAGGAATTACGAAGAAGGGTTTTGAAAACCCTGAATTTGTTTATGATAAATCAATTAATCAATTACATGGACAAACAGTTAATCTTCCCACACGTGCAATGACTGGTTATAATTGGGATTCAACGGAACAAAATTTTATCCATCGACCAGAACAATATGGCGCTATTCATTTTCATGATGATGACTTATCAGATGCTCAGTGGGAAGTTGATTTCGAAATGAAGATTCCAGACGATTTAAAGAGTGGAGTTTATGCCGCTCATGTTAAAGCAGGAGACGATGAAGATTATATTACTTTTTTCGTTCGCCCAAAGACAGGAAAACCTAACGCGAAAATAGTTTTCATTGCACCAACTGCAAGTTATTTAGCTTATGCGAATAATCGTTTTCAAGATATACCTTTGGCCCAGTTAATGTTTGGGCGTTCACCAGTTGTTCAACCAGAAGATGCTTATTTAGGAGAACATAACGAGTACGGTTTGTCGACTTATGATCATCATACTGATGGAACAGGAGTCTGTCATTCATCAAGTTTACGTCCAATATTAAATATGCGGCCGAAGTATCGACATAACTTATCACCATCACTATGGCAGTTTAATGCTGATTTACATTTAATTGACTGGATGACGGAAAAAGGATTTGAGTTTGATGTAATTACAGACTACGATATCCATTCAGAAGGTTTAGAATTGTTGAAATACTACAACGTGGCGATTACTGGTTCACATCCTGAGTATTGTTCGGGAGCTATGCTTGATAGTATTGAGGCATTTCAAAATTTAGGTGGACGGTTCATGTATATGGGTGCTAATGGATTTTATTGGGTAACAGAATTTCATCCTAATAATCCCAATATTATTGAAGTGAGAAAAAACTTCGGATCAAATGCTTGGAAAACTCGAGCTGGCGAACTGAACTTAAGCTTTACAGGTGAACAAGGTAGTTTATGGCGATTACGTGGAAGAGCCCCGCAAAAATTGGTAGGCACAGGATTTATCGCTGAAGGTTTCGATGTATCGTCTTATTATGTACGAACTGATGCAAGTTTTGATCCACGAGTATCATGGATTTTTGAAGGTATTGATAAAGACGAGAAAATTGGTGATTTCGGATTAGTTGGTGGTGGAGCAGCAGGACTTGAACTAGATATTTATGATACTGAATTAGGTACTCCTGAACATGCTGTTATTTTGGCATCATCTGAAAATCACACAAATGTTTATATGCAAGTTGTTGAAGAACTCCATTTTAACGTACCTGGTATGGGTGGAGAAGAGAATCCAAAAGTTAGAGCAGATATAGTTTATTATCCAACTCCAAATGGAGGAGCTGTTTTCTCAACTAGTTCCATTTCATATTGTGGTAGTTTATCATATAACAATTATGATAATAATATATCCCGATTAACAGAAAACGTCTTACGTAAGTTTGAATCAGATGATAAATTACCATGGTAAATAAGTATAGAAATCGGGGCTGGGACATAACTAGCCCGAAATAGTAAAAAAAGATTCCGATTATCGTTTTTTAATAATCGGAATCTTTTTTGATTATCTTCCCAACATGGACCTGACAAAAGAGTCTAACCTTGATCTGATCCTTCCATGGTCACCGGAGCTTCCCGAGATCTGTCACGTGCCAAATCAGAATACTTAAAGCATACGAAATCCCCATCTCATTTAAAAGGTGGGGATTATTTGACGCTTACTTTTCTACTTTTTCTTTGCCTCTCACCGACATTCGAGTAAAACGCAAATTAGCCTTCAAAAATCCGAAGACTGGCTCTACATCTATCTTACGCTTACCATAGATTTCACCCGTTTTCGTTTCCGAAAGCTTTTCTCTCATATATGCTTTTTGGTTTTCCCATTTTTCGTTGTAATAAACCTTCCGATTCTTTCCTTCCTTTGCCTTCGTACATTGGGACCGTAATGGACAACCGGAACAGTCTTCACATTCATAGACCTTAAATGTTCGTTGAAATCCTGCTTTATCCGTTCGGTTTGACATATAGAGAAAGGTCAATGTTTTCCCAGTTGGACAGGTAAATAAATCGTCTTCTTGATCATAGTCCCAGTTGGCCATGTTAAAAGGATCTTTCTTATATTTCTTTTTCTTCTCTTTACGATACAAGTTGTACGTGATGAGTGGCGTGCGTTTTCGATGGTTTAGAATATCTTCGTAATTTTGTTCACTGCCACAACCGGCGTCAGCGACAATATACTTTGGTAGCTGAAAAAAACCTTTCTCAATCTTATTTAGAAAAGGGATGAACGTTCGTGTATCCGTTGGATTGGGGAAAACATCATAAGCCAATGCATATTGTCCTTCTGTCGCAATTTGTACATTATAACTGGCTTTGAGTTGACCATTTCTCATATAGTCATCTTTCATTCGCATAAATGTGGCGTCATGATCGATTTTCGAATAACTGTTTCGTGCTCCGAAGATTTTCATGTCATTTTGGTATTTTTGTTTGCGTGCCACAAAATCCTTGAATTGCTTGCGGTATTGTTTTGGCTCTTTACGCTCCGAGCGAAGTTGTTTCCTTTCGCCTCCGTCCTGACTCGCTTCAATTTTTTTGTCGTAGTCTTCAACTTCATCGTCCAGCTTTTCCGCTACTTTTGTGAGTTCTTCTATTGAAAGTTCATCCGAACTTTCTCGCTCGATGTCTGGAATGATTTCCTTTTCCAGTAATTCATCGTACATTTGGTTGGATCTCTCCACCAACTGAGCGCTATATTTCTCCACGGATTTGCGCCAAACAAACGTAAACTTATTGGCATTCGCTTCAATCTTGGTACCATCAATAAAAATCGCTTCTTCCTCAATCAATTTTTCCTGTACAAGCTGACAACGAAATTGGACAAAGCACTGACGCAGAAGCTCTTTGACCTGTGGATGGACACTGAAACGATTGATGGTACGATAACTTGGATCATATCCTTGAGCTAACCACATCATTCGGACACTATCTTTCAATAACCCTTCGATCTTTCTTCCAGAGAAAACAGATTACGTATAAGCACATAAAATCACCTTCATCATCATTCGCGGATGATAAGAGGGAGAGCCTGTTTCCCGCAAAAAAACGGAGAATGCTTCATCTGGAATCGTTTCTACTACATCGTTGAGGGCATAAGCTATATCATTTTCTTGAAGTTTTCTTTCTAAATCTAACGGCAAAATGACTTGATTCATGGTATAATGTTTAAACATAAGGATACCTCCGATACTGTTTTGGTGTGGGTACTTTAACTTTATCAGAAGGTATCCTTTTTGCGTACTTCATTTTAGAATTTTATTTAAAAAAAGAGTGGTACTCACCAACGTATTGGCGGGTACCACTCTTTTTAATTACTGGGTTTTGTCCCAGCCCCAGTCTTCTATCTCTTTGAATCTATAATACTACTATGGCGCACTGTCGTGCGATTTCTTTTTGTTTTGGCCCTCCGATATACCATGTGTACAAGAATCCTTCTCCAGTACCTTTTCCAGCAAATCCAGGAAAATGGTCATTTTTACCAATCGATACCGGTGATACTCTCGGTCATTCAACATGGTTATCACCGATTCTATTTTATCATGGTTTGTCCTAGGGATTATTTGAGTCCCGTATCTCGGACAAACCCCAATGAGGTGCCCCGAGCATGAAAAACCCGGCTCCTTAGCGTACAGAATGCCGGGTTTTTTGGGTGCCGTCGATCGCCTAAGCGTACAATTTTCTTTTTTTGGTCCAGTGCCCCCTATTTATGTCTAGGGGAATGTATATTCCCCTACCTTAAAAACTTAAAATTGTGTCTTGACTATGGAGTCAACCTTAGAACCCTCGCTTTTTTCAACCTTACCTCCAAAAATTCTTCTTGGGTTGTTAACCAATATCGTATTGATTTGGTCGTCAGTTACACCACCTTTCTTTAAAGCTGGAATGATATTTTCAAATATATGGGTGGTATGCCAATCTTTTGTTAGATTTTGTAGTTCCTCGGGCCATTCAGGTGCTTTTCCAAGCCATACGTTTACTTTGTCATGTGATATCATTAATTGATTCGTATAACCACTTCTTAACAAACCGGTTAAAACAGCAACCCGGTCAGAATCCATTGGAGCACCTACAAAACCTTGTATACCAAAACGATCAAAACCTACAAATACACCTGTATCTAATGTACGTTTGTGATATTTTATATCTGTATTTCCGTCCATATGGCCAATTAAAATTTTGCTTGGATCTGCGCCTTCTGACACAAGCAATTCAGCTTGTTCAGGTCCCATCGTACCTTCTTGTGTGTGGGTAATAATTGAAATATCCGTTTCTTTTTGTACTTTAGCAGCCGCTTTAAAGAACATTTCCTCATATGGCGTAATTTGATCCTTACTTGATGCCAGTTTAATAACACCCGGCTTGATCCCAGTGTTCCCGATGCCTTCTGTAATTTCTTTCATAAAAATTTCTAAAATCTCTTCTTCTGCTTGCCCGAGTGCCTGTTTGAATTTTAAATAAGCTGGTGCACCTTCACCTTCATAGTAATAACCTGTTGAACAAATAATATTTAATTCTGAGCGTTCTGCAATCTCTTTCAAAAGCTCAGGATCCCTTCCGCAATCATTCGGTGTTGCATCAACGACAGTTTGCACACCATATGCTTTAACTCTTGCTGCAACTTCCATTCCCGTTTTTATAATGTCTTCACGGTCATTCACATATAGTGAATTTCCTGTAAATCCCGGGTACCCAAAAAAGAAGTGTTCATGCATTAATGTTTTGCCAAGCTGATCGACAGCAACTGAACCTAATACGGTATTCACCATTTTTGTCATTTCAATATTCCTCCCTAATAAATTAAGTTTTTCTTTCTCACGTATATTCGCTTGTTCTCACGATTTAAGATGGAGAGCAAACCCTTGTTTTTGAAGGAATATCAGTTATTAAATGAAAGGGGACGGTTGGAGAAGAGGCAAACCCCTCATTTCCAACTTATGATTGCGCATAGGAACTCCACATCCACCCTCCGGTTGACCCTCCCATGTCTCACAGGGTCCGTCATCGGCCCTTACATTCCTTCGTTCTGCCTTTCAAGAGGTGGAGGCCGGGTATTCTCCTTTATTTTTGTTTGTTTATTGTTTCAGGAGTATAACGTAACTCAGTTTTTATCACTTTGCCATTTGGATTGCGGGGAAGAATGTCTAGAAATTCAACGTATGTTGGGACTTTAAATTTTGCCAGTCTACTAGCAACCCATTCTTTTACCTCTTCCTCAGTCAATATTTCGCCTGATCTTGGAACTACACACGCTTTTACTACTTCCCCATATGTCAAATCAGAGACACCGACAACGGCAGTTTCCATAATTTTCGTATTTGAGTAGAGGACATCCTCGACTTCGACGGAAAAAATTTTTTCGCCGCCACGGTTAATCATATCCTTAATACGATCCATTATTGTGACAAAGCCTTCTTCATCAATCATGGCAAGATCTCCTGTTGACAACCACCCATCCTGAATGGTTTTCTTTGTTGCCTCTTCGTTATTCCAATATTCTTCAATTACCATAGGGCCTTTAAAAATCAATTCACCAACTTTCCCCGGTTTAAGTTTTTCCCTTGATTCCGGGTCAACGATTTTCGCTTCGGTTACAGGCGATAAGACACCGACTGAACTAATTTTTCTCATCTGATGCTCGTCAGGCATCAACATTGCAGGTGAAGTCGTTTCTGTTAATCCGTACGTGTTGTGTAGTTCAATAGAAGGAATCCAGTTTTTAAGCGCCTTCAAAGTTTCAGCAGGCATTGGCGCACCACCAAATGCACCAACTCGTAAGTTGGATACATCATAAGTACCATGATCAGGTTCCATCAGTGTCATCACGTAAACGGTTGGTGAAGCAATGACATGGGTGATTTTTTCCTGTTCGAGTAGTTGTAAAAATTGTTTTGGCTTAAACATCGGCATAAGAACAATTTTCCCGCCTAGAAAAATAAATGTCGTGAGTTGCGCAGCCAAACCAGTAATATGGAAAACTGGAACTGCAATGATTGTCGAATCATCGCTCGACAACCGGTAGCAATAAGTATAGTTAAGGCATGTATGAATCATATTCCGATGTGTTATCAATGCCCCTTTTGGTCTTCCGGTTGTTCCAGACGTGTACATGATGAAAGCATTATCACTCTCATCGACAGATTCTCGAATTACCTTAATCGCTCTGTCTTCAACTAAAAAATGATAAGGAATCGTTCCATTCGGAACTTGGTCGCTTGTTATAAAAATGTATTCTGCAAGAATTTTATCTTTAATAGGTTTTATATTTTTCCACCACTCCATATTAGTAATCAAAACTTTTGCGCCAGAATCTTGTAGCATAAATTCAAGCTCTTCTGTTTTTAACTTTGTGTTTAATGGAACAGCGACCGCTCCAATTTGCATTGCAGCATAAACAGATACAACGAATGGAGTTCCGTTCATTAACAAAAGGGCAATGCAATCTCCTTTTTCAATACCATAACGATTACGCAATTGATATGCCATATTATTAACTTGGGTTTTCAATTCACGGTATGTAAGTCTTTCATCACCGTGAACGAGAGCGACCTTATCTGGAAAACGTTCAACACTGCTTTCAAGTGTTTCACTTAACGTTTTTGGTCGCTCACGGTATGTCTTCATCTTTACACCGTTAATTACTTCTTCAGAGACAAAAGGGTCAACATCACGCCAAAACATTGTCATTTATAAACACCACCATTGAAGTAAACTATATCCAATCGATGCCCCTTTCGAAGATTACCACCCGTGGGTATGGAATAATATGTTATTTTGCAGTATAACCAATCTTCCTCTTAGGCTCTGGAAGCAATCGTTTCTCCTGAAACAATCGAATCCATTTTTGAAACATTACT
Organism: Alteribacillus sp. JSM 102045; assembly: GCF_041949975.1. Classification (NCBI taxonomy): domain Bacteria; kingdom Bacillati; phylum Bacillota; class Bacilli; order Caryophanales; family Bacillaceae; genus Alteribacillus; species Alteribacillus sp. JSM 102045. The sequence continues at coordinate 2,900 of NZ_JBHFQG010000040.1, read as the reverse complement.
TCTGTATCAATACATTCGTGAAATCCAGCCTGTCTTAATTTAATATCTGATAAGAAAAAGGGATAGGGCATTTCCGTTGCCCCGTAGAAGAGGAACCAATCTGTATATTCTAAGGAATAACCAACAAAATCCGTAAGTCCTGGTGCCACAAGATTATACTTCTTACGAATACGTTTCCAATCAGCCTCTCGTTTTGGTATCTCTTCTTTCAAAGATAGAGGAACATTCTCCCCAGGCTCCATACCTAAGGTTTCAGCAATAGTTGGCCAAATACTCGACCAGACAAATATATCGCCGTTCGTAATGTTAAACGCTTCGCCTTGTGCCTTATTAGACTCTCCAGCCCAAGCGATTGCCCGAGCCAGAAGATCTGCATCTGTAGCTGGGACAAACGTTTCTACTCCGCCTGGATAATAGAGTGGTTTACCTTCTTCCTTTAGTAGGGCAGCATAGACACCAATCACTGGTATGATATTCATGGGACTACCAATAGACTCACCGATAATGATCGAGGGACGAAAAATGGTCCAATTCCAATCCTTTCCCTTTTGCTTCTCCTTGATGTAATCCTCTTGTTCCCAATAGAAATTGGGTTGCTCTCGCATCTCCGACCTGTCCTCCCGAGCTGGGTTCTTTATCTGTTTAACGTGTACTCCATAAGCTTTAGCACCCTGCAGTAATGTAACTGTTTAAGCTCCTTTGCGGCACGCTCCAACGGTTCAAACAAGTTTCGAAGCATTAGTTTATTAATTAAGATCTGCTCCTCATCCAACCAACCCTCAATTAGATCAGGCTTTTCATATAAAGCGGTATAAACGACGTGCGTAATATCCGTCATGTTTCCAAAAACCTCAAGACACTGCTTCTCATTGGTTAAGTCAACGGATATAAATTTAGCACCAAAGGTCTCGGCCGGTCGCCTTCGAGAAACAGCAATCACGCTGCAGTCTTTCTGAGTCGTAAAATGCTTCATAGCTGCATAGCCTACAAGCCCTGTCGCTCCAACGATTAACACCTTTTTCTGTTTCATTTTTCTAACCACCTCGTTTTCAAGATTTTCTAGAAGACCGGTGAAAAAGTCAGTAGAACCAGGTCTTAAGCTTCCAGTGTCGAAAACTGTCTGTGGAGAACATCATAGATGTCAGGGTGATATCGATGAAAGCACCAAAGCAATCAACACCAAAACCCGTTGGCTTTTTCGGTTTTCAGCAAAGTGTACCGATATATCGTTCATGTAACGGGAAAGTTTGCTCGTTTTTAACCAGTCTTCCAAGACTACAACTATAAACTCTGAATATTATAAAAAATCTATTCTTGCCCCCCCGGATTCATAAAAAGGTGAATTCCATTTTAGTCCTGGAAGACTTTCATTTATTCTGAAACTATTATTATTATTGTGAACGATATCAGATTAATTAGTCAAGATAAATGTTAAAATATTTTTAATATTATGGTTATTTTGTGGTGGTACCATTATGAAAGATTACCAGTTATCTAAAAAAGACTATCGCGGAATCTTGGAATTTTTAGAACACTTGGCACATCCGACCGAACATTTCCGCCAGCAGATACAATATTTCCTATCAAAAATTTTTGGGTATGATTATTTAGCCAATTATGATGAACTAGACTTTCTCCATCCCAAAAAGCACTTGAATAAGATATCGGAACAAAAGATCTTTTGCATTAGCGATCTAGATTCCTTCCTTTACTAAATTTGAAAAGAGCGAATTCTATACAGGCTTTATAAAAAAGTATCAATATCATGATGAAATGGTAGTCAACTTTACATATTCAAAACAAATTGGTGGGTACACTGGGATTATTGCGGTTAGAAGGTGATCGTCCTTTTGACAAGAAAGACGTAAAGCGATTTGAATCCATATCATCTTTTATTTCACAGAAAATTTATACCGAAAGAACCTTAGAAAATATTGAAGATCAAAAAAAGTTTTGGAAGCACATGCAGATAAATCTTCTCTTGGTCTTATTATTATCGATAGATCCTTCCGTCCGCTATATTTTAATAATTCCGCTAGAAATATTATTGCCGAGCTTTTGACCAATGACAATGACTTTTGACATGTTTATGAAAAAGTACGTGAATAACCAACACAATTTTCAATTAGGATTTGCAAAATCCGTTGTCTCCCCTTCATTTCAAAAACATACCATTCAATTCGATGCAAAATCAAAGTACCAAAAGGAAGACGTTTATATTGTCCATCTTATACCAGAGTCAAGCGTCTGTACCTCCACACCCACAATTGATCATAAACTCTCCTTCTTAACACCAAGAGAAATGGAAATTTGCCAGCTTATTCGAAAAGGTTGTACAAACTCGGAAATTGCCCAACAGTCATTTATCAGTATTAATACTGTAAAACGGCACATTCAAAATATTTTTAGTAAGCTGAATGTCAAGAACCGTACCGGCTTGATTAGTAAATTAGATGAGTCTATGAGGAAAACGGATGATCGCAAAGTTCACTTTAATGATATATGGGTAAATAATAATTCTGCACCTTCTTTATCAAATGATATATAGCCTAGTTCATCAATTAATCACTAAATCATACTTCTCGAATTTTTTATTCAAATGTTCGAAGTGTTCTTTCAGATCGATGTTCCTTAGTTGATTAATTAATGGTACAGTCGTAAAGAACATATAATCAAAGAGTTGGGACTAGATTAAGATTATCCCATCTTTCTTGCTTATACTGGATTGCGATCAGGTGAATTATGCACCTTAAAATGGAAAGACCTTGATACGTGTATGTAGTAATCTAAAACTGGACCACTGGAGTCATTGAAAAATCCCCCAGTAGTATATAATTAACCCCTGTAGAAATAAATGAATTTCTAATGGGGAGACTGGGAGCGATGATCAATTTGAAAAA
>NZ_JBHFQG010000004.1:0-207960 GCF_041949975.1 Alteribacillus sp. JSM 102045 | reverse complement strand
ACAATCAAACAAAGGTGATTAAACGAAACGCTTTTGGCTTCAAGCGTTATGATCGTTTAAGGTTACGTGTCTTATTACATCACCAATATAAAATAACGGAATTTCAAGTAGGATAAAGGAGTAGGAGTAAGGCACTCCTACCCCAACATTTGACATAGAACCCTTTTTTTCTTATTTGTATTATATTATACTTAGGAAAACGAAATAAGTGTTCCTCTCTTTAAAAATATTTAAATTTCGAATATAAAGCATAATGAGAAATCTCACACTAATACTTTCCTTTTTCTTTGATTTCCAATGTTTTACAGGTGGGCTTTTATCTCGCTTAGTTATTTAAAAATCGTTATAGTAAGAATACTGTGCACAAAGGTCTGGCAATTAAACAATCCACTTTAAATTCTCATTTAAACGAAAGTCTCCAAGGTATACGAGAGTAGAAGAACGCGGAAATGTAGTATCCGTTGGCGAAAGGCAGCTCATTTCTTTTGCTAGAGCTCTGCTGGCTTACCCGCGTATATTAATTCTATATGAAGCAACAGCTTCCATCGATACAGAAACCGAACAGATCATCCAATCAGCTTTAAAGAAGCTGTTGGAAGGACGAACAGCCATTATGATTGCCCTCTACGATTAAAGAAGCCGATCAAATTATAGTATTAGATTTACGATTGATGTAGGGAAAAACATTGATAAAGTCGCCATCTTTGAAAGCCCTATTGATCTCCTTTCCTACTGGTCTGTGAAAAAGAGAAAAGTGCGGCACACACGGTTGAAAAGCATGAGTGGTCTCAAAGAAAAATCTCTGATTGACGCGATTATAGAGTTAAATCAAAACGGCCATGATGTAAAAACAGTGATTTCGTGCGTTGATAATGATGAAGCCGGAAATCATTTTCATGAGCGCCTGAGTAGATTGTTGAAAAAAGGAGCTTTGGAAGATCAACGGCCGAATCTGCTGGTTGTACTTTAATTGATTTTACTTGATGACCGTCTACCTCTTTTGCGATAAATTGATAATTGTTGTATTCAATCGTAGTGCCTGTTTTTGCTTCTACTTCCTGGGTTAAAAACCAGCCACCAATCGTGTTTAGTTCACTATCAGTGCCAAGCAATTCATTGGTGTCAGAAATAAGGAACTTACCGTTTAATATAACGGTTCCATTATCTAGTTGTTCATACATAGGGTCTTCGTCTATATCAAGTTCATCGTGAATCTTCCCAAATATCTCCTTGATAATATCTTCGACGGTAACCAAAACCGCTGTGCCACCATATTCGTCCACGACAATGGCCAACTATTTAAAAAATAGAAGGAGTTAAAGTGTTATATATAGCAATTACTTTTTTGTGGGGGAGTATCGAATACAACTCGACCTAACTGTTGAGGTATTGTTGAAGGGAAAGTCAGAAAATATGGAAACGAATGTGAACTATGCAATAAGTTTTTGCAAAAGAGGGGGGTTAAACCATCGCAAACACTGCATTGATTTCAACTATTTTCATGGGCGTATTATTGAACAAGGCAGACACCATGAATTAATGAAGAAAGGCGGAGAGTATTACCGGCTTGTACGTGTTCAAATTTAATGTGCTGGATGCAGGATAAAATCTTTCTTTACGGGGATTCTCAAAAGGTTAGTTTGGGGTATGATGGTCGTCCTAGCAACTGGAATATGCGAGAATCCAGCGGGGAAAGCGGCAGTGTGAAGACACCGCAGTGAGCGTTTTTTTGCTCACGAGGAGGCTGAACCGTCGCCCGCGGCAAAGAAGACACTACGAGAACGAGCAAAGAGAGTTGGAGTAGATGTCGCACTTGTGCCCTGAGGGTGAAAGCGAGCATATTCCAGTTTCGTTTGCCGAGAACGGACTTATGGGACAGCTCCTTGGGGATTTAATGATGAATTTCTCTTTCAGCCATTTTCCAGTTGACAAGCGTTGTAACACATGCTATTATTCGTTTTGTCTTCATAAAATTGTATAGTAGGACTCTTATCATGAGCGGTGGAGGGACTGGCCCTTTGAAGCCCGGCAACCAGCCATTAATGTTTTAATAATGGAAAGAGGTGCCAAATCCTGCAAAGTATAAGTTGCTTTGAGAGATGAGAGAAAGGAAATGATCATTATACCTTTCTGTTATCCGGCAGAAAGGTTTTTTATTTTCTGCGTCCAAAAGTATAAATAGAGATAGTTAGATTCTAAGGCAGGATGTTTCTTTATTGTCATACACAGGTTTTTCCAAAAGTAAAGCAGTTGACGAGGGATTCAATGACCTGTATGGTTCAAGGGAATAGGCAATGGTTATCCACGCTTACCAGCCGGATTTTTCTAGGGTATTTTATTGAGTTTTCTGATAAGTTTTATCAGGATTTAAATGAACGAGGGATGAAAATGATAACATTAAATCGTTTATCGAAAATATTTCAATCAAAAAGCGGTAATATAACAGCAGTCGATAATGTGAATCTTTCGATTAATAAAGGAGAAATATTTGGTATTATTGGATACAGCGGCGCTGGTAAAAGTACATTGATCCGTATGCTGAACATGCTTGAGCGTCCCAGCCAGGGTGAAGTTACTGTAGCCGACTGGAATATGTCAAAGCTTTCTGGGCGTTCTTTGAGAAACGCCAGACAGGAAATCAGCATGATATTCCAGCACTTTAATTTACTGTGGTCCAGGACAGTTAAAGAAAATATAGCTTTTCCTTTAGAAATAGCCGGGGTTTCTAAGAATAAAAGAATCGAACGAGTCGAAGAGCTTATTGATTTAGTTGGCTTAAAAGGAAGAGGAGAGGCGTATCCTTCTCAACTGAGCGGCGGTCAAAAACAGCGGGTTGGTATAGCAAGAGCGCTGGCGAATAACCCAAAAGTATTATTATGCGATGAAGCTACTTCCGCTCTTGATCCAAAAACAACTGATTCTATCCTTGATCTTTTAACAGATATAAATAAAAAGCTTGGTTTGACTATTGTACTTATAACACATGAAATGCATGTCATTCGTAAGATTTGTCATCGTGTAGCAGTAATGGATGGCGGAAAGGTAGTGGAACAGGGCCAGGTTCTTGATGTCTTTAGAAACCCTCAGCAAGAGATGACAAAAGAATTTGTAAAACAAGTGACCGAACCTGAAGAAACAATGGAAGCTATAGAAGAATTACTGGATGAAAGAGACACTGGTCCGGTCGTTAAATTGATGTTCCTAGGTGAAGATGCCGAACAGCCAGTAATGACAGAGCTGATTCAAACTTGCGGTGTCAGTGTGAATATACTGCAGGGCAAAGTTTCTAAAACAAGAGAAGGAAGCTATGGAACCTTATTTGTTCAGCTGCAAGGCGAAAAGAATAACCTAGAAAAAGCACTGCTGTTTCTAAAGGAACATCGTATAGAAGCGGAGGTGCTTAACTGATGATAGAGAACCTTCAAGAAAATCTCATTCCAAATGTAAATTGGGAAAATATGTGGGAGGCTACATTGGAAACAGCTTATATGAGTGCTTTGGCTGTAGCTGCTACTTTTATTTTAGGTATTTTTTTAGGCTTAATTCTTTACCTTACAGATAAAGGGAATCTATGGCAGAACAAAGTGGTTCATGCTGGAGCTGCTGCGTTTGTAAATATATTTCGTTCTATTCCATTTATTATACTGATTATATTGCTGGTCCCTTTTACGACTTTTATTGTTGGTACGATGCTGGGGCCAAGCGCTGCGCTGCCGGCGTTAGTTATAGGAGCAGCCCCATTTTATGCTCGTATGGTTGAGATCGGTTTGCGCGAAGTAGACAAAGGAGTAATTGAAGCAGCTCAATCCATGGGAGCCAATCAATGGCACATTATTTTTAAAGTGTTGCTCCCTGAATCAATGCCTGCCCTCATTTCCGGAATAACCGTAACTTCGATTGCATTAGTAAGCTACACCGCTATGGCTGGAGTGATTGGAGCAGGGGGGCTTGGTGATTTAGCTTTCAGAGAAGGTTACCAGCGGAGTAACCCTGATGTAACTTTTGTTGCGACCATCGCTATCCTTATTATCGTCTTTATATTACAGTGGATCGGCGACTGGATTACCCATAGATTAGACAAACGTTAACTTAAAGGAGGAAATGAAAGATGAAACAATGGCTGCAACTATTAGCTGCCCTAACCCTTATTCTTTTACTTGCCGCCTGTGGCGGAGGGGAAGCACCAGGTGAGTCTGATAATAATGGTGAAGATGCTGGAGAGGAAGAAAATACGGAATTAACTGTTGGTGCTTCAAATGTACCTCATGCTGAAATTTTGGAATTTGCTTCGGAAAAGCTTGCTGAAGAAGGCATCGATCTTAATATTGAAACCTTTAATGATTATATTGTCCCGAACCAAGCTCTTGCTGAGGGAGAAATAGACGCTAACTACTTTCAGCATATCCCTTATTTTGAGTCTCAAATCGAAGAAAACGATTATGACTTTGAAAATGCAGGCGGGGTTCATATAGAACCGATTGGTGTTTATTCCCAGGAATATGACAGCCTTGATGATCTTCCAGAAGGCGCTGAAATCATCATGAGCAGTTCTGTAGCGGATCATGGACGAATTCTTATGATGCTTGAAGAAGAAGGGCTTATAACTCTAAAAGAAGGTTCAGGTATTAACGCTACCATTGAAGATATTGAAGAAAACCCAAAAGACCTTAATTTCCGAGATGATGTAGAAGCGGCTACACTTCCTCAGGCCTACCAAAATGGTGAAGGAGATGCTGTGTTAATTAACTCCAACTATGCCCTGGATGCTGGGTTAAGTCCTAGAGAAGACGCTATTGCGATGGAAGACGAAGAGAACAATCCATACGTTAACATTATAGCTGTTCGCAGTGGAGATGAAGAAAAAGAAGAAATTCAGATATTACTGGAAGTTCTTCATTCGGATGAAGTAGCACAATTTATTGAAGAAGAATACGACGGAGCTGTCGTTCCTGCAACAGGAGAAGGTGCTGAAATACCAGAAGAGGAACCAGCGGAAGAACAAGAAGAAAATGACGAAGAGTAATAAATGAAGGGGCTGTCCCATAAGGGTTTTTATACCTTAGGACAGCTCTTTATTTGTATTTTAAACAAAGAAACCGTCTCCTTTCTTTTAGTTTGTTTGGTCACTTACCATTTTATCAAAAGGAGTGGTTTCTTTTTATTTTTTCTGTTTTTTTACCTGCTAAGAAATGAAATGGCAAGTAACAGTTGAAATACACGCAGACTTCAGCGGGAAAAGCAACAGCTAAGATCCCGCAGTGAGCATTCTCTGCTCACGAGGAAGCTGAAGCGTTGCCCGCGGAAAGCGAAGTGTATTCCAATTGAAGTTGCTGAATAAAGAGGAGCATCCTATAAACACTTTTGTACGCAGCCATGATTCCCCTCGATTTATGAATGTTAGTTAAAATATGCCGCATACTAAAAGGTAATAAAGGAGGGAAATGCAATGGATCAAGAACAACAAGACAATCAGCAATCATCAATGATTCAGCAGGCGCTGCAAGAATATAAAGAAGGACTGGGACATTTCACTGAAAAAATTCCGCATATTGCCCGAAAGTACAATGCATTTACCGAGGCATGCTTTGCTAAAGGAGCTCTTTCTCAGAAAGAAAAACAAATGATAGCCCTAGGTGTTAGTGTTTTTTCTCAGGATGAGTATTGTATTATTTATCATACAAAGGGCTGCTTAGATCAGGGATGCTCTGAGAAAGAAATCCTTGAAACGATTGGTGTAACAGCAGCTTTTGGCGGCGGCGCCGCAATGAGTCAGGCAGTAACTTTAGTCCAAGAAGCTATCCAGGAGCTGCAAGGCTCAAATAAAACACATTAACTTCCATTACCTATGTTAAAAAATCTCCAATTAAGGAGAAATGGAGAGAATATTTGCGTAATTTTATCAATGAAAGAATGTGTTGTGGACCATCCTTTCTCAGAGTTAATTGTCAGAAAATATAACAATCATAGCGTTTTGTTTTCAGAAAATTTACTTGCTATAGTTGTATATGTGTTAAAAACACAGAAAGGATGGATTTATTATCCACACACTGATGAACAATCACACGAATGAAATGGAAAAAGCCATGTACCAATCTTACGGCTTCGGGTATGCGGAATACAACCGCAGTCTTGAGAAACGATTAGAAGTAGAAGTTTCAAGAGAATTAGAACACAAAATCAGCTGTCAGATCGCTGCAGAGTTTCAAAACAGATCTTAAAATAATAAGAAAAAGAAAACCTTATAAACTCAAACAGGTTTTCTTTTTCTTTTAAGATGAAATTTAATCTGCTATAATACGAAAAGTGATATTAAAAATAGGGGGGCTGACCTGAAGACGGATGCTTTAGGCAGTTCCCTCTTTTATTATTCTCCCTTTTTCACTATTATTATAGAGAAAATAGGAAAAAATAATGGAAGGGCGTTGATCGAAGAAACGTACTTTTCTTGAAGTCTAATTGGATTTGTTTTAAAATTATAATGAGAATAAATTGAGAATCAGAGGGATCTTTATAGAATCCTTTAATATTAGATGATGGAGGTATTATCACATGGCAGCTTCAACCCTTAAGATCGAGAATCTTCACGTAGAAATTGAAGGTTCTGAAATTATTAAAGACTTTAATTTAGAGATTAATACAGGAGAAATCCATGCAATTATGGGACCGAACGGTACGGGTAAATCAACATTGGCCTCTGCCATTATGGGACATCCAAAATATGAAATCACAAATGGGTCTGTCCACCTCGACGGAGAAGATGTTCTTGAAATGGAAGTGGATGAGCGTGCTAAAGCAGGCATGTTCCTTGCCATGCAGTATCCAAGTGAGATCAGCGGTGTAACAAATGCTGACTTCATGCGTTCTGCTATTAATGCACGACGTGAAGAAGGCGATGAAATCTCTTTGATGAAATTCATTAGAAAAATGGACGATAAAATGGATTCATTGGTAATGGACCAATCCTTTTCTCAACGTTATCTAAATGAAGGATTTTCCGGCGGGGAGAAGAAGCGGAACGAAATCCTGCAGCTTCTAATGCTGGAGCCGAAATTCGCTATTCTCGATGAAATTGACTCTGGTCTAGACATTGATGCTCTAAAAGTAGTTTCCAAAGGTGTAAATGACATGAGAAGCCCTGATTTTGGCTGTTTAATCATTACCCACTATCAGCGCCTGCTTAACTATATTACTCCAGATAAAGTACACGTTATGATGCAGGGACGCATTGTTAAATCTGGTGGAGCAGAGCTCGCACAGCGTTTGGAAGCAGAAGGCTACGACTGGATCAAAGAAGAACTTGGAATCGAAAACGAAAAAGTCGGCGAGCAGCAACAAGAAGCGTAATAGCAGGGAGGTTTTATGATGTCAGTGGATACAAAATGGACATACGATGAAGAATATGTTAAAGAGTACTCCCAAAATCGCGGAGAACCCGAGTGGCTCACTGAGGAGCGTCTTGCTGCTGCCCGTCTGGCGGAAAAGCTCGAGCTTCCAAAGCCCGAAAAAACGAATATTAAAACATGGAATTTTACTGAATTTAAACATGAATCAGGTGAAGCAGAAAATATAAGCAATGTAGATAGTCTTCACGAGGATGTTCAAAAATTAATTGACCAAAGTACAGAAGAGCAAAACCTGATTGTTTTTCGTGATGGTAAACCAGTCTACCGGGCGATCAGCAAACGTTTAGAAGAGCAAGGCGTATTGTTTCTTGATTTAGAAACAGCGGCAAAAGAGCACAGTGATCTGCTGCGCCAATATTTCATGGGAAAAGCAGTTAATGTAGATGAACACAAACTAACTGCTTTGCATGTGGCATTAATCAATGGCGGTACGTTTGTATATGTGCCGAAAAATGTGCAGGTTGAAGCACCTTTGCAAGTTGTTTATTGGCAGGAAGATCCTGAAGTAGCTCTTTTCAACCATGTTATTGTAGCTGCTGAAGACAATAGTGAAGTAACTTATCTCGAGAATTATGTGTCTTTTGATGAAGAGAAATCTTCCGTGGCTAATATTATTTCAGAAGTATATGCCGGAGCTGGTGCTAAAATTTCTTATGGTGGAGTGGATCACTTTGAAAAGGGTGTTACTACCTATGTGAACCGCCGCGGCTATGTGGAAAAGGACGGCCGTATTGATTGGGCACTTGGCCAGATGAACGAAGGAAACACAGTCTCTGACAATACAACTGTACTTGCTGGAGAAGGTTCATACGCTGATTCAAAATCTGTTTCAATTGGCCGCGGAGACCAAAGCCAAAACTTCTGGACCCATATTATCCATCACGGCAAGCATTCAGATGGCCAAATTCTAACTCATGGTGTAATGAAAGATAAAGCTTCTTCCATTTTCAACGGGGTTACAAAGATTGAACATGGAGCAACAAAAGCGAACGGTGAACAAACAGAACGTGTTCTTATGCTTAGCGAAAGAGCACGCGGGGATGCCAATCCAATTCTTTTGATTGACGAAGATGATGTAACAGCCGGTCACGCTGCTTCTGTTGGCCGCATAGACCCTATGCAAATGTTCTATTTGATGAGCCGCGGTCTTTCAAAAACAGAAGCAGAACGTTTAATTATCCATGGCTTCTTAGCACCGGTTGTAAACCAACTTCCAATTCAGGCCGTTAAAGACCGCCTGACTGAAGTTATTGAAAGGAAAGTTTATTAATGGATGTTAAGGAAATACGCAAACAGTTTCCTATATTGCATCAAGAAGTAAATGGACATCCCCTTGTCTATTTAGATAGTGCAGCTACTTCTCAAAAGCCGCTGAAAGTGATTGAGAAGCTTGATGACTACTACCGCCGTTATAATTCTAATGTGCACCGTGGTGTGCATACACTGGGAAGTCTGGCAACAGATGAGTTCGAAGGTGCTAGAGAAAAAGTCCGCTCATTTATTCATGCATCAAGTATGCAGGAAGTGGTGTTCACCAGAGGCACCACTACCGCAATTAATACGGTAGCTTACAGCTACGGCAGAAGCAATCTGCAAGAAGGGGACGAAATCGTTCTCACGCCAATGGAGCATCACAGTAATCTGATTCCATGGCAGCAGACAGCTAAAGCTGCAGGAGCAGAATTAAAATATATTCCTTTACAGGAAGATGGCTCTCTCTCATTAACTGATATAAAAAATACAATCACTACAAACACTAAAATAGTAGCTGTTTCTCATGTATCTAATGTACTGGGGACAATAAATCCGATAAAAGAAATTGCCAAAATCGCTCATGAAAACGATGCTGTGATTGTGGTTGATGGTGCTCAAAGTGCCCCTCACATGAGCGTAGACGTCCAGGAGCTCAACTGTGATTTTTATGCTTTCTCAGGTCACAAAATGGGAGGTCCGACCGGGATTGGTGTTCTGTACGGAAAAAAACATCTGTTAGAGAACATGGAACCGGTAGAATTCGGTGGAGAAATGATTGACTTTGTGGATTTGTATGATTCTACCTGGAAAGAGCTTCCGTGGAAATTTGAGGGCGGAACACCAATCATTGCTGGAGCAATTGGTCTTGGTGCTGCTATTGATTTTCTTGAAGAAGTTGGAATGAACAACATCGAAGCCCATGAAACAAAGCTAGCCGATTATGCTGTAAATAAATTAAAAGAAGTAGATGGCTTTCATATTTATGGACCAGAGAAACGTGCAGGCCTTATTACATTTAATATGGATGACGTTCACCCTCACGATGTAGCTACTGTACTCGATGCAGAAGGTATTGCTGTGCGTGCCGGGCATCATTGTGCCCAGCCTTTAATGAAGTGGCTTAATGTTGCCGCTACAGCCCGAGCAAGCCTTTATCTCTACAACACAACAGAAGATGTTGATGCCCTTACTGAAGGCTTAATAAAAACAAAGGAGTATTTTGGTGATGTCTTTGCATAGTAATCTAGATACTCTATACCGCCAGGTGATAATGGATCATTACAAAAATCCAAGAAACCGGGGAGAGCTTGAAGGCGAGACACTGCATATAAACATGAACAATCCGACATGCGGCGACAGAATCCAATTACAGTTAAAAGTGGAAGATAATAAAATTTCTGACGCTAAGTTTGTTGGAGAAGGATGTTCAATCAGCTTATCTTCCGCCTCAATGATGACAGATGCCGTCAAAGGATGCACAGTAGAAGATGCCCTGGAGATGGCAGAAGCCTTTTCAAATATGATGCAGGGCCAGGAATATGACGACGAAAAATTTGACCTTGGCGATATTGAAGCTCTTCAAGGAGTAACAAAGTTTCCAGCGCGTATTAAGTGTGCTACACTTGCATGGAAGGCCATGGAAAAAGGACTCAATGAAGAGGAAAATGAATAATCTGCAGAAATGTATCACAGCCCCTTTCTTTTTAAAGGAAGGAGGCCCTATAATAAAAGGAGACACCGTTCTTAAAGGACACCTTTAGAACGCTCTCTGTATTTTCCTAAAAGGAGGTCACCCGCATGGCTAAGAAAATGCCGGAAATCGGAGAATACCAATACGGTTTTCATGATAAAGATGTTTCTATTTTCCGTTCTGAACGCGGATTGACAGAAAATGTAGTTCGGGAAATTTCTAGTATTAAAGAAGAGCCGGAATGGATGTTAAACTTCCGTCTTAAGTCGCTTGAGCAATTTTATAAGATGCCGATGCCGCAATGGGGAGGAGATCTCTCCGGGCTTGTTTTTGACGATATCACTTACTATGTAAAACCTTCCGAACGTTCAGAGAAATCATGGGATGAAGTGCCGGAAGAAATTAAGAATACGTTTGATAAGTTAGGAATTCCTGAAGCAGAGCAAAAATATCTTGCCGGTGTTTCAGCTCAGTACGAATCAGAAGTTGTATATCATAATATGCAAGAAGACCTTGAAAAACAAGGGATCGTTTTTAAAGATACAGACGCAGCACTAAAAGAAAACGAAGACATCTTCAGAGAACACTTTGGCAAAGTGATTCCTCCATCTGATAATAAATTCTCTGCGCTTAACTCTGCGGTTTGGTCTGGCGGTTCATTCATTTATGTTCCAAAAGGCGTAAAAACGGATACACCGCTGCAGGCATATTTCCGTATTAACTCAGAGAATATGGGACAGTTTGAGCGTACGCTTATTATTGCTGATGAGGACAGCTCTGTACACTATGTTGAAGGCTGTACGGCACCCGTATATTCTACTGACTCTCTTCATAGTGCTGTGGTGGAGATAATCGTTAAGAAAAACGCATATTGCCGTTACACCACTATTCAGAACTGGGCACCTAACATTTATAACCTTGTTACGAAGCGTGCAGTAGCTGATGAAGGCGCAACAATGGAATGGGTAGACGGTAACATTGGTTCTAAGCTGACAATGAAATACCCTTCCGTTATTATGCGAGGACCGGGTGCAAAAGGAACCATACTTTCTATTGCAATTGCTGGAAAAGGCCAGCACCAGGATGCAGGAGCAAAAGTAATGCACCTTGCACCAAACTGTTCCTCCACTATTGTATCTAAATCTATTTCAAAACATGGCGGTAAGGTTACGTACCGGGGAATTTCTCACTTTGGCCGTAAAGCTGAAGGCTCTTACTCCAAAGTGGAATGCGACACCTTGATCATGGATAATGAATCAACTTCGGATACTATTCCTTACAATGAAATCATGAACAACAACATTACACTTGAACACGAAGCTACCGTCTCTAAAGTTTCTGAGGAGCAGCTCTTCTATTTAATGAGCCGCGGTGTTTCAGAAGAAGAAGCTACAGAAATGATTGTAATGGGCTTTATTGAGCCATTTACAAAAGAACTTCCAATGGAATATGCGGTAGAAATGAACCGTTTGATCCGGTTTGAAATGGAAGGCTCTATCGGTTAATTTTGCAGTAGTTTCAATATCGTTTATCATAAAAGCGAACCCTCAGCTGGGTTCGCTTTTTGCACGTAAAGGAGGAGAGAGATGATTTATGTCGGCTTGACTGGATGGAGAGATCATGACTTGCTTTTTCCTCCGGGAACACGCCAAACGGAAAAGTTAGAAGTATACAGCAGTCATTTTCCTACAGTAGAAGTGGATGCAGCTTTTTATGCAATACAGCCTATAAAAAATTATGAAAAATGGGTAAAACAAACCCCGGAACGCTTTTCTTTTATTGTTAAGGCTTATCAAGGCATGACGGGACATCAAAGAGGAGAAATTCCCTTTGCATCAAATGAGGAAATGTTCGCAGCTTATAAAGATTCTTTAAAACCGGTTACAGAAGCAGGAAAATTGGGTATGATTTTATGTCAGTTTCCTCCCTGGTTTGAGTGTAATAAAGAAAACATAGACTACCTTCGTTATGTGAGAGAGAAGCTGGCAGAATTTCCTTGTGCCTTAGAATTTCGTCATCAGTCTTGGTTCTCAGAAGAATATAAAGAGAAAACATTAGAATTTATGGAAAAAGAAAAATGGATACACAGCATTTGTGACGAACCTCAAGTAGAAGAAGGTTCCGTTCCCATTATTTTAAGACCGACAGATAAGCAGAACACCTTGGTAAGGCTTCATGGCAGAAATAAAGAAGCTTGGAAACGTCCGGTAAAGGGAGATAACTGGAGAAATATTCGATACTTATATGATTATTCCAGAGCAGAAATGGATGAATGGATAAATCATCTTCGGACATTAGAAAAAGAAACAAACAACATTTATTTTATTTTTAATAACAATTCAGGAGGCCATGCTGCTCCTAATGCTAAGAAGTTTTTAGAAGTATCAGGCATTACTTATGAAGGATTGGCACCTCAGCAATTATCGTTGTTTGATGACACAGAATCATAGTAAAATAGGAAGATAGCGAAAAAAACGGATAATAACAAAAAAGATAAATGTTTTGTCCTGTTTTTGTAAACATCGGGAAAGAGGGTTAGTATGGTTTGGGCAGTATTGTTTTTTACGGGGCTTGCAGCAGGAACACTAGGAAGTTTAATGGGCTTAGGCGGAGGAATAATTATCGTTCCTGCTTTAATGTTCTTTAGCGTATTGAGTCCTTTTTTTGCAGATATTACACCGCAGACTGCCGTAGGAACTTCGCTTTTAATTATGATTTTTACTGGTTTATCTTCTACCCTTGCTTACATGAAACAAAAAACAGTCGACTATATGGCCGGGGGTATCTTTTTTATCGGAAGCGGACCAGGGGCGTTATTTGGCGTTTGGTTAAATAAAGATCTTGACGTGGCTCCTTTTCTTATTTTATTTGGCATGTTTGTCGTCATTGTTTCTTTTATCTTGCTTATACGTAATAAATTAAATCCTCTTCCTATTAAAGGAAGAGGTGTTAGACGAACGTATCACACTGAAACCGGCATGGAAATAGAATATGGGTTTACTCCTTTTATAGCTATTGTCATTTCTTTTTGTGTAGGTATGTTTTCGGGACTGTTTGGGATAGGCGGAGGTTCCTTAATGGTACCAGTTATGATTTTATTATTCGGTTTTCCCCCTCATTTAGCAGTAGCTACATCTATGTTTATGGTATTATTATCGGCGTTTGTCAGCTCTATTTCACATATTGCACTGGGTAATGTGGAATGGCTTTATGCGTTTGCCCTGATACCAGGAGCTTGGATTGGAGCGAAAGCAGGTGCAGCAATCAATCGAAGGTTAGAAAGTAATACACTTGTAACGGTGCTTAGAATATTTCTGATTATCATTGGACTACGATTAATGTGGCAAGGTTTTGCCGGGATATAAAATAGAACACAAGAATGAACTTTCACATTAAAAAGGCGGTGCATTCATTGTCTTCATTGATACCTATTTATATTTATCATACGAATGATCTTCACAGCAACTTGCAGCAATGGCCATCAGCTGTTTATTACATAAATGCACGCAGAACCTTCCATAAAAAGAAAAACGAAACAGCACTGTTTTTTGATCTTGGCGATCATGCTGACCGGGTTCACCCTATTACAGAGGCTACACGAGGTAAAGGAAACGTGGATCTTTTAAATGAAGCAGGGATTCACCATGTGACGATCGGAAACAACGAGGGAATCACTCTTTCAAAAAAGGAATTAGAGTCTTTGTATGATAAGGCTCAGTTTAAAGTTCTGCTTGCAAATTTATTTGATCAAAAAGGGAATCGTCGTCCAAGCTGGGCGGAGCCTTTTGATATTATAGAAACTCCAGAAGGCGTGAAAATTGGGCTTATTGGTTTGACGGTGCCTTTTTATCCCTTTTATAAAGAGCTGGGCTGGGATATAAAAGACCCGCTCGAAATCCTTCCTGGATTACTAGAAGAGGTAAAAAAGCAGTCTGATATTGTAGTGTTATTATCCCACCTCGGCTATCCGCAGGATGAAGAGTTAGCGGAACAATTTGATGGGATTGATGTTATTCTTGGCGCTCATACCCATCATCTTTTGAAGACTTCCATTTTAATCAATGATACCCTGGTGGCGCAATGCGGCAAAAACAGTTATTATGTTGGGCAGATAAAGCTGCTGTATGATAAAGAAGCAAAAAAAGTAGTGAAAAAATCAGGAGCAGCAGAAGATGTAAGCCATGAACCTCCTGCATTAGAAACCAAGCAATTGTTAGAACGCTTGGAAGAAAAAGCTAATAAAATTTTAGAAGAACCTATAGCAGTTATACCGGAACCTCTGCCCATTTCATGGACGGCTCCTTCAGCCTTTGCTGATATGCTGGCCGAGGGACTGAAGGATTGGTGCAATGCTGACATTTCCATGCTGAACTCTGGGATATTATTAGGGTCATTAGAATCTGGAAATGTAACTCGCAAAGAACTGCATTATCTCTGTCCTCATCCAATTAATCCTTGTCTCGTTCATGTAAAGGGCTCTGTATTAAAGGAGACGATAGCCGCAGCTTTCACGGAAAAAATGATTCACCTTCCCTTGAAAGGTCTTGGCTTCAGAGGGGAAAAGCTAGGAAGGATGGCATTTGCCGGCATGACGGTAGAAGTTGATGAATCGACAGGCGACGACCCTCGTATTTTAAATATCTCCATACAGGACGAGCCTCTGGACCCAAAGAAAATATATAAACTGGCCACTGTCGATATGTTTACCTTTGGCCCTCTTTATCCAGGATTGTCTCAAAGCAGCAAGAAAAAGTATTTTATGCCTGAGATGATGAGAGACGTGCTCGCAAATATGTTAAAAAAACATTACGCTTGACTATCAAACAAGTTTCCACTTTCCGTTCTTTTTCATAACTTAGTAATAAGCTGACAGAAAGAGAGGGAACCGGAGATGATAAAAATGGAACCGGTAGTACTTCATGATCAGTTTTATACTTCTATTATTGTAGAGATCCCTGATACTACACTGCTGATTGTATCTGGTAAAAAAGGATACATTATGTGCGGTGCCCTGGATATTGATATATTAAACACGAAGTGGCCAACAAGAAAAATAGCAGCCGGCAGAGCACTAGGCGTACGTTCGATTGCTGAATTACTGGAAGCTCCGTTGGAGTCTGTCACAAAAGCAGCAGAAGCATTAGGAGTAAAAGCAGGTATGAAGGGAAAAGATGCATTACAATTTATGTAACAAAAATTATTGCCGATAATTATAAGCAGCTGATGTTTTTAAGTAAACAGCAGCTGCTTATATTACCTGACCATTACAAGTTGTGGCTCGCTTAATGAAAAAGTCAACGTATGATATAATGATTGTTACGATTTGTTTGGGAAAGGCGGCAAAAGAATGGAACAATACTTAGATTTATGCAGGCATATATTAAAAAATGGCACAGAAAAAAGTGATCGAACAGGCACTGGAACAATCAGTACGTTTGGATGGCAGATGCGTTTTAATCTTGAAGATGGTTTTCCAGTAGTGACTACGAAAAAGTTACATTTACGCTCTATCATTCACGAGCTGCTGTGGTTCTTGAAAGGAGACACAAATGTAAAATATCTTCAGGACAACAACGTTAGGATATGGAACGAATGGGCGGATAAAGACGGAGATTTAGGACCAATATACGGAAAGCAATGGAGGTCGTGGAAAGGAGCATCCGGTAAAACAGTAGACCAAATAAGTAATGTCATTCAGGAAATTAAGCAGAACCCGGATTCCCGGAGGCTTGTTGTCAGCGCTTGGAATGCAGCTGAAATTGACGACATGGCTCTTGCTCCGTGTCACTGTCTTTTCCAATTTTATGTGAATGACGGAAAGCTTTCCTGCCAGCTTTACCAGCGAAGTGCAGATGTTTTCCTTGGCGTGCCTTTTAATATTGCGTCTTATGCACTTTTAACAAAGATGGTAGCGCAGGTATGTGGATTAAAAGCCTATGAATTTGTACATACTTTTGGGGATGCCCACATTTATCTAAATCATGTGGAACAAATTAAAAAACAACTAACGAGGACGCCTAGAAAACTCCCTGAAATGAAACTCAATCCCGAGGTTCAGTCTATTTTTGATTTCACTATTGATGATTTTGAGCTTCAAGGCTATGATCCTCATCCACACATTAAAGGAGAAGTGTCTGTATGATTTCTTTCATTGCTGCAATGGATGAAAATCGGGTGATTGGTTATGAAAATAAAATGCCCTGGCACCTTCCTGCTGACTTAAAGCATTTTAAAGAGGTAACAAGCGGCTCCCCGATTATTATGGGAAGGAAAACTTTTGAGGCAATAGGAAGACCTCTGCCAGACCGCCGAAATATTATTGTTACAAACAATAAGGATTTTTCTGCAGATGGATGTGAAGTTATTCATTCCTTAGAAGAAGTGAAAAAATTTGCCGATACAAAAGAGGAAATCTTCGTTATTGGTGGAGAAACACTGTTTGAACAGCTTATGCCCTCTGCTGACAGAATGTATCTCACCATCATTCATGATACTTTCCCAGGGGATACGCATTTTCCTGCCTGGCACGAAGAAGAATGGAGTATATCCGAGAAAAAGCAAGGATCCTTCAATGAAAAAAACCCCTACCCTCATACATTTTATACTCTCGAAAGAAAACACGAATAAATGGGCTGAACCCGTTTTTCTTTGCATATATATAAAACAAGCAAAGGAGGACGGGTTTCGTATGAAAAATCGTCGATTCTTTAAAATCAAAAGCCGTCCAAAGGGTCCGCTCCCCTTTCGCTATGTTTTAATTATTTCTCTCTTATTATTTACACTATTTACCGTACAAGGTCTGTGGCTGGTGGAAAAAGGAATACGTCCTACTCTCATGGCAATTGCTCATACAGAAACACAAAAAATTGCTACGCAGGCTATAAATGATGCTATATCTAATAAAATTGTGGAATCAATCGATATTGAAGACATGATACAAATTGAAAAAGACAGCCATGGGCAGGTCACTTCCGTTAATTTCAATTCGGAAATGTATAACCGTGTATTATCAGAAGCAACACTACGAACACAGAAATATTTAAAAATGGTTGAAGAAGGCACCATTGAAGATTTAGGACTACCTGATGAAATCGAACAGGAACTGGAAACAGAAAACTTTACTGACCAGGGAATTATTCATGTGATTCCGCTTGGGCAGGCAACAAATAATGCATTGCTTGCTCAGCTTGGACCGAGAGTCCCTGTCCAGTTTTCTGCAATTGGTGATGTAAAATCATCGATGAGTGAATCCATTTTTGAATCTGGAATTAATAACACTTATATGAGAATTTCTGTAGATATTGAAGTTGATGTACGAGTAGTAATTCCATTTGCAACTGATACAGCCGTTGTTTCTACATCTATTCCAGTAGGAATGGTGTTTATATCAGGAGATGTACCTCAATTCTATAATGCCGGAGATGGAGATATGCCGTCGCCAGCTATTATTCAAGAACAGGAACTAAAAGATGTTATAGAAGAAGAGGAGGACGAAGAGGCTGAAGTAGAAGAAGAACCTGAAGAACCAAAGGAAATTCCTATAACAGAATAAGTAATTCAAAAAAATATTTTGACAAAATAGGTATTAATAATTATAATAAAATAACGAATTATCAGACAAAAGTTATATGGGAGGAGACTGTGTCATGCATACAAATGTACTTTTGGAGTGAACAAAAATAAAAATTTTATTATTTGAAAAGCATTTCTGGTACACTAGTTAAAGAATTTTATTTTCAGAATTTTCATTATTCCTAGTCGAAAGGAGATTATCCCATGAGTATGAGAGAACAATGGGGAACGCGGGCTGGTTTTATAATGGCTGCGGTTGGATCGGCAATTGGCCTGGGAAATATATGGCGTTTTCCAGCCACAGCTTATGAAAACGGAGGCGGTGCGTTTTTTATTCCATATTTATTTGCCTTGCTCACGGCCGGGATTCCGCTGTTGATTTTGGAGTTTACTATAGGGCATAAATACCGCGGTTCGGCTCCGCTAAGTTTTTCTAGAATGAACAAAAAAGCTGAATGGATAGGCTGGTGGGCGGTATTCATTTCATTTGTTATTTCCACCTACTATTCCGTTATTATAGCCTGGGCTATCTCTTATAGTATTTTCTCGTTCAACCAGTCATGGGGAGCTGATACAGAAGCTTTCCTGTTTGGTGAGTATTTGCAGGTGCCAGACGTTCCAGGACAAATTGGGGCGCTCGTACCTTCCGTACTGATTCCATTAATTATTGTTTGGGCCATCACTTTAGGCGTTCTCTTTAAAGGTGTGAAAAAAGGGATTGAGATGGCAAATCGTATCTTTATCCCGACACTAGTTGTTATCTTCTTCATTATTGTTATTCGTGCAGTAACTCTTCCAGGGGCCACAGAAGGTCTTACAGCATTTTTTGAGCCTAACTTTGATGCTATTGCCTCTGGAGGCGTTTGGGTAGCAGCCTACGGCCAAATTTTCTTTAGTTTGTCTATAGCATTTGCGATCATGATTACGTATTCCAGTTATTTACCAAAGAAATCAGATATTACAAACAACGCGTTTATTACAGGTTTCGGTAATTCCAGTTTTGAATTACTTGCGGGTATTGGAGTGTTTGCAGCCTTAGGGTTCATGGCTTCTCAAGCTGGAGTTGGAGTTGAAGAAGTTGTAGCAGGCGGTGTTGGGCTGGCATTTGTTGTCTTTCCGCAGATCATTAATGAGTTTCCGGCATTAAGTGGATTGTTTGGATTTTTATTCTTTGCCTCATTGGTATTAGCCGGACTGTCTTCACTTATCTCTATTTCAGAAACGTATGTTAAAGGGATTTCCGAGAAGTTCGGTATTTCAAGAGCTGCTTCTGTTGGAATAAGCGGGGGATTAGCTGCTCTTATATCGTTAATTTATGCTACCGATGGCGGGTTGTACTTCCTTGATGCAGCCGACTACTTTATTAACCAGTTCGGTGTTGCTCTTGTTGGGCTTGTTGAAGTTGTAGCTATTGCCTGGTTTATGCGTAAGCTTGGTGATTTCGAAAATCATGCGAACAGTATTTCGGACATCAAGTTAGGAGCATGGTGGAAAATTTGTCTGGGTGTTATCACCCCGGTTGTATTAGGTTATATGATGTTCGACTTGTTTAAACAAAATATACTGCGACAGTTTGATACCGACAATGGTAACTATGAAGGTTACCCAGATGCCTTTATCATTTACAGCGGCTGGGCAGTAGCTGCTTTTGCTCTGGTTGCGGGTGTACTCTTTATGTTTATTCGATGGAAAAATAAAGAAGAACGAGAAGAAACAGAGGAGGCGAGCTGATTATGACAGGCAGTGCTATATTTATGATGTTAGTAGGCATGATCATCATCTGGGGAGGAATGGCTGCAAGTATAATGCATGCCAGAAAGGTTTCCAAACAAAATAACAATGCTTCTTAAATAATACAATCAGCCGGCTCCTTCTTAATGAACAGCCGGCTGATTTGTTATTTTCTTCGTTCTTGTTTTTCCCAGGATTTTAATGATGGATAAGGATCAAATGACCA
Organism: Alteribacillus sp. JSM 102045; assembly: GCF_041949975.1. Taxonomy (NCBI): domain Bacteria; kingdom Bacillati; phylum Bacillota; class Bacilli; order Caryophanales; family Bacillaceae; genus Alteribacillus; species Alteribacillus sp. JSM 102045. The sequence continues at coordinate 188,084 of NZ_JBHFQG010000004.1, read as the reverse complement.
TTCGCTGTATCCGTTATCTCTGTACATGCCGTAATGCAAATGCGGAGGAAATTTACCTTGTGTCCCCGGTTTACCGTAACCGGAACTGCCGACATAACCAATAACATCCCCTGGAGCAACAATATCTCCTTTTTTAATTCCCTCTTCAAACCCGCTTAAATGGGCGTAGTAATGATACGTATTAGACAAATCCCGAATACCCAGCCGCCATCCGCCGAATTTGTTCCATCCTTTTAATTCAATAATTCCATGAGAAGTGGCTTTTACAGGAGTTCTGTAGCCGGCAAATATATCGGTACCTTCATGAATGCGCCGTCCGCCCCAGCCCCGTTTATCTCCCCATGTACTGCGGTAGCTGTAATTGTAGTTTAATGGAACGGGAAACGCATGTTCATCGTCTAAATCGATTCGATTGTATTTTTTATAAATTCTTGCATGACCTGTAATAATATTGACAGCTTGATCACGCTGGTAATATTCCCAAAGGCCGATTTGTATATTATCATCATCATAGCCGTAATCGGAAAGGTAGTTTGCAAAAGTAAACAAAACATCTGCATCTTCTTTTAAAGAGGCTTTTCCATTTCCATTTCCATCTAAACCGATTCCATCAAATAAAGCTATAGCAGAAGGATCATCCGATTCTAAATTAGGATTTAATGGTCCTGCCCACTCTTTTGGAGAAAAATATATATTGATGACGCCTTGCGTTTCTTCCCGGTCATTTCTAGCACGCCGCAGTCCTTTTTCATACGTATCCACCCCCGCGAGCCAAAACCAGGGTACCTGTGTGACAGCTTCCATTTCTTTGTATAAAGCAAGACGTTCTTTATAAATTTCTTCGGAAGATTTTTCAGCAGCGTCTGCCATATTCGAGAAAGTTAAATTAGAAAAGAATATAATAATTGTACAAATAGCTGTTAATACTTTTTTCATCATCAACCGATCCTTTTTTGTGTAATTTCTAATCTTTAGTTTGTCTATAGGAGGCTTGTTTCATAATGGCCAATCATTGGAAAAAACAAGACATTTGGCGCACAGGCATTGGACATGTTAAAGTAAGAGAGAAAATGGAAAATAAAAACCATAGGGTAGCATCCTTATAGATTTAAGTTTATGAACGGGAGTGAGTGTGTTGGCCAAAACAGAGGAGTACCTTCGTAAACCGGAATGGTTAAAAATTAAGCTCAATACAAATGAATCATACAAAGGATTAAAGAAAATGATGCGGGAGAAAAACCTGCACACGGTTTGTGAAGAAGCTAAATGCCCTAATATTCATGAATGCTGGGCAGAACGGAAAACTGCTACATTTATGATATTAGGAGACGTGTGTACACGGGCTTGCCGGTTTTGTGCAGTAAAAACGGGACTTCCTAATGAATTGGACTGGCAGGAACCAGAGCGTGTAGCAGAATCGGTCGAACAAATGGGTCTTAAACATGTCGTTATTACAGCCGTTGCACGGGATGATTTAAAAGACGGTGGAGCAGAAGTATTTGCTGAAACCGTGAGAGCCGTAAGACGCCGTAATCCTTACTGCACGATTGAAGTTCTTCCTTCTGACATGATGGGTAAAAAAGAGAACCTTGAGATATTAATGGAAGCCCGCCCAAATATTTTAAATCATAACATTGAAACTGTAGAAAGGCTGACACCACGTGTTAGAGCAAGAGCTACATACGAGAGATCACTCACCTTTTTACAGCGTTCAAAAGAAATGCATCCGGATATCCCAACAAAATCAAGTCTTATGATTGGGCTTGGGGAGACAAAAGAAGAAATTATTAACACGATGGATGATTTAAGAGCGCATGATGTAGATATTATGACAATTGGTCAATATCTCCAGCCAACAAAGAAACATCTAAAAGTACAAAAATATTATACTCCGGATGAATTTGCCGAACTAAAAGATATTGCAATGAAGAAAGGGTTTAGTCATTGCGAATCTGGTCCATTAGTCCGTTCCTCTTATCATGCGGATGAACAAGTAAACGAAGCCCAGGTCCATGAAGAAGCGAACAAATATAAAAAAGCCTAAATGGCATGAAAAATTCCTTGATTATATTATTGTAATCAAGGAATTTTTATCTTACATATGATTGTTATCTGCTTTACGTTTTGAAGTTTTTGGCTGTTCGGTCGTTTGTCTCATATCATTGATTGTTTTTTCTAGAGCAGTGTGACCTTCACGAGAACGAGCGTCCAACCCTTTAAACGCCTCAATATCTTCTATCATATTTGGATTATCGGTAACGACAGTCACATAATAATAAGGCACAATGGATTCAGTTATCATTTTTACATGCTTTACGGCGTCTTCCTCTTCTTCATTGTTCGGTCTAAAAGCAATAAGAGCATATTCATTTGTAATTAAAACACCTGCTTCATGCACCTCAGGAGACTGGACAAGAAGATTGCTGATACCATTAGCAATTCGCTGACGATCAATAACGTCATGCATTGTCATTTGATCGTCTAAATTCGGTTCATTTTCTTGATTTCTGCTGTAGCCGAAGTTATTCCCTTTGATGTTAGACCCAGGATCGGTGTTATCTGTATCTGATACATAATCAAGAGGATGCTCCGGGCCGTATTCTGCACCTAGGTCTTCATTATTGTCATTTGGTATTCCGGCACAACCCTGCAAAACGAGAAAAGTAATCAAAATAAAAATAATCGTTTTTTTCATCCGTCTTTTTCCCCCTTCCATAAAAAGTCGGTTATGTTTTTAGTATGGCTTTTCAAAAAGGAAAAAAAGGTGGGAAATCGCGGAAATACAAAAAGAGAAGATGTTTGGAAGGGTTGGGGTTATGGTACAATAAAAATGGAAGAAGTGAGGTGGCAGGATTTGATTCAAATACAAGGGCAGCATTTTGAACTTATTGAAAACATTCGAAATGGCTGGGACGAAGAAACATTTAAAGAACGCTATAGTGATGTCTTGAATAAATATGATTTTGTTGTAGGGGACTGGGGCCATAATCAATTAAGGCTTCGCGGTTTTTATGATGATTCGAGAAAAAAAGTCTCTTTTGATACCAAAATTGGAACACTGCAGGATTATATTTATGAATATTGCAATTTTGGCTGCGCTTATTTTGTTTTAAAAAAAATAAGAAATCCCGAATAAAAAAGCTCCCTCTGCATGTGGCAGAAGGGAGCTTTTGTTGTTACAAACCAATATAGAAGCAAGCCAAATTTTTTCAGAAAAAGAAAATATAAGGGGAAAATATTATTTGGAAGTATCAAGATATTCTTCTTGGTCGTTAGGATTGTCATGCAACGGATGGGCACCGGGATACTTTCTTGGAATGTTTTGGTGGAACGCTTTATATTCATAGTTGAACGGACTATAATGGCGCTGTCCTTCTTTCCAGGGAGAACTTTTTCCAAGTTCTCGATTGACTGGAGATCCGTACGGGCCCTCAGGCAGTGTTTCCGATGTCAAATACCGCCTGCCCGTTTCTACGTTTGCGAAGTCGGTATAATTAGATGATTCGTGAGCCTGCCGATATTTTTTATACTTATCTTCCATGGTATCCCCCCTCAAGTCTATCTTTCCCTTTTCAAGAGTAAACATACGATTTTAAGGTTAAATAACTTCGTATAAAAAGTCCTTTAATTCGGCAGCATTTTTTGTGTTTAATTGAAAGGCTTTTTCTAAATATCCCGGTTCTTCTAAATCATCGGTTCCAATGATGGCAAAGCGGTTAGATTGCATATCAAGCACCAAATGCTTTCCGTAATGACGAGTAGTGGTGGTTATTGCCAGATCAAAACGTTCTTCTTCTCCCATAAAGCTGACAAAGCGTGTTTTTGTATCTTCTACATCATCATATAAATAAAATCGCTCTTCTCCCACTTTTTACCCTCCTTATTCTTCCTCCATAACGAGGTGAGGTTTATGTTCAAGGCGATGGTGTGCTTTAATATAACGAACAGTTCTTGTTTTGGCACGCATCACAATAGAATCTGTCTCCGTTAAATCACCGCCTAGAAAACGAACGCCTTCAAGAAGTTCTCCAGAAGAGACACCAGTAGCAGCGAAGATCGCATCGTCTCCTTTTACTAAATCATTAAGAGCTAATATTTGGGAAGGATCATCGAGTCCCATCTCTCTACAGCGGGAAGCTTCTTCCTCCGTATGCGGTACAAGGCGTGCTTGCATATCGCCGCCAAGAGCTTTTAGAGCAGCAGCTGAGATAACACCCTCTGGAGCACCCCCTTTTCCTACGAACAAATCAATCCCTGTCTGCGGCAGGGCGGTAGCGATTGATGCACCAACGTCCCCATCTCCAAATAATTTCACTCGTGCCCCTTTTACACGGATTCTTTCAACAATCTCCATATGACGCTCTCGATCCTGAATAATAACAGTTAGATCACGAACACGTTTGTTATTCATTTTTGCAACAATATCGATTGTCTTTTCAATGGGGTCATCAATGCGGACTAAGCCGGCAGCATTAGGGCCGACAGCAAGCTTTTCCATATACATATCCGGAGCGTGAAGCAATGTTCCTCGGTCAGCAACTGCAATAACAGCCATTGCGTTAGCTCGTCCATTAGCCACTATATTAGTACCTTCAAGCGGATCCACGGCGATATCAACTTCAGGGCCGTTTCCGCTGCCAACTTCTTCCCCAATATACAGCATCGGAGCTTCGTCTTTTTCACCTTCCCCTATTACCACTGTCCCGCTGCAGCTGACAGAATCAAACATGGTCCGCATAGCAGTGGTCGCTGCGTCGTCTGCTTCTATTTTTTTGCCTCGTCCAAGCCATTGAGCAGAAGCTATAGCTGCTGCTTCAGTAACACGAACAATTTCTAACGCTAATTCTCTATCCACTGATTTATCCCTCCAGATAAAATAAATCTGCTAATATGATGTATAATTCCGTATTTATACTATCACATTCTTAGGTTGTTGAATAATCAACTTTAAAAGAGAAAAATAGTAATCATATGATATACTGGGCGATAGCGGAGAATTCGGTAAATAAAGGAGGAGCATAATATGTATTTTGTTGATCGAAAGAAAATAGAAGTAATATTAACTTATATGGATAATTTATATACAATTTTTCCAGAGGCCAGAAACGCTGATAATTCCTTAGAACAACTAGCATTGGAACGAATTGCACAGGGCTGGATTGAAGGTATGATTGATGTTGGCAATCAAATGATTGACGGCTTTATTATGAGAGATCCTGGCAGTTATGAAGACATTCTTGACATATTAGAAGATGAAAAAGTAATTCCCAGCGAAGAAGCAAAAGCATTGAAGCAGGTACTTACTTTACGAAAAGACTTGGTACAGCATTATACAACAATTAATCATGATGCTTTTCAAAAAATGTTTTCTGAGCATGAAGCTGCTATTAAAAACTTCTCAGAAAGAATTCGAAACTACCTCGAAAAAGAACTCGGGCCAGTGTCCGCATTTTTACCCGAAGAGTAACAATAATGGAGGAGACGTAACATGAAAGATTACAGCGGATATTTGTTAGATTTAGACGGAACCATTTACCGGGGGGAAGAACCAATTCCCGAAGCCGTAGCGTTTGTGAAAAAGCTGAAGGATCGTAAAATTCCCTATTTATTTGTTACGAATAATTCCACTGCATCCCCCGAAGAAGTTGCTGGACGGTTACAGAACATGGGAGTACCGTGTGAGGAAGAACATGTTGTAACTACAAGCATGGCAGCTGCTTCATACATAGCTAGAGAAGCTATAAATCAAACTGCGTTTATTATTGGGGAAAATGGGTTGAAACAAGCAATACATTCAGCAGGTTTTCAAGACGAAGCAGAAAACCCTGGTTTTGTTGTGGTCGGACTTGACCGTCATGTTACCTATGATAAACTAGCCAAAGCATGTTTAGCAGTTAGAAATGGAGCCAGGTTTATTTCAACAAATGCTGATGTAGCCTTACCAACCGAAAAGGGATTTATGCCTGGTAATGGTGCAATAACTGCTGTGATTACCGTTTCTACAGGTGTGCAGCCAACTTTTATAGGGAAGCCTGAGCGGATCATGATCGATGAGGCAGTGAACAGATTAGGTCTTTCTCACGAAGAAACTGTCCTTATTGGAGATAATTATGATACCGATATATTGGCAGGTATCCAGGCAGGCCTGGATACTGTGCACGTCGCAACGGGAGTTACAACAGTAGAAGAGTTGGCATCTAAGTCTCAACCTGCTACATACAATGTTTCATCTTTATCAGAATGGAAAATATAAAAAGTAAAATTACTATCTGTGGTCAAGCCGGTGTGCAAGCCGGCTTGAAGCAGAAGCAGCAATCGCTCCGACAATATCATCGAGAAACGTATGGCATTCTCCGTTTAATTTATCATTTAACTTTCCTATGATACCCGGTTTTTGTTTATCAATATACCCATAATTCGTAAACCCAATGCTTCCATACACATTAACGATGGATAATGCGATTATTTCATCCACCCCATAAAGACCTTCATCATTCTGGACGATTTCAAGCAGAGGCTCAGATAATTGGCCTGCTTCAGCAAGTTTGTCCAGCTCAATACCAGTTATCACTGCATTTTGAACTTCTCTTTTTGATAAAACACCTGCTACATGTTCAGCACATGTTTCAAGGTTAAGCCCCTCTATATACTCTTCTTGCAAAAAGTGAACCAGTTTTGCAATGTCTTCAATAAGAACCCCTCGGTCTTTCAGCATTTTTTTTGTGGTTTCTTCTAATGGATGATGCTTGTAAACCATCACATTTCCTACTTTCCATTTAGTTATTTTCCATTTTTATTGTCTCCGTTTTATTACAATGTATCCGATTGAAAATATAACAGGAAGGGTTAACTGGAGAACCATGTTCATACAATCATGATAAGCGAAGGCAGAGGAGGTTCCTTTATATGATGGAGCGGAATGTGTATGAACATTACGGAATTTATATCAATGGCTCATTTAAGGCAGGAGATTACACAGGTTTTAGTGATGGTAATTCTATGTATTTACTCGTACCGGATCTTTCACAGCAGCCAGATGAGTGGGAAGATAAATTAAGCTGGGCCGAACAATTAAGGTGGCTAGGAGATGAATCCATTGCTGTGTTTGTTTCTCCGTATACTAGAGAGTATTCCGTCCCAGTAGATGGAGAGAAGCAGTTACTGTTTCAGGTTGTTCCTCCTAAATCTGCAGAAGGAAGAAATTTGAACCAAGAAGGTACAATGCTGGGAGATTTTCATAAAAGAGGGATGAACTTATTTCCTCATGCCGCACCCCGCCCTTTTTCGGATAGATGGTGCGATTGGTGGGAAACGAGGTTAGAACAATTAGAAACCTGGTATTCAAATGTTCGAAAAAAAACCACCTACTCACCCATGGATAAGTGGTTTTTGCAAACTTTTCCTTATTATATAGGCCGTACTGAAAATGCCATTCAGTGGCTGAAAGAAACGTCCTGGCAAGTTGAAAATAGAGAAGAGCCTGGATGTATCACTCATTTCTGTTTCACTTCGAAAACCTGGGTGACACTAGATCAACACAGCCCGCCTGTAAAGCTTCCATCTGATTGGCTGTATGATCATCCTTCAAGAGATGTAGCAGAATGGATACGACATGCGATGGAAGAAGAGAAAAGAGAAAATGAAATATATGATTTTCTTCATAATTACGAACAAAAAAATGAATTAAGCGGTTTTGGCCGCAAGCTTGTCCTAGGGCGTTTATTATTTCCCTATTATTATATGGAGCAGCTAGAACAAACGTATTTGCGTGAAAATACAGGAGGGCAGGAAGATGCATTAAAAAAATTACAATTATTATGGGAAAAAGAATCAGATAGAATAAAACAATTATCTGCATTATTTCCATCATTTCTCCCAAGAAAAGAAGAGATGCCAAAGTGGCTCACCGGTACAGTTACTTCCTCATTTTATCCTTCTAATAAATTGTTATAAAGATAGTGGTTTACAGAGCTTTTTAAAATCTTTACTGAATACCTCTTGTAAAACAGGGAATCACCTTATATAATGTCCTTTATACAGAGACAATTGTTTACTCTATATAAACATAAAAAGATATACTAATTGACATTTTAGAGACTTTTATGCCATGATATGTACTATTCAAGTAAAGTTCGGAACAGGCAGCAAGGGGTGGAGAGAGTATGGAACATGGAGTGGTTATTGGCTTGCTCGGTCTGGGTACTGTAGGAAGCGGAGTTATCCAGATCGTAAGCGAGCATCAGCAAGAACTTAAGCACCAAGTTGGATGCAGTATTACAATTGGAAAGGCGCTTGTCAGAGATAAAGATAAATACCGGGGGTCACAAATATCCCAGAATCAATTAACTTTGAATGCAGATGAGGTTTTAAATGACCCTGACATAGATGTTGTTATAGAAGTAATGGGAGGAGTACAGCAAGCTCGGGAGTATATTCTTCAGGCTCTTAATAATAAAAAACATGTCGTAACAGCTAATAAAGATTTGATGGCTTTATATGGAGCAGAATTGCTTAAAGTTGCAGCAGAAAACGGCTGTGACTTGTTTTATGAAGCAAGCGTAGCTGGCGGCATTCCTGTTATACGAGGCCTCACTGAAGGTTTAGCTTCTGACCGTATTACCCAGATGATGGGAATTGTAAATGGTACAACGAATTATATTTTAACTAAAATGGAGCAAGACGGAAGAGATTATGAAGAAGTTCTTAAGGAAGCTCAAGAACTTGGTTTTGCCGAAAGTGATCCTACATCAGATGTAGAAGGCCTGGACGCAGCACGTAAAATGGCAATATTGGCGACACTCGGTTTTTCTATGAATGTTGACCTTGAAGATGTCATTGTTCGAGGTATTACCACCGTAACGACGGAGGATATGAACTATTGTAAACAGCTTGGCTTTACGTTAAAGCTGATAGGTCTTGCAAAGCGGACAGAAGGGCGTGTAGAGCTGACTGTACAGCCGATGCTGCTGCCAAACAGCCATCCGCTCGCAGCCGTGCAAAATGAATATAATGCGGTTTATGTATATGGAGAAGCTGTCGGAGAAACGATGTTCTATGGGCCTGGTGCAGGATCTCTTCCAACGGCTACAGCAGTAGTATCTGACTTAGTCACTGTCGTGAAAAACCTGCGGTTGGGAGTAAGCGGCAGAACAATTAATTCTCCGCTTCATAAAAAAGAATTAAAGACTGATGAAGAAGTTCACTCTAAATACTTTTTACGTTTGCAGGTGAAAGATGAAACGGGCACTTTTGATGCGTTAACTTCTTTATTTGCAAAAGAAGATGTCAGCTTTGAAAAACTGCTGCAATGGCCTTTGGATGAAAACGAACCTGTAGCTGAAGTTGTTATTATTACTCATACTACCAATAGAGCTGTGTATGAAAGAATATATAAAGAATTAGAAAACATGGACGTTGTACTGGATGTGAAAAGCAGTTACCGCGTCGAGGGAGGACAAGCGTAATGAGCAGCTGGAAGGGATTGCTTCACACTTATAAAGAATATTTGCCGGTGCACGAGAACACACCGCTTTTAACTTTAAATGAAGGAAATACACCTCTGATCCCGCTTGAACGTTTATCAGAAGAATGGGGAGCAGAAATTTTTGTTAAAACCGAGGGGGCAAACCCAACTGGTTCTTTTAAAGACCGGGGAATGGTTATGGCTGTAGCAAAAGCAAAAGAAGAAGGAAGCAAAGCCATTATATGCGCTTCTACCGGTAACACTTCTGCTGCAGCTGCTGCATACGGTGCCAGGGCTGGTCTGCGTTGTATTGTTGTCATACCAGAAGGGAAAATCGCACTTGGCAAGCTTGCGCAGGCTGTGATGTACGGTGCAGAAGTATTTGAGATTCAAGGAAATTTCGATAACGCTTTAGACATTGTCCGGTCTGTAAGCAAAAAGGAAAACATTACGCTTGTTAATTCTGTTAACCCTTATAGAATAGAGGGACAAAAAACATCCGCTTTTGAAATTTGTGATGTTCTTGGGGAAGCTCCGGACGTGCTTTCTATTCCAGTCGGTAATGCAGGAAATATTACAGCCTATTGGAAAGGTTTTAAAGAATATCATGAGAAGAAACGCACGGGCCTTCCTCAAATGCATGGATTTGAAGCAGAAGGTGCTGCTGCTATCGTAAAAGATCAAGTGATCGAAGAACCGGAAACTGTAGCTACAGCTATCCGCATAGGCAATCCAGCCAGCTGGTCGAAAGCGGTGGAAGCTGCTAACGAGTCAAATGGCCAAATTGGCATCGTTACAGACGAAGAAATATTAGAAGCCTATCAGCTTCTAGCTCAAAAAGAAGGAGTTTTTGCTGAGCCTGCTTCTTGCGCCTCTATTGCAGGTTTGAAAAAACAAATCGAAAGTGGCGCTGTTCCAAAAGGGTCCAAGGTTGTATGTGTATTAACCGGAAACGGACTGAAGGATCCAAGCACAGCCATTGACACGGTAACTGTAAAACCTACTGTTATACCAAACAAAGAAGAGGCCTTTCTTGAACAGCTCAAAGGAGGGGTTACAAGTGGCAGGTGAGAAATTGGTCATCACTGTGCCGGCCAGTTCTGCTAATTTAGGGCCGGGATTTGATTCAATCGGCCTTGCGGTGAATCGTCATTTAACGTTAGAGGCAGAACGCTCTTCAGAGTGGAGGTTTTATTCATATTCTCCTGAGTTAGCTGATATTCCAGAAGGAAAAGATAATTTGGTATATGAAGTAGCAGAAGAGTTGGCAAGGCAGCTGGGAAAAGAACTGCCAGCATGCGAAGTTAAGATGACCAGTGATATACCTCTTGCCCGAGGGCTGGGAAGCAGTGCAGCAGCAATTATAGCTGCTATTGAGCTTACAGATAAGTTAACCAATGCTTCGCTTCTGAAAGAGGAAAAAATGAGATTTGCCAGCCTGTGGGAAGGTCACCCTGATAACGTAGGACCATGTTTATATGGAGGCCTGATTGTTGGTTCTCACAATGAAAATGATACAAACATGGTGCATTGCGGAGTTCCTGATATTGATTTAGTGATGGCCGTTCCAGCTTCTGAATTAATGACAAAAAAAGCAAGAGGGATTTTACCAGACTCTCTAGAGTATCATAAAGCTATTAAAGGCAGCTCTGTAAGCAACGTCCTGATTGCTGCTTTATTAAAAGAAGATTGGGAACTGGTAGGAAAAATGATGGTCCAGGATGTTTTCCATCATCCATATCGGGAAAAACTGGTTCCTGGATTGATAGATATTATGGAAAACATTCAAGATTACGGTGCCTATGGGGCCGCTTTAAGCGGAGCAGGTCCAACTATAATGTGTCTTGCGCCACGGGGAAAAGGAGAAGAGGTTTGCAAAAAACTTCAAAAAGATTATCCTCAGTTTGAAGTGCAGACAGCTAAACCAGCACCATTTGGAGCAACTGTACGTTATCAGAAGCTCACAGCAAAAACAAGCTGATTATTCTCGCACCTGCTTTATAGTAAAATGGTTTTTACTGAAAAAAGGGTGTCCCTTCGTTAAAGGGACACCCTTTTAAATAACCAATGGTCATTAAAATACTTGTTCTAACTCCACTACACCAGGAACTTCTTCAAGCAAAGCACGCTCGATTCCTGCTTTCAATGTAATAGTGGAAGATGGGCAAGAGCCGCATGCTCCCATTAGACGAACTTTCACAATGCCGTCTTCAACATCAACTAATTCAACGTCTCCACCGTCACGCAGCAAAAACGGACGCAGCTTCTCGAGAACTTCCTGGACTTGAGCGTGCATGTCTTCGGTTGTGTTTGGCATGCTTTCATCTCTCCTTTCTTTCTTTCCCCTTATTATATTATCCTGTTCGGATATGTTCCATAATCATTAGGGCTTAATCCATATTCTACTATGAAACGCTTGTTAATGACAACCAATGAGGCGGTGTAAAAATATACTTTTCTGTCGTTGCTTTAACCGACTTCTGATAGTAAGATAGAAAAAAGGGGAGAAAACGCATGACAGAAACAAAATCAATGGAAGTGAAAATTTATGGAGCAGAAAAGAAATGTCCCAGCTGTGTTAATCTCCCGTCTAGTCTTGAGACAAAGGAATGGCTTGAAGCAGCAATTAATCGAAAGTATCCAAACGAATCATTTTATTTTCTATATATAGATATAGAAAAAACGGATCTATTAGAAGGAGAGGATTTAAAATTAGCAGAAGAAATTCTCGCTGATGAATATTTCTATCCTCTCGTGACGATTGAAGGAGAGATAGCCGCAGAAGGGAATCCCAGGTTAAAAACGCTGTATAATACAATAGAGAAAAAGCTGCAGCAGCAATAACTTGCTGCAAGCAGCTTTTTTAGACACCAGAATGGTGTTTATACATCCATAACACGCCGCTTTTAAGTAATCGTGCTACTCTTCCTGTTACAGCTGTATCTCCCATCACCCCAAAGCCATGTTTCTTTCCTAAGGATCCTAAAACTCCTTTTAATTTTATTTTAGGTAGGTTTTCCGGAAGAGCTTCTCCATTCCAGCGTTTTTTAAGAACCATTGCAATTTGCTCTGCCTGACCTTCTGCCAGCTGCGCACTTGGTGCATGAGGAAGGCTGGCACAATCTCCAACCACAAAGGTATTCTCATCGTCTGGGAGATGATGATGAGGAGTTAATACTATCCGACCTTTTTCATCTTTTTCTACATCCAAATCACGTACAACCTTGTTTGGCTGTATGCCCGCTGTCCAAATAATAGCATCAGAGGCTATAAAATCCTCATGATTGTAAAGACCGTTTTTTTGTACCTTAGTGATATTTGAATTACTAATAACTTCTACTTCATGTTTTACAAACCAATTTTGGACGTAATTACTAAGGCGTTTCGGAAACATGGGGAGAATTGTTTCCCCGCGGTCAAAAAGTTTTATGTGTAAATCGGAACGGCTTTCCCGCAGCTCACTTGCTACTTCCACTCCGCTTAACCCTGCTCCAACAATAGAAACGACTGATTGAGCAGGGAGATTATTAAGAGCTTCATACGTTCGTCTTGTTTTTTCCATGCTTTGAATGCTATACGTATTTTCCTCTGCTCCTGGAACGCCATGATATTTATCTTCACAACCAAGTCCGATAATTAAAAGGTCATATGAAAGAGGTTCTTCTCCTCTCATATGAATAAGTTTATTTTCTCTGTCTATAGAATCTACGGTGCCGAAATGAAGGGAAAGACGGTCATGTTTAGGAAAAGGAACTCTAACATCATGATCCGATTCCGTACCTGCAGCTAATGCATAGTACTCTGTTTTAAAGCAGTGGTATGGCAGTTTGTCTACAAGTACTAACTCTATATCGTCTGGAAGGTCGTTAGGAAGCAGCCTCTGCAATATACGCATGCCTCCATATCCTCCTCCTAAAATAACTAATTTCTTCATAGCACGATTTCCCCTTTTTGTTAGAATTCCTTTTAAGCTGGTATGCATCAGCAGCATCAGTTCATCTAAAAACGCTTCCCGTGTATCTTCCTTGCAGGATGCCAGTGTGTAATAAAAATGACTGTTAATGACGTTCGACCAGAGGGTAAGATCGGTATCGGCTTTTACTTCTTCTCGTTGAACGCCAGTTTCTAAAAGCTCACGCCATTTCTCAAGAAGAAGAGAATCACTTTCTACGACATGCTGCCAAATCCGCCGTGTTAAGTCCGGATTGAAATGGTATTCTCCAAGAAAAAAGCTGAAATGAGCGCGGAGCTTTGAGATAAACGTGATGGTCTGCAGACCGTATGTTGTCAGGTATTCATCCACCTGATAAAGCCTATCCTCTGCTAAAGCTTCCATAATAGACTCTTTTGTTGGAAAATAATTAAAAAACGTCCCTTTTGCAACCTCAGCATTCTCTGTTATTTCCTGAACAGTAGCTGCTTCAAACCCTTTTTCGCGAAACAGGGCAACTGCCGCTTTTAATATTTTTCCCCTGGTTTGTTGTTTTTTTTCAGATCTTTTCATTTTAATCTCTCCAATATGATAAGAGGAAGACGTCTTTTATATGTATATGTAAAAAATGACCTCGGTCACTTCAGATTATAACGATTTCATGGCAAATTTACAACAATCCATAAAAAATCTAACTATTTTGTGAAGTTGAGCATTTTTTAATAGACATATCCCCTGTATTCTTATTGAGTAAAACATGTTGACTAATAGCAGCTGCAGCGATAGGATAATTGCAGACCCTTAAAGAGGTGAGAATAATGAGGCCGATTATAGAATTTTGTTTAAGTAATCTGGCGAGCGGCACTCAGAAAGTGAAAGAAGAACTAGAAAAAGACCCCAATCTTGATATTATCGAATACGGCTGTCTCGGAAACTGCGGTCAGTGTGCTGGCAGCATGTACGCCCTGGTGAACGGAGAAGTCGTTGAAGGGGAAACTTCAGAAGAGCTGCTCTCCAATATTTATAAATACTTGGATGAAAATCCAATGTTTTAGTAATAGGGAGCTGTTTCCTAAGCTTGGAGCTGATAGCTTTGCTTTGGAAACAGCTTCCTTTATACTTTAGGAATGTTTAACTTTGTTAAAGGTTCAAAGTATAAGTAAAACTACGACTTCCGCCATAAGGACTTGGCGGCAAGCCGAGTTTTTCTAATAATACACTTTCAAAAATTTTCTGTTACTTATAAAATAGGGAGGGAAAAGGATATAAATGAAATTAATTCCTTTTGAAAATACATGGCCGTTTGAGAAGATGGGTGATGATATTTATATCGAGGACTGCCCCTATTGCGATGCTAAAAATGTGCTTACATATATGAAACCGGAGGACTTAGAAAACGCAATGGAGGAAATAAAAACAACCCTTATCATGCCTTGTTGTCATAACAAAATGACAATTGTTCAAGCAGATAATGATTACTTTTGGACGACAGATTCGTTGAGGAAACGAGGGAGCAAAAAATGAAATTCACCAAAATGCATGGTTTAGGGAATAGTTATATATATATAAACCTTTTTGAAGAAACGTTAAAAGAAGAAGAATTATCAAATATTGCTGTACAGATTTCTAATAAAAACACGGGCATCGGTTCAGATGGAATGATATTGATCGGCCCATCAAAAGAACAAGACATCCGGATGAGAGTGTTCAATGCGGACGGTTCAGAAGCAAAAAATTGCGGTAATGGACTTCGCTGTGTAGCAAAACTGGCCTATGAAAAGAATCTCGTCTCAAAAAAGGATTTCACAGTTGAAACGCTTGGAGGTCCAGTAAAAGCAAGCGTTCATTTAAGTGAAGATGAGCAGCAGGTAGAGCTTGTTTCTGTAGATATGGGACCGCCCAGGTTATTAAAAAAAGACATTCCCTTGAAAGGTGATCCTGATAGCAAAACGATTGAAGAAGAAGTAGAAGTGTCTGGAGCTACTTTAAAAATGACGGCCCTTTCTATGGGCAACCCCCACGCCGTTTTCTTTGTAGATGATATTAACAAAGCTCCAGTCGAGAAGGCCGGTCCTGTGCTGGAGAAGCATGATATGTTTCTAGAATCAGCAAACATTGAATTTGTAGAAATGATTGCTGAAGATAAAATGCATTTTCGCGTATGGGAGAGAGGTTCAGGCATCACACAAGCCTGCGGTACGGGGGCATGCGCTGCTGTAGCAGCTGCTGTTCTTACACATCGATCCAAAAAGGAAACAACTATTACCGTACACCTTCTCGGAGGAGATCTGCATATTACCTGGAAAGAAGAAGGGAATATTTGGATGACTGGCCCGGCGGAAACAATATGCGAAGGAACGTATAGAATAAGAAAGTAAGAAAAAATGGGAAAGAGCAGCTGCCTTTTCCCATTTTTATGTTTAATACTTTTTGATAACATTGTAAAATGTGTCACGTTCGACAGGTTGTTTGTCTGCCCCTTTTATGAGATGGATCAGTTCTTTGCGAGTCAGCCCCTGAGAGGTGAGTGCCCCTACAGAGTGGGAGATTCTCTCCTCAATAAGTGTGCCATGAATATCATCAGAACCAAAGGTGAGAGCCATTTGTGTTAATTGCGCTCCAATATTAATCCAGTATGCTTTGATATGATCAAAGTTATCGAGCATCAAACGTGAGATAGCGATCGTTCTCATATCATCGTATGCAGAAGTACGGCGGTTCCAGCCCGCATTTACTTTTCGAGGCTGCATAGCAAGAGGGATGAAAACCATAAATCCATTCGTTTTATCCTGAAGCTGGCGTAATCGATCCATATGGATGAGTCGTTCTTCAAAGGTATCAATGGAACCGTAAAGCATTGTCGCATGAGTTTTCATTCCAAGCTCATGAGCTAGTTCATGGGCTTCAAGCCATTCATCTGTAGAAGCTTTATCCGGGCTCATTTTAGCTCGGTATCTTTCTGTTAATATTTCAGCGCCGCCGCCTGGAAGAGTGTCCAGTCCGGCTTTCATTAACTCTTCAAGTACTTCTTTCATGGTAAGCCCAGCATGACGGGCGAAAAATTCAATTTCTGCGCCTGTATATGCTTTGACAGCTGCCTGAGGGTAATGCTTTTTTAAAGTTTTAATAGTGTTGAGGTAATAGTCAAAGCCAACCTCTGTATTATGTCCGCCGACGATATGAAATTCTTGTATGTTGTCATTCCATCGTTTCTCTACATATTCTAGAAGTTCTTCTTCATGCATGGTATAAGCGCCTTCTTCACCAGGCTTTCGTTTGAAACCGCAAAAACCGCAGCTTGCTTCACAAACATTTGTAGGGTTAATGTACATATTTTCTATAAAATAAACATTAGTTCCGTTTTTCTGTTCATTAACTTGGTCAGCTAACTGGGCTACGCTTAAAAGGTCACTTGTTTCATATAAATAAAGGCCATCTTCAATGGAAAGGCGCTCACCTTGTTGTATTTTATCGGCTATATTCTGCATTTTGGCATCTTTTGTTAAAGTGACTGCCATTGTATCCTTCCTTTCTGAATACGTTAATGCCCACGGCAATATAAATTCATTATACATCTTGAGGGTTTGAAATAAAAGAGAGACATGTAGAGAACCGAAATACTAAGAGTTCAAATAAAAAAGTTTAAGAGATAAAACAGTGAAAAGAATATGCAAAAACCAAACATTATATGATAATATTTGTTTTTTTATGGAAATTAAGATAAAATAGAAATAATATAAATGTGAAGATGTACCCTGTTAGGGAGGGAAGGCAATGGGTAAAAATGTTTTCACTACCTTGGAGGAAAAAGAACTAGAAAGTCTCCGTCAAAAGATGATAGAAGCTGCTGAACTACATGGCATAGAGCATCCTCTAGTCCTTCATTACAGTCAAAAAGTTGATCAAAAGCATAATAAACTGCTTGAGTTGAAACCCAAAAACAAATCCCTCCCTTCTGTACCCTACTCCAGCCAAAGAACTTGGCAGATTATTTGATAGGTATTCCAAAAAACGATATACTCTCCTTAAGGAATACAAAACTCCGGCTTATTAATGAAAAGGAGGATTTTTCATGATTAATATTACAGACGCTGCGATTGAGCGTGTGAAGAATATGATGAAAGAAGAAAATGATGATAACTTGAAACTGCGTGTTGGTGTAAAAGGCGGCGGCTGCAGCGGATTGTCGTATGGTATGGGTTTTGATACAGAGGTCGAAGATACGGACAATGTACAGGAGGAAAACGGCTTTCAAATTCTTATCGATAAAGAAAGTGCACCGCTCTTAGACGGCGTTGTTATTGACTATAAAGAAAATATGATGGGCGGTGGCTTTACGATTGATAATCCAAACGCCATTGCTTCCTGTGGCTGCGGATCTTCCTTTAAAACAGCTACTAACGCAGGTACTCCAGAAGACTGCTAAATGAAAAATCCCTTTGCGGTGTTAAAACTGCAAAGGGATTTTTTTGAAAGTTTTAATGTTACCTTAAAACATATGAGAACTGTGCCCAGGCTGGAGGCGGGCATTTGGATCAATATATGCTTTTGCGTTGTTTACAGCAGTTGGCGCCTCACCAAATCCAGTAGCAATAAGTTTTACTTTACCATCATAGGTAGCAACATCTCCAGCTGCGTAAATACCTTTAATGTTTGTTTCCATTTTCGAATTCACTTCTATCATGTTTTTTTCAATGTTAAGGCCCCACTCTTTAATCGGACCTAGAGAAGAGATGAAGCCGTAATTGACGATTAAAGCGTCCACGTCAACTGTTTTAACGGCCTCTCCTTTTACTTCTTCTATAGCGACTTGTTTAATTTTTTCTCCGTCTCCGATCAGCTCTTTTACTTGAAATGGAGTAACAATATTTACCCCCGATTGACGCAGCTGTTCTACGCTGTGTTCATGAGCCCGAAACTTATCACGACGATGGACAAGGGTTACTTCAGATATAGGATCCAGCATATTTGCCCAGTCCACAGCAGAATCGCCGCCGCCGCATATCATGACTTTTTGTCCCGCAAATTCTTTTAAGTCATTTACAAAATAGTGCAGGTTGCTGTTTTCATAAGGTTCAGCTCCCTCTACCTTCAATTTGCGAGGCTGAAACGCACCAACGCCTGCTGTAATTATAATCGTTTTGGAATAATGAATTTCTTTATCAGTATGCAGTTCAAATATTTCATCGTCTGTTTTTATAACATTTTGGACGGACTGTTCGAGAACAACTTCCGATTCGAACGTATGCATTTGCTCAATAAGGTTGTCAACTAATTCTTGAGCCCTGACTTTAGGAAAGCCGGCAACATCATATATATACTTTTCAGGATATAGGGCCGACAGCTGTCCGCCAAGCTGAGGCATGCTTTCGATTATTTTTACTTTTGCCTGCCGCATACCTCCATAAAAAGCGGTAAATAATCCCGTCGGACCGCCCCCGATAATTGTAATATCATATATTTCATTTTCTAGGGTCAACACGTCCACCTCCATATGAACTTCATAAAACACTACCTTCTATTATAAGCATATGACTATATTTTTTAAAAGGAAGAGGGTTATTACTATTAACGTCGGTATCTATAATCTTATCGAAGAAGCTAAAGCTGTACCAGAAGGAATTGGCACCAGTCCCCTTTCTCCTATACATCATTATCTTTACATGCTATGTAAGAACTTTTGAAAAAAAGGTTGAAAAACATAGAAAAAAGAAATATCATAATACATGTAATTTGTGACTATTATGCAACATATTGTAGAATTTTTTGAACGGAGATTAGCTTTTTTCTATTAATAAACTTCATATTTGCTATTTTTCGTTTTTTCATCCCGGAAAAGAGAAGGGGATTTTTCTTACCTCATCTACGTGAAATCAATCACATGTGAATTTATTATATTCTAATAAAAAGGTTCCGGGAAAGATATTAAGTAAATACTTTAGAAAATGGATGTGATTATGATGGCCACCAAACCGAATATTTTAATTTTAGGTGCTGGTTACGGCGGTATGGTAACGGCGACTAAAATTACAAAAGAGTTAGGGCACAACGAGGCAAATGTAACGTTAATAAGTAAACATGATTATCATTACCAAACTACATGGCTCCATGAACCTGCAGCAGGAACGCTCCACCACGATAGAACCCGCATGAAAATTAATGATGTCGTTGATATTAATAAAATCAATTTTATCCAAGATGAAGTAGTAGAAATTCACAGAGAAGAGAATAAAGTTTCATTGAAAAACGGCGGACAAGTTGAGTTTGATTATCTTGTAACAGCTCTCGGTGCTGTACCGGAAACATTTGGAGTGCCGGGTGTGTTCGATTATGCCTTTAATAAATGGACAGTGAACGGCGTGCGTGAAATAAAAGAGCATATTGAATATATGTTTGCTAAATACAATAATGAACCTGAACCAAAAGATCATCTATTAACTTTTGTAGTTGCAGGGGCAGGCTTTACAGGGATTGAATTCATTGGAGAATTGAGTGAACGTGTTCCTGAGCTTTGCAAGGAATATGACATTCCTAAAAACAAAGTAAAAATGTATGTGATTGAAGCAGCACCTACTGCATTGCCGGGATTCGACCCTGAGCTGGTGGAATACGCTATGAATCTCCTTGAAAACCGCGGTGTAGAATTTAAAATTAACACCCCTATCAGTGAAGTAACTGAAAATGGTGTGGTCTTAAAAGATGGTGAAGAAATAAAATCAGCAACTGTTGTTTGGGCTACTGGTGTCCGTGGAAATCCGGTTATCGAAAATTCCGGTTTTGAAAACATGAGAGGACGGGTCAAAGTAGATCCTGACCTCCGTGCTCCGGGCCACGACAATATCTTTATTATTGGGGACTGCTCTTTAATGATAAATGAAGAGACCGAACGACCTTATCCTCCTACTGCACAAATCGCAATGCAGCAGGCGGAAACAGTAGCTAAAAATCTAAAAGCTCTTGTTAAAGGAGAAAAACTCCAAGAATTTAAACCAGACATTAAAGGTACGGTTGCTTCTCTTGGAGGAAAAGAAGCTATTGGTGTTGTCGGCAATAAAAAACTCTTTGGAACATCCGCTAATTTCATGAAGAAAATGATTGATAATCGTTATCTTTGGATTCTGGGCGGCGCAGGCCTTACCTTGAAAAAAGGAAAGAATCCATTTTAATGAAATAAGCAGGAGTTGATCAAAAACCATCGCATGGTAAACAGCCGGTCGTGAATATTAATCACGACCGGCTGTTTTGCTTGTTGTTTAGGAAATTATGTTTTTACAAGTTGTGGATAACTATCTCCATATTGTTTGATGCTCGTCTAGCTTCAGCGCCCTGTTCAGCCTCTCGGGGTTAAATAACCTCCAGTCATGAAAGGCAAAGAGCGCCTTTCATGACTGAAGAACATTTACCTGTCGAGGCTGAACAGGGCACTTGCGCTTTTGTTCGTTTACTTTTCTGCAGGCGGTGCCATTGCGCACTTATCAGAAAGTTGGCAGCGCCCACATCATTTTATTTTTCATAATGTTCAGGTGAAATGAAGGTAACGAAGCCTTCAAACTCTTTCTTGGTTACCGTTCGGCTTTTCTTTCTCCTGTTTAAGGATCCAAGCCGGTTGCTTAAAGCCCGTTTCTCTTTTGTTCCTCTGATACCGGGTACCAAGAGTTTTCCTAGGTTACCGTCCCACTTCGCTCGCTCCTGCTTCGAAGCAGACCCCTTTCTTAGTGCCCGTTTCATCACTGTTCCTCTGATACTGGGAGCCAAGAGCCCTCCTTGATTACCACTTCATATATCTGTCTCTTGTCTAGGGGTTCAACATCCTTGTTTTAGGAAGGACTTCCAGGTCTTTTTAATCACAAACTGAAAAAAAAGAAGTTCGAGTGATAATTAAAACCTAGGGTGACCCCTTGTTTGCCCTGCCTACCTATATGCCTGCCCCTATCGCTGAATTTCAAGAATAGCCCATGTCTACGTGAAAAAAAGAATATGAGCGGAAACAAATGAGTAGTGGTATGATGTTTGCGCTTTCATGAAGGCTAAAGGTGTGTTAGAAAACTTTCCAAACCATTAAATTTTTGATATATTATCTGAAAATTCAAATATAAAGAGGGAGGTAAAGAGAAAATGAAAAAAAGAGAAAGTAATAAATCATGCCCCTATTGTACAGGGAAAGGATATTTTCAATTAATGGTTGGCGGGACTGAAACGTGTGAATATTGCAGCGGCAGGGGAAAAGTTCGAAATTAAGTTTCAAAAGTAAGGTCCTGGCTGTTATTTTTTAAATGAATAGGGATGCTGACGAAGAGAAGTCATTCAAGGCAAACCATAGTAGAGCGTTCCGCTGAGAACTGCTCTTTTTTTGGTGTATAAAAACGTTTCACACTTTGGTCATATATATCGTGTATAATAGAAAAAGTGTATGAGTTGACGTTGTTTTCATCCTTTTATACACTTACAATGATTTGGGGGGTGAACGGGAATGAGCGGCATTGGAAGCCTTCCTCAATTAATTATATCGATGATGCTGTTTTTGCTGTTATTTTTTGGAATTGGATTTCTTTTGAATATGATTTTACGATCTACTTGGATAATGGCTGTCGTTTATCCGCTTGTGGTTATCGCAATCATAGATAATGTTGGCTTCATTGATTATATTCTATCACCGGCATCGTCCTTCAGTGCTTTAGGCAATGATCTTATCTCGTTAAAACTTGTAGATATACTTATATTGTCGAGCGGTATGGTTGGAGCAATTATTGCAGGTATTGCAATAAGGATGCTTCGAGTACGAGGGTATCAAATGTTTTAGGAGTTGTTCTATAGAGAAGCAGCTCCTTTTTTATGCAAAAACGGTCGCTTCCGCTTTTTTTATAGACAAAAAAGTACATAATTTTGCGCTTTGATGTCGAGATTCAGCGCCCAGCCTCTCGGAAGCCCTTTCTGAAAGGATCTTTTGATAAAATCGCGAACAACGACGCAAAAAAGATGTGCTAATGTCGCTAATGCCACAGGGCAAAAGTCAGCACGTCCTGTGCAATCCAGTTCGGCGTTGTTACAGGACGTGTTCGAATTAAGTAGAAGTTCATTAACCTTAACCGAACGTCAATTATAGAACGCTTGTACTTTTCTTACAGGAATAAATTCTCTTTTTTTGGAGATGCTGTTTCTGTGAGAGGAGTGATTGAAATGGAAAAAAAAATAACGATTTACAGACGTTTATCTATGACTTTATTTTTTGTCATCGCCGTCACTACTACTTTATCTTTTGTTACCAATGTAAAAGCTCAAGAGCTGCCTGGTTATTTTTATGAATATTTTAAAACGGAATATACTAATGATAAAAGAATTTCGGATGTTCCAGAGAAGCAGGGGACAAACCATTTTAAGCGCGGTATAAATGAGGAAGGCCAGGAGCCCGCTTTTAATGAAGAAGCAGAAATTTTATTTGAAGCGGAAGGACCAACAGAAATGGTGACCGCAACAGGGTACACAGCAGGATATGAATCAACAGGGAAAACAGAAGAAGACCCTGCCTATGGCATTACGTATTCTGGTGTCAAAGTAAGACGTGATCAAGTATCTACGATTGCAGCGGATCCGAAGTACTTTCCAATTGGAACGGTTTTATATATTCCAGAGTACGGGTATGGCATTGTGGCGGATACAGGCTCTTCTATAAAGGGAAAAAAACTGGATCTATATTATGATACGGTAGAAGAAGTCTATGATGAATGGGGAAAACGAAATGTTAAAGTTTATGTGTTGAAGAAAGGAGATGGCACCCTGAGAGAAAAAGATTTAATGGCATTAAATAAAGAAGGTGCTTTACCAGTAGTTCAGCAAAGCCCTTCCTTTGGAAGTTACAATTCTGCTAAAAGAGGATCGGTGTTATCCGGTTTTTGAAATACATCGGGATGTAAAAGATAAGCAAGCTTTTGTAAACCTGCCAATAGTCTTGGAGAAGGCCGGCAGTATAAAGGCTCTTCTAAAACATGCACTTTACCGTCTTTTAGGGCTTTCATGGAAGTCCAGCCTTCTCTTTTTTGTAAGATTTCCGGTCTAACCTTTTCAGTTTGTACTCCAACCCAGGCCAGGCAAATATGATCAGGTTCTAAGTTTTTTATTTCTTCCCAGCTTACTTGACAGCTGGCCTCATCTCTGTCTTCTAATATATTCCTTCCTCCGGCCAATCTGCTTATGGTACTCAGCCAATTTCCGCCTCCTGGACTGAAAACAGGTTTTGGCCACCACTCCCAGTATAGACGAACTGGATGACATCCGGCTGCTTTTCTTTCATAGTCATCGAGAATTTGATCCATGCGGTTTACTACAGTCTGAGCTTTTTTATAAGTTTCCGCTGCTTCACCGATAATGAGAAGGTCACGGCGGACATCGTCTAGTGAATTTGGTTCGGACACAATATAAGGCAGGTTTTTTTCTTTCAGCTTTTCTACGTTTTTTTCCATCCCTGGAACACTTAAAGACGCAAGCACAAGATCAGGTGTTAATTCTTCTACTTTATCCATGTCAATAGAAAGGTCAGGACCAAGGCGGGGAAGGTTATTGACAGATGGTGGCCAGTCAGAGTAGTTATCAACCCCAACGATTTGGTCCGTTAACCCTAAATAAGCTGCAATTTCTGTATTACTTGGGCAAAGTGAAACAATCCGCATATTTATCTCCTCTCATCATCCAAACAGAACATAATGACCAATAACGGCGATAAGCACTCCAAAAAGACCGCCGAAAAATACTTCAATCGGCTGATGGCCAAGCAGTTCTTTTAATTCTTCTCTTTTTTCTGTTTCTTCCTTCTGCTGCCAAGATTTGGCTTCTGTAACAAATTTATTAAAATCTACAACTAGCTGATTTAAAACGGTAGCATGATAACCGGCATGACGTCTGACCCCGGTAGCATCAAACATAACGATGACCCCAAAAACCATACATATTGCAAAAAGAGCTGAATCAAAACCGTGTTCTATTCCAATAGCAGTAGATACTGACGTAACTGCAGCAGAATGGGAACTAGGCATTCCGCCGGTACTCGTAACAAGAGTCAGGTCCCATTTTTTTGAAGCAATATATGCAAGTGGTATTTTAATACCTTGAGCAAATAATATAGAAATAAGAGCAATCCATAAAGGGAAATTATTAAGCAGCTCCATTGATAGAACGTCCTTTCAGTTTAACAGCATTTAGAAAAGGCAGTGATTATTAATCTGGCTGCATTGGAAAAATTACCAATAATTAGCAGTCTAAAAGAACTGGCTCTTTTATATTTTTCAAACAACTGTTATACTATTAATTATCTAAAGTTTTCGGATAGTTTTGAATATTGGCATGTAACCCATTCTATCCTTCTTTTTCAATAACCTAATTATATCACACAAAAACAAGGTACCGTTTACCATTTTCTCTAATAACTGTGAAAGGCATTTTGTATTTCTGTATTACTTTCTATGCAAAACAGTTATTTTTGAATATAGGTAAAAGGAATCAGGCGGAAGTAGCATACATAAAGGAGGGTTGTTTCAGATATAGGGATCTTTTTTATACTAAGCATATTTTACAATGAAATTTAAAGTCTAATGAATGCATACGTCATTTGATTCTGGACCTTTAATTCAAGTAAGATGAAAGTTGTTCTATTTATTCGAAAAATAAGTAAACTTACAAAAACCACGAAATGTTCGGAGTGGATGCTGATTATCATGAAAATTATTAAGTGGTTGGATAATATGCTTAGAAGGCTCGAAGAGGTTATATTAAGCCTTTCTATTATTACGATAACAGTAATGGTAGCTGGAAACGCTATAAGCAGGAACTTTTTTGGGAGAAGCTGGTCATTCACAGAAGAAATTAGCGAGCTAGCTTTGTACATGGCAACTTTTATGGGGATAAGCTATGTAGCCCGGAAAGGCCGTCATATCAGTATGTCAGCATTGTTTGACAACGTACCTTTCAAATTTAGAAAAACGCTGGCATTATTGATTCCTTTAGTGACAGCTATTATTTTGTTTGTCCTGGCTTTCTACTCATATGATTATGTTCAGTCTGTAAATAATTCTGGCCGAGTGACCTCTGCTTTACGTTTTCCATATTACTGGATGCTGATATGGGTGCCGATCGGTTTTGTTTTAGGAGGTCTTCAATTTCTCCGAAATTTCTGGGTGAACGTTAGAAATAAAGATGTTTGCCTGGCTGCGGAACGTAAAGATTACGATGATGATGATGATATAGAGCGTTCCGGTTCGGTCTAAAATATTTAGAATAGCGAGGAATTGCAGATGGTTATAACACTATTAGCCATTATGGTTGTATTTTTAGTATTAGGTTTTCCAATGGTCATTCCATTAATTTTAGCTCCTTTGGTAGTTGTTATTATCTTTTTTCCAAACTTAGAACCTTACTTAATGATTCAGCAAATGTTAAATGGAATTTCAGAACCTGCACTTCTTGCTGTGCCGTTGTTCATTTTTGCGGCAGATATCATGTCAATGGGGTTGACTTCTAAGCGGCTGCTTGATTTTGTAGGTTCATTTGTGGGGCATCTCCGCGGTGGTTATGCTATTACAACAGCAGCTGCATGTACATTGTTTGGGTCCATTTCGGGTT
Organism: Alteribacillus sp. JSM 102045; assembly: GCF_041949975.1. NCBI lineage: Bacteria > Bacillati > Bacillota > Bacilli > Caryophanales > Bacillaceae > Alteribacillus > Alteribacillus sp. JSM 102045. The sequence continues at coordinate 162,081 of NZ_JBHFQG010000004.1, read as the reverse complement.
CTACGCAGGCAACCGTTGTAGCGATCGGGAAACCTATGCGGGAGCGCCTGCTTAAGATTGGCTACAAGGATTCTACAGCGATAGCGTTTATTATTAACTCAAGTGACGTAGCTTTATTAGTTCCGCCAAGTATCGGAATGATTATTTACGGTCTTATATCTGGAACTTCGGTTGGGGATTTATTTATTGCAGGTATAGGTCCTGGAGTGCTAATATTCTTATTTTTTGCTATTTATGCTTACATACATGCTAAACTATTTAACATTCCATTAGCTGACAAAGCAACTTGGCAGGAACGTTTTGCATTTACTTGGCGAGCGGTATTCCCGCTTATGTTCCCGGTTATCATTATCGGAGGTATCTACTCTGGGTTCTTTACTCCAACGGAAGCTGCAGGGATATCGGTTTTATATGCTCTGCTATTAGAAATTGTTATTTTCAGGTCATTCAGCCCGTTAAAAATCCCTAAAGTTGCACTTTCAACTGGGTTGGTTACATCTGCTGTATTTATTCTTGTAGCTGGGGGGCAGGCATTTGCCTGGGCTATACAGTATGCAAGAATACCTCAACTAATCACTGAAACGTTCTTAGGCGGTGATCCTGGGGCAATATATGTTTTAATTATTGTTTCTATTTTCTTTTTTATCGGCTGTATGTTTGTCGATCCAATAGTAGTTATTTTGATTTTAACTCCAATTTTTGCTCCTGCAGCTCAACAGGCTGGGGTGGATCCTGTTCACCTTGGGGTAGTCATAACATTCCAAGCGGCTCTAGGTTCAGCTACACCACCATTTGGGGTGGACATATTTACAGCGAGTGCGGTATTTAACCGTTCATATCTAGATACGATCAGGGGAACACCACCGTTTATTATCATGATGGTTGTTGTTTGTATATTACTAATTGTATTTCCAGAGATTTCTCTTTTCCTGTTATAAACAGGGGTTGAGATAAATTAAAGAAATTTTAAGGGGGTAATGTAACATGAAGAAGAGAAAGTTTGGCTGGCTAATTAGTTCAGCACTTGTATCTTCCCTTGTATTAGCTGCTTGCGGTGGAGGATCTGATGATGGAGGGAATGAAGATTCTGCTGGGGGAGAAGGAGAAACATACGAATGGCGTTTCGTAACAGAAGAAAATGATGGACAAGTTCAGTATGAATATGCAGAAGAATTTGCCAGTCGTCTGGAAGAAAAATCAGACGGACAGATTACGATGGATGTTTATGAGTTTGGTGGACTTGGAAGTGAAGTGGACCAAGTAGAACAGCTTCAAAGCGGAGCTGTAGAATTTGCTATCGTTTCACCTGGGTTTACTGGAACAATGGTAGAAGAAGGGCAAATTTTTGCGCTGCAGTTTTTGCTTCCAGATGATCAAGAAGTCACACATGAACTATTAAATACTAGTGAAGCCTTAAACGAAGATTTAGCTGCATTGTATGAAGAAAATGACATTAAACCTCTATCCTTTTGGACAGAAGGGGCTATGCAATGGACAGGAAATAGAGAACTGACTGCACCTGAGGACTTTGAAGGATTTAAAATGAGAACGCAGGATTCTCCTTTAATTCAAGAATCTTATAAAGCGTATGGAGCTGATCCTTCTGTTATGAGTGCAGGAGACCTTTATGGGGCGCTTCAACAGGGAACAGTAGATGGACAGGAAAATCCAATTTTCTTTATCGCAGACTCTTCTTATCATGAAGTTCAGGATTATATGACCATTTCTAACCACAACACTTATGTAGCAATGACAACCGTAAATCCGACTTTCTATAATGATCTTCCAGATGATATTAAAGAAATGATTGATGAAACAGTAGAAGAAATGAGAGATGTAGGATTTGAGCTTCAAGACGAGTTAAATGATGAACTGTTGTCTGAAATTGAAGATAACGAAGAAAACCCAACAGAAGTTACAGAATTAACAGAAGAACAGCGTGAGGCGTTCCGTGAATTAGCTATTCCACAGCGTGATTTCTATAGAGATAACGCTGGTGATCAAGCAGAAGAGATACTAGACAAAATAGAATCTGAAATTGAAGAGCTTCAAGGTGAATAAACTTTAAAAAGGAACCCCGTGTTTGCGGGGTTCCTTTTTTACGCTGTGCGTTGAGACGGACGTAATGAGGTATTGATTTTTTTTCGGAATAAACGGTAAAGCTTAGGTATTGTGGCTGCTGTTAATGCCGTAATGATGATATCTTTAATGAGAGGGAGCACCATCCAGGTCCACACCATCGAGTAGGAAAATCCATCAGGAGCTTCAGCAATCCAAAGATAAGCACAATACATATAATTGGTGCCAATTAAATAAATAACAAAAAGTCCAGTAAAGGAAGCCGTGAAAAATACTAATTTAGAAGGATCCTTTTTACGTTCTATCATTTTCCCTGTTAAGAAAGCTGTAAGTATAAAAGATAAAATAAAGCCGAAAGTAGGGCTTACCAGGGCCCTGAATCCACCGGAAAATTCAGCGAAAACCGGCATGCCGACTATGCCTGTCAGCATATAAATCGTCATTGATAAAGCCCCTAGTCTGCTTCCGAGAAGCGCCCCTGCTGTAATTGCAATAATAGGCTGCAGTGTGATTGGGACCCCTCCAATAACTAAGTAAGCTGTAATATTAGCACCTATGCCCATGAGAGCGGCAAACAGTGCTGCCAAAACCATTTCAATTGGTTTTAACTTCACAACCATCGCCTGCCTTTTATGTAACTGCTTTTTTATTATAGTATAGGAATAAAAGGCTTATCGTCAACTTAATTTTTATTTAGGTTAACGAAATGCTTAATCCAATGTGGCAGGCTGTTTTACTTTTTCTTCTTTTGATGGATGGCAAGGACATAATCGTTCTCTTTGCAGTATTACCCATAAAATAAACGCACTTATGATAAAGAGAACACCTGAAACAATAAAAACAGATGATATATTAAATAAGCTGGCTGTAATCCCTCCCATTACTGGACCAATGACGTTTCCAAGAAATCGAAAACTGATGTGATAGCCAAGTATTTCACCCTGCATCGACACAGGACAAACCTGACGAATGTATGCTGTCATACAAGGAATTAATCCGCCTATTTGCATACCAAATAAAAAGCGGAGAATTATTAACTGCCATATACTGGTGACAAATGCTTGAGGTATAAAAAAACAGGCAGAAAGGATTAAAAGCAGCAATACAATTTTTTCATGCCCAATTCGATCCCCGTACTGGCCCCATTTTCTTGTAGCGATCAAATTGCCAAGTCCAGTTGCAGAAAAAGCCATACCTGCTAGAAAAGCGATATTCTCTGACTGATTTAATTGGTTAACATAAAGAGCAAGAAGCGGTTGAATGCTGAAATTTGCTGTTTGGATAATCATAGAAATACCAATTATCAAGATTAAAACAGGACGTTTAAATATAAACAGCAATGTCTCTTTGCTCGAGTATTGTTGATGTGACTCATTTTTATCAGTATAAATAACTTCCTTGATTCCTAACCATACCAATGTAGTGGCAGCAGCAATCACTCCTGAAGTAATAATAAACGTCAAAAAGTAACCGGCAGTGTCAGCAAGAAGCCCCCCAAGCATAGGACCAAATAATCCCCCTGATACTGTACCAGTCTGCAGGGTCCCTAGTTTGTCCCCAGCATCTTTCTTAGCACTTTGAGCAGAAATAAGAGCGGTAGCAGTAGGAATAAATCCTGTGACAATACCCATGAGCAGGCGGATGAAAAATAAACTTTCTACAGATTTAGCAAAACCCATACAAAGTATGCATATTGCGATACCGTACCCTGTGAGGAGTAATATTGATTTTCGTCCATATTTATCACCAAATCTACCCCATATAGGAGCAGCAAAAAAAGCAACTAAAAAAGTAATCCCAAAAATATAGCCGGCCCAACGCTGCACATAAACATCTGAAAAGTTTCCAAACGTTTCTATATATAAAGATATGAAAGGAAGTACCATGGTTGCACTTGCTGCCACAAAAAAGTTAGCAATCCACATAATCAGCAAATTTCTGTTTTCAATAAAAATAAGTCATCATCCTTAAATATTTCGATACTCTAAATATTATAAAATAAATACGAAGCGCTGAAAAGAGATCGACATTAGGGTCTTATGCTTTTCTTATTTGGAATAAGTAAAACGGGAACGTATAATAAATACGACAACATAAATAGGTAGTGAACAACTTAAGTGTAAACGGAGGAATGAAGGATCTATGAAATCATCAACAAAAACGCGTTTACAAATTATCTCCCATCGAGGATCAACTACTCAAAGTATTAAAGAAAATACGATAGAGGCGTTTCAACGAGCAATAGATCTGCAAGCTGATATGATTGAAACAGATATAAGAAAAACGAAAGATGGAAAGTTAGTCTGTGCTCATAACCCTGATTGGAACGGAAAAATAATAAAGGATATGACGTATGAACATTGGAAAAAGAACACAATGGACAAGGAAGGATGGCGTCCTCCTCTTCTAGAAGAAGTCTTTGAACTGTGTAAAGGAGTAATTCCGCTGAATCTTGAATTAAAGGAGCATGGATTAGAAGATGAAGTTATTGCCGCTCTTCCTTCTTCTTATCCTACGCAGCATTTATTGTTTTCTTCTTTTGAAGACGAAGTTGTTAAAAGAATAAAAAATATTAATGAAACCTTTCAAACTGCTTTGATTGTCGGAAAATCCTTATTTAGCTCTTCTTCTAAAAAATTTTCATACTGGAAAGATTATTATCCTGAAACCCGGCTAGACCAGGCTAAAGTGGATGCTATTTGCCCTCATCATCGTTTAGCGAATAAAAACTTTATAGATCGGATGCATCAAAAGAGATACGAAGTGAACGTTTGGACGGTAAACAGCAATGAAAAAATGAAAAAAATGAAGACAGCTGGAGTGGATGCTATCTTCACAGATAATGTTAAATTAGCATTGAAGCAGCGGTGACATTATCGTCTTCATTGCCAAAGAAAGCCTCTGCGTTGTATGATCATAATAAGAGGAATAAAAAAGGAGTGTTAAAATGGCTCGTGTAGAAAGCTTTGAGTTAGACCATACTATTGTAAAAGCACCTTATGTCCGGCATGCAGGCGTCCAGCGAGTTGGATCAGATGGTGTGGTGAACAAATTTGATATCCGTTTTTGCCAGCCAAATAAACAAAACCTTCAGCCGCCGGTCATTCATACGCTTGAGCATTTATTAGCATTAAACATCCGCCGTTTTGCCGAAGAATACAATCATTTTGAGGTTATAGACCTGTCACCTATGGGCTGCCAGACCGGATTTTATTTAATCATGAACGGTGAGCCTAAAATTGAAGAATTAATTGATGTCCTGGAAAAAACAATGAATTATTCATTGGACTTAGAAGAAGTGCCTGCTGCAAATGAAGAGCAGTGCGGGCAAGCGAAGCTTCATAACCTTGAAGGTGCAAAAAAATGGATGAAGTATTGGTTAGAACAAGATAAAGATGCTTTAAAAGAAGTCTTTTAAAATGCGCATAGAAAACAGGGGCTGAAATTGTCAGCTCCTTTCTTGTGTATAATATTCTCGTGCTTTTTTTAAGATTTTTGGGAAGTCATAAGTAGAAGAAGAAGAAACATTTGCTTTTAATACCTTGCTCATTAATTCCAGCGCTTGTTCATTATCTTCTTTTTCGTTGGAAGCTGTGCAATCCGAAGGAATAAAGAGTTTATAATGTCTCATATAAGCATCGTTTGCAGTGAATTGAATGCACATATTTCCTGCTACCCCGGTAATTATTAGCGTTTTTGCTTCTAAATATTCAAGCAGCAGGTCAAGCGGTGTAGCAAAGAAAGCCGAAAACTGAGGCTTTAATACAAAATAATCGTCATTGGCTGGTTCAATCAGCTCTGTAATAGGTTTTCCTTTTACGGTATCTTGCTTGCAATGGTCTACAAGCTCTTTGAAATCACTTTGCCAACGGCCGTAGTTGTCATTAACATAAATAACTGGAATGTCATGCTGTTTTGCTCTTTTTTTCAAACTTGCTATATTTTCAGCTGCCTGGAGAGCTTGCGGAAAAAGTCTTTCACTATCTTTAAATTCCATATCATTTATCATATCAATAATGAGTAACGCTGCACTCGCTTTTTCTTCAATATGAGGAAGATCTTCTGCCAAATTATTTCCCCTCCTAATGTTTTTATGTCATTTTACTTTTCCCTTTATTTAATTTCTTAAATCTGAAAATACAACTCCTCGAGTATAGTGGAATATGATAAGATAGACGTTAAATATATAAGAATTACTTTTATGCTTTAATGAAAATTAGCGCACGGTTTTTCAATGGAAAGGAGTCATCAAGGTGGAAGATAAGCTGGAAATTTTACGATTATTAGAAGAAAATGGACGCATGGATGTTCCTGCCATTGCCAAAATGGTAGACAAATCAGAAGAAGACGTTCAGGCGATTATCCATAAATTAGAAAAAGAAAAAGTAATATTAAGCTACGCTGCAGTCGTTGATTGGAGTAAGGTGAATGATCGAGAAGGGGTCACAGCTATGATTGATGTAAAAGTGACTCCGCAGCGAGGCGTTGGCTTTGATGAAGTAGCAGAACGAATTTACCGCTTTCCGGAAGTGAAAGCTCTTTATTTAGTATCGGGTGCTTATGATTTGTCTGTCGTTGTTGACGGCAATACGATGTCAGAAATTGCAAGCTTTGTATCGGAAAAACTTTCAGCATTAGATTCAGTTATTTCAACAACCACTCATTTCAGATTGAAAACTTACAAACATGATGGGGTTGTGTTTGGTGATGAGGACGACGATGATAAAAGGATTGTGGTGTCACCATGACAATTTCTTCAATGAAACAAACAGGAAGGCTTTCTCATGCCGTTCAAAACATTCGCCCTTCAGGGATTCGCCGATTTTTTGATATGGCTTCTACCATGGAGAATGTTATCTCCCTAGGTGTAGGAGAACCTGATTTTGTAACGCCATGGAATGTAAGAGAAGCCAGCATTGCGTCTATGGAAAGAGGGTTCACTGCTTATACAGCAAACCCCGGGATAATAGAACTAAGAGAAGAAATTGCTGCTTATTTGGAACAGCAGTTTTCCACCCCCTACGATCCAGAATCTGAAATCATTGTAACGGTTGGAGCAAGTGAGGCTATAGATATTGCTATGCGGGCAACGGTAAACCCAGGTGAAGAAGTCATTATTATAGAACCTGGTTTTGTAGCATATGCGCCGATTGTTTCTTTGGCTGGCGGTGTCCCGGTCTCTATCGGAACCAAAAAAGAAAATGAGTTTAAAATAACAAAAGAGGAACTAGAAGCAGCTATTAGACCAAATACAAAAGCAGTTATGTTGTGTTTTCCGAATAATCCGACGGGAGCAGTGATGACAAGAGAAGAACTCCTACCAATTGCGGAGGTTATTGAAAAGCATAATCTGCTCGTTCTATCAGATGAAATTTATGCAGAGCTCAGCTATGATAATCAGCATTACAGTTTTGCGAGACTGCCTGCTATGCAAGAACGTACTATTCTTATATCAGGCTTTTCAAAAGCCTTTGCGATGACCGGCTGGCGTCTTGGTTTTGTATGCGCCCCGACAGATATTTCTGCAGCAATGCTTAAGATTCATCAATATACGATGATGTGTGCTTCATCTCTTGCTCAATATGGGGCTTTGGAAGCTCTGCGGAACGGCAGAGAAGAGGTGGAGCGAATGGTAACCAGCTATAGGCAGCGCCGTAATTTTATCGTAAAATCTTTTACGGAAATTGGCCTGTCATGTCACCTTCCGGGTGGTGCCTTTTATGCCTTTCCGTCTATTGAACAAACTGGACTGAGTTCTGAAGCGTTCGCAGAAGCGCTGCTAAAAGAAGAGCAAGTAGCAGTAGTTCCTGGAGATGTTTTTGGTGAAGGAGGAGAAGGCCATATACGCTGCTCTTATGCTACCTCCATGGATTCGTTACAAACAGCGATAGAACGGATAGGACGTTTCTTGAAAAAACACGGTTAACATTATGTATCACCTGCGCCTAATAAGGTGCAGGTTTTTAATCTTCTAATAAAAAAAGACAAAGCGATAGCTGCTTTGTCTCTAAAGAGGGGGAATACATTATTATTTTCCCTCTTTTTTACTTTTTAATCCCTGAATTTGAAATTTTTACCATACACCTAAGACATCTAAAAACGCAAATAATATAGCTACAGGTGTGATAAAACGAATTATGACCATCCAGCTTCGGAAAAATTCTTCTCCCAGGCCGGAGCCGCGAAGCAGCTCCTCCTTCAGGTCTTGATGACTCATTTTTAATGGAACAAAAAGGGCAATAAGAAGGGCACCCAATGGTAATAGTATATTACTAACTAGAAAATCAATATTGTCGAAAAATGTATTTCCAAAAACAAACCACTCGGCAAGCACGCCATAAGATAGGTTAGACGGAATGCCAAGTACGAAAATGCCAAGGCCGCCAATCCATGCCGCTGCTTTTCTGCGACCAGGATGATTTTTTGCTACAGAAGATACAACGATCTCAAGTAAAGAAAAAGCAGAAGTCAGTGTTGCAAATAATAGTAACAGTAAAAATAATGATAAGAAAACTCCGCCAAATGCCATTTCACTAAATACAGCAGGTAAAACGGTAAAGATTAAACTAGGACCTTCATTAGGTTCTAACCCAAAAGCAAAAACCCCTGGGAAGATAGCTAAACCAGATAAGAAGGCAATTAAAATACTTAATCCGACAATGGAAGAAGCTGATCGGACAAGGTTTTCTTTTTTGTCAAGATAAGAGCTGTACGTTACCATTACCGAAACCCCAAGGCTAAGAGAAAAGAAAGCTTGACCAAGCGCAAATAGAATGGTGTCCCCGCCGACTTTGCTGAAATCCGGCTGCAAGAAAAATCTGACACCTTCCATTGCCCCTTCAAGAGTTAGGGATCGTAATACTAAAACAATAAAAATGATAAAAAGGGCAGGCATCATAATACCGCTGGCCCGTTCAATCCCTTTTTGAATGCCGCCTTGCACAACAAGAATAGTCATAATTATAAAAGCAAGGTGGGCAATGCCGACTTCCCAATGATTCGAAATAATACTCTCAAAAAGCATTCCGTAGTCCCCAGTAGAAGGGTTGGTTAAGCCGCCGGATAAACTGCGGACAAAATAAGTAAGAATCCATCCGCCTACTACAGCATAGAAGGATAAAATTAAACAAGAAGAGATAATGCCAAGAATTCCAACCCAGTACCATGGCGTGCCAGGTGCCAGTTCTTTATATGCCTGAATTGGTGGTTTTTGTGTTTTTCTTCCAATTACGAATTCCGAGAGTAATAAGGAAGTTCCTAATATTAAGGTAAAAGCCAAAAATATAAGAAAAAAAGCGCCGCCCCCGCTTGTTCCTGCTACATATGGAAGTTTCCAAACAGCACCAAGGCCGATTGCCGAGCCTGCCGCTGCCAATATAAAACCTATTTTAGACTTCCATTGGTCTCCTGTGTTACTCATAGGTTTCTCCTCTCTAAAAGATAATTAGACATTTAAACAGAATATCGGATAAGTCCCTACATTGTCAAGTTTTTGAGGAGGGATTCTCTTCTTTTTGTATGTACTAAAATTGCTGTTTTTCGTATTTCATGTTATAATTTGTGGGCTAATAAATAGTTAGGAGATGTTTGCATGTCGGTTAAGCAGTATGAAGTTGGAAGTATTGTAGAAGGTAAAGTTACAGGTATTAAACCCTTTGGAGCGTTTGTAGCAATTGACGATAACAAACAAGGACTTGTTCATATATCAGAGGTAGCCCATGGGTATGTAAAAGATATTCATGAAGCATTATCTGTTGGTGATCAAGTAAAGGTTAAGATTAAATCCATTGATGAGGATTCCGGGAAAATTTCTTTATCTATTCGTGATACTCAACCTGTCCCCGAAGGAAAAGAAACACGCAGTCAGCGGAGCGCTCCTAAAGGCGGCAGCCGAAACAACAACCAAAAAAACCAAGGATTTAATACGCTTGAGGATAAACTCAAAGATTGGCTTAAACAGTCAAACGAAATACAAGCTGACTTAAATAAAAGAATGAGAAAATAAAATTATTGGATGAGAAGGGTATTTGAAAATATTCCCTTCTTTTGATAGCAAGCGACCAAAAGCAGCTTTCGAAATGCTGTTTGATCGCTTGCTTTTTTTAACGCTGCGGTTCGGGGCTTTTTTCTAATTCCTCATCAGGTTTAAATAGGAGAGAGATACAATAGAGTCCAGCAATTCCCACGATCGCGTAAATAACACGAGATAAAGCGGCCGCCTGGCTTCCAAAAATAGAGGCAATTAAATCAAAACCGAAAAAGCCAATTAACCCCCAGTTTATAGCACCAATAATAGCCAGTACAAGAGCAGTACGCTGCAATCCGCTCATACCTTTCACCCCCCTTCACCTTTCCTCATAAGCAATTATTCTCGCTCGTAAGCTTAGGATGAAATAAATTATGTTAGATTATGCACAAATTTAAAATTTATCTCATGTAGACGTTTACAAATAGAAAAGTGCTTGATTTGATGAACAGGCTTCTTTACATTGAAAATATACGTTTATTATTGGAGGAGATTTTTATGGCAAAAGGAATCACCTTAGATTACAGTAATGTATTATCTTTTGTGAACGAAGAAGAAATGGAATACTTAAATGGTGCTGTGAAGAACGCTCATCATGCCTTACACGAAAAAACTGGTGCCGGCAACGATTTTCTTGGATGGGTAGACCTTCCGGAAAACTATGATAAAGATGAGTTTTCACGAATACAAAAAGCAGCCGAAAAAATTCAAAAAGACAGTGACGTATTATTAGTGATCGGAATTGGCGGTTCCTACCTTGGGGCAAAAGCAGCTATTGAAAGTTTAAGCCATTCTTTCCGAAATCAACTCAATGATGAAAAGCGCAGCGGTCCTGAGATTTATTTTGCCGGCCATCAAATCAGCCAGTCCTACATTCAGGATATAATGGATATGTTAGAAGGAAAAGATATTTCGATTAATGTTATTTCCAAATCCGGCACAACAACAGAACCAGCTATTGCGTTTCGTATTTTCCGAAATTATTTAGAAAAGAAATACGGAAAAGAAGAAGCAGCAAAACGCATTTATGCTACAACTGACAAAGAAAAAGGCGCTTTAAAAACATTGGCGGATGAACAAGGCTATGAAACATTTGTTGTTCCTGATGATGTAGGCGGCCGTTATTCTGTATTAACTGCCGTTGGACTGCTGCCCATTGCTTCTGCCGGGCTTGATATATTGAATATGATGACAGGTGCAAATGACGCGCGTAAAGACCTCAGTGAAGAGGATCTGAAAAAGAACCATGCTTATCAATATGCGGTGCTTCGTCACATTTTTTATCAAAAAGGAAAAGCCATTGAATTATTAGTGAATTATGAACCGCAGCTTCATTATGTTTCGGAATGGTGGAAGCAGCTATTTGGAGAAAGTGAAGGAAAAGATGGAAAAGGACTCTTCCCGGCGTCTGTAGATTTTTCGACAGACCTTCATTCCATGGGGCAGTATGTTCAAGAAGGACGCCGCCATCTGTTTGAAACGGTTCTTCAAATCGAAGAATCCGACAAAAAAGTTACTATTGAAGAAACCGAAGATGATCTTGACGGCCTAAATTATCTTGCTGGCGAGTCCATGGATTTTGTGAATAAGAAAGCATTTGAAGGGACACTTCTTGCTCATACAGATGGAGATGTGCCTAACCTTGTTTTACAGATTCCTAAACTAGATGAGTATTATTTTGGCTATCTCGTGTATTTCTTCGAAAAGGCTTGTGCTATCAGCGGATATTTACTCGGAGTAAATCCGTTTGACCAGCCTGGTGTAGAAGCATACAAGAAAAATATGTTCGCGCTTCTTGGAAAACCTGGTTTTGAAGAAAGGAAAGAAGCATTACAAAATAGGCTAAATCAATCTTAATTGTAAAAACCTCAGCACGGAAGCTGAGGTTTTTTTATGAAGAAAGGCATGCGGAGCAGCTTACTTTTTTCGAAGGAAGAAGCATGAAAAAAATAAGGGGTGGAAACCTATTAACAATTCATTTTATGATAAAGGAGCTGGGTATGGTGATTGAGATACCTTCTAAGATAGAAAATCATAAATTTGTACTGTATGATCTTGAAAAAAAATTAAAACCGCTCGGATATGAAATTGGCGGGAATTGGGATTACGATCATGGCAGTTTTGATTACAAGATTTCTGATGAGGGAGGATATCAATTTTTTCGGGTGCCGTTCACGGCTGTCGAAGGAGAGCTAGAGCAAAAAGGGGTAAAGGTACAGCTGAGAAGCCCATTTGTATTGACTCATAAGTACCAGGGAGATATAGATAATAACACGGAGCCTTATAATGCTGTTTTCAACCAGTTTGCCGAGCCAGTCGATCAGGACGCGGAAGTACCTAGATCTTCTGTAGAAATGGCTGAACGGCTCAACAAAGAGTTAGAAGAAGTATTATTATCTTAAATTTTCATTGCTGTTTCCCGTATGATTTGCTAATGTTATAGCATACTTTATTTGTGGCGGAGCAGGGGGACAGGTGGATGGGAGAGGCTGTTATTTTTGGTGCTGCAGTTTTGGCAGGCTGGATGCTGCTGGATTATTCCAAAGAAAAACAGTGGCGGAAGGTCAAAGTACTGGAATCTTTTTTGGCAGGAACTGCGGGTGCGCTCGGCTGGTTTCTCTTAGAAATAATCTTTTAATATATATTGACAGGAATTTTAAACGCGCTTATAATAAAAAATATCGTTTGATGGCGAGGGGCATTAGCTCAGCTGGGAGAGCGCAACACTGGCAGTGTTGAGGTCAGCGGTTCGAGCCCGCTATGCTCCACCATATAACACTGAGACGCATCTACGTCGAAAGCGAATATGGTAGTGCCCAGAGGGTGCACCATATAATAATGAGCGCTGGCTGTGTTCCCAGTAAGCTTGACAACTCTTTAACATGTACCCATAGGGTGCGCCTACATAGTATCAATGACGCCGGTTTGAGGAGAACCTCGGCCCGGCGTTATTTTTTTTATGCGCTGGTGAAGGTCGCATTGAAAATGGAAGGTTTCGGAATGGAAGGTCGAGGACATTTGTTCCTTAATTTTAAACAAACAGGTTACTATCCAAGGTGTATGTGGAAATTCTTTCCATTATTAAGAGAAATCCCATTAAAATGACCCTCTTTTAGACAGAGAACGGAACAGATAACATGGCACTCAGCGCCCTTTCTAATATTATGTGTGGGTCTGGTTAAGGTGAAGTAAGTTAAAATGTGGGAACATGACTAAGGGAATGAAAGAGTTTAAGGAAAAGGGAGAAAATCGAAGAAAAAGGTCGGTTATATAAGTAACTTCATAATAAAATAGAGGATAAGATTATAAGCGGCCACTACAAATCAACGGAAAAAACGGAATATACACATTAAGAAAAATCGAAGGCTTTCACCATATTATACGGAGAAACCCTTCGATTTTTCTTAACTGGTCCAATTTGTTTTATCTGCCAACTTCCATGTAATAATTCTGGGCAGAAGATGGTGATGTCAATCCCCGGCGTTTTATTTCAGAGTAAAGCAGTTCAATGAACTCTTCCTCTAAATGTAATTCTACTGCTTTTTCATAAGCTTCCATCAACACCCCGTCACTAATGTAATGCATAGGTGCTCTCCTTTACTCAACATTTGTCATATAAAAAACGTTAATCACATCAAATAAACCCTTTAAAGTATATAAGCAGGGTATGTAAAAAAGGAATTTATTGGTTTCTATGTGTTATTGTATACGAAATAATTTTGTTTCGCAATACGGTCAGGGAATATTCTTATAGGCATACTTGGGGTGAAATGCAATAAAAACTTATTAACAAATATGTAAAAAGCATGGATAAAAATGATCGAACCGTATACAATTTAATTGTGAAATTTTTCACAATATTTTTCAGGGGGAGTTTTTGTGGTTATGAATATGCTTAGAAATAGTTTATACACTGCGGAAATTTTAGCAGTACTGCGTAATTATCTTGGTTGGAGATGGCTAACTTCTGGCTGGGGGAAGTAGTAACAGGGGACTTTGAAGCAGGTGGGTTCATGCAAGGAGCCATTGCTGAACCAGTGACAAATCAAGCTGGAGAAGCAGCGTTTCCATAGTATAATGTTTTTTTGGAAAAAATAGCTTTGCCGATTGAGAATATCTTTAGTTTTGCAGTAGCATATGGAGAAGTGTAAGTAGGCTTAGGTTTGATTTTAGGAGTATTAACCGTTTATGCATCTTTCATTGGCCTAACGATGAACTTTGCTTTTTTATTTTTTGGCACTGTTTCCACAAATCCACTTATGCTTCTTAAAAAAACAGCAGTAACTAATCGTGCTGGCTTAATGAAAAAAAACGGCTTCTCTTCCTTGAAGCCGTTTTTTAAAGGAAAGAAACGGTGCTGGCTGTCTGCACCGTGCTCGGATAGAAGAAAAAGAAAATGCGGAATAGGGTGAATTCATAAGGAAAAGCTTGAAAAATCTATTAAAAAGAGGCAAACTTATACGAAAAGCCTTAATATATCTAGTTAGCTAAATGCTTGGGAGGATGCAGTTATGGATTTCGAAAAAGTTATTGATAGAAATAAAACAAATTCGATGAAATGGGACTTTGTTTCAGAACGGTACGGTTCAAGCGACTTATGGCCTATGTGGGTTGCAGATATGGACTTTCAAGCTCCGCAGCCTGTATTAGATGCTATGCAAAAAGTACTTGACCACGGGATTTTTGGCTATCATAGAAGGCCTGCATCGTTAAGGGAAGCCACGACATCTTGGATTCAAAAACGATTTGACTGGACGTTAAGCAATGATCAGCTTGTTTTCACCCCAGGTGTGGTACCAGCAATCAGCCATTTAATTCAAACATTTACGGAAAAAGGCGATGGAATTATCATTCAGCCCCCTGTCTATTATCCGTTTTATGCTCTTATCGATAACAATGAACGTAAGCTTCTGCGCAATCCATTAAAAGAAACAGAAAATGGATTTACTGTTGATTTAGAAGACTTGGAAAAGCAAATGCAAGCCGGTGCAAAAATGTTATTGCTTTGCAGTCCTCATAACCCTATTGGAAGAGTGTGGAAGCAAGAAGAGCTGGAAGCAGTAGCAGATCTTTGTGAAAAGTATGACGTGTTTGTTGTGTCTGATGAAATTCATGCCGACTTAGTACTTGAAGGCAAACATATACCATTTTCTAAAGCTGCAGCAGAGAAGAATATTGAGGTTATTACTTGTATGGCACCAAGTAAAACATTTAATTTAGCAGCACTTCAGCTGTCTTATGTTGTTTTTGAAAAGAAAGCTTCTCAGAAAAAATATGAAGCCCACCTGAAGCGTCAATTTGTTGAGATAGATAATCCTTTTGCTACGGTTGCGGCTGAAGCTGCTTATCGAGAAGGAGAAGAGTGGCTTGAGAATTTACTCGACTATGTACGAGGCAATGTAAAATTTGTTAAGCAGTATATTGAGACTAATATGCCTGAAATGAAAGTGATTGAACCAGAAGGAACATATTTGGTATGGGTAGATATGAGCGGCTTAAATATGGAAGCTTCAAAGCTGCAGTCATGGCTTAGAGAAGAAGGAAAGCTTGCTTTGAGCGACGGCCATATTTTCGGCGAGGAAGGAGCCGGATTTGCCCGAATTAACGTTGCATGTCCGCGAAATAACGTAGAGGAAGGTCTCAGTCGTTTACAAAAAGCTTACAATAACAGATAGTTACGTATTTCATAATAAAAGAGGAATTTTAACAGGGATATCGAATAGAGTAAATAGTATAGTACAAGGTGTTTAAAAACAATGCAGCCGATTGTAGATGACAGGCCGTGACAAGGAAAACTGGTTAATTCGTAAAATTAAACATTCTGTACGTACAAAAAGGAGCCCTGTTTATCATGCAAAAATGTTATACGGAAGAGCTTCGTGAGGAATGTGAGAGTAAACTTGGCCGCACTTTAACAGAAGAAGAAACGTTATTTATTGAATGGATGGCTGATCGTCAATGCAGGGAAAATGGCAGATTAGTAGGGAAAGGCCCTGTTTTAGAAGCAGAGAGATAGGCAGACAACAACGTGTAAGGCACATTGTGACAAGTATCTACTGAAAATAAGAAGGTTTTCACACATTATTGACGGATATTTACAATGTCAAAAGGCTGTCACAAAAGAGGTATCTTTGGGGCAGCCTTTCCTGTTTTAAAAGAAGAATTGTTCGCAAAAGAGAGGAAAACAATGAAAACATTCCGATTAATATCTCTGCAAATTATTTTAATGGAAAAGAATAAAGTGATTCACCGGTCAGTTCCGCTTCAGGACGGGCTTATTATTAACCGCGAAGAAAGCAACAGCTCCTGGCTTATAGAAGCCGTGATTCCAGCAGAAGAAAAAGACTTTCTAAAAGAAATAAAAAATCAAAAGTTAGTTTTTGAAGTAATTATTACGGAACGAAGCAATGAACCAGCTTTAATGACAGGAAACATACGTCAGCTCACTGATTTAAGTGAAAATTACAGTTTAATGATTGATGCTAAAATGGCAGCCGGTAAAGATGATGTTTCAAATCTCATTTTAGAAGGAATAGTTCAAGATGGTTATTCAGGGGAAGAGCTGCTGAACGAATTTATGTACCGAAAGAATGACCAAATGGAGTGGTCAAAAAAACTAGCGGAAAAAATATATAAAGAAATCAAAGATTCTTAGAAATGTTAAACTTTAAGTGAGGAATAACGTGTAATAAGGGAACAAACAATACAGAAGCAAACGACAAGGTTACACTATGTAAAAAACGAGGACGATTAGAATGAAGAAGATTACCTTTCTCGACTATTATCAAAATAAAGTTCACCTTGCTTTTGAAAATGTTCCTTTTTCCAACAATCCTGGTCATGTTTGGGTAGTCTGCCGATACAAAGGACAATGGCTCTTAACCCATCACCCCCGCAGAGGTCTGGAATTTCCAGGAGGGAAAGTAGAACCTGGTGAATCGGCAGAAGATGCAGCTATACGAGAAGTATGGGAAGAAACAGGAGGAAAAGTAGGGTACATCGTTCAACTTGGCCAATACAAGGTTTACGGTAAAGCAGAAACGGTAGTAAAAAATATTTATTATGCTGATATAAAGGAAATGGAACCAAAAGATGACTATATGGAAACAAAAGGGCCCGTATTAATACAAACACTCCCTCATAATATAAAATATAACAACTCGTACAGCTTTATTATGAAAGATGAAGTGCTGCCGCATACTCTCTCCTATTTAGAAAAAAAAGATATCACAAAAAAAGCTTAAACCCTCGTTTAGTAACGAGGGTTTAATTAGGGTATGCTAACTTTTACTAACTCGTTTTATAAGAATTTTTTCTAAAGATTCAATGGCTTTATACATAACGGCAGCTAATATAGCTATTACGATTAAGCTCATCATCACTTGCTGGAATTGAAAAACTTGAAATCCGTAAATAATGAGATAACCCAGCCCCTGTTTAGCGATGAGAAATTCGCCTACAATAACTCCCACCCAGGCAAGCCCTACATTAACTTTTAACGTTGATATAATTGTTGGAAAACAAGCAGGTAAAACAGCATAATGAAAGAGTTGTTTTTTGTTTGCCCCAAAGGTAAGCAGCACCTTTTTATAATTTTCATCAACCTGAAGAAATGCATTGTATACAACTAAAGTAGTGATAACGATAGAAAGCAGAACTCCCATTGCGATAATAGAAGTCATGCCGGGGCCAAAAGCAACGATAATAATAGGTCCGAGCGCTACTTTAGGCATGGAATTTAGTACGACTAGATAGGGATCTAAAACTTTTGACAAAAAAGGCGACCACCAAAGAATACCTGCAATTAAAGTGCCGCCAGCAGTTCCTAATATAAAACCAATTATGGTCTCAGAAAGAGTGATAGAAGCGTGCGTTAGCAGTGTGCCATCAGCGATTTTAGCAGTCATTAAGTTCCAAACCTTAGAAGGCATACTGAAAATAAGCGGATCTAACCATTGCATTCTGCTGAAAATTTCCCAGCTTAAAAAGAATATTCCCAATAAAATGAACTGGCAGCTTATAACCCGGCGTTTATTTTTTCGTTTCGTTTGCAGGTAGCGGCTATGAAGTGTTTGTGTTTTGGTCTTCAACTGTCTCCAGCTCCTTCCATACTTTTTGGAAGAATGGATGAAAATTTGGATCGTTTCTAACTTCTAATGGCAGTTTTTCTTTAAACACCTCAGGCACGTCAAAAACACGATGGATGGTACCAGGCCGGCTGCTGAATAGAAAGATCCGATCCGACATCGCTATTGCTTCACTAAGGTCATGTGTAACGAGTATGGCTGTTTTTTTCTGCTGTTTTAGAGTGGAATAAACTAAGTCTTCCAATTTTAGCTTGGTTTGATAATCTAATGCGGAAAAGGGTTCGTCTAGTAAGAGAAGAGAAGGTTTAGGAGCGAGCATTCTTACAAGTGCTGCACGCTGCCTCATGCCTCCAGAGAGTTCTGAAGGGAAAGCATCAGCTTTATCGGCAAGCCCTAATTCGCTTAAAAGATCCATGGCATCTTTTTTCGTTTTTTCATTGAATAAATTAGTAATAATCAATCCCAGCTCTATGTTTTTTTGGATAGTAAGCCACGGAAACAGATAATCTTCTTGAAGCATATATCCAGTCTCTTTTGTAGGGCCTGTAATTTCTTTATGGTTCATTAAAATTTTGCCGGATGTCGGTTTAAACAATCCGGCAATCATCGATAGTACTGTAGTTTTGCCGCAGCCGCTTGGTCCAATGAATGATACAAACTCACCGCCTGCTACGGTTAAATGAATAGATGATACAGCTTGAACGGCTTCGCTATCGGTTAAATACACTTTCTCAACGTCTTTTAAAGAAAGCATGTAAAACGCTCCTTCTTAGTCATTCATAACGTTTTCAGCCCATGTGTTATTAACAAACTCGTTGTATTCAGATCGTTCCGGCAGTTCGCCTGCTTCATCCATAATATCTTGAAGGTTATTCCATGCTTCTTCTGTTAGTACTGGTGTTGTAGCATAGGATTCTTGGTCGCGGTAACGCTTTGCTGCATCAGCAATAATTCCTTCTGGGGTGTCGTCAAAATAAGGTGTTATCGATTCAGCTATCTCCTCTGGAGTTGAGTTGTAGATCCATTGCTGTGCTTTGTGAATAGCACGAGTAAAGCGTTCGGCAGTGTCCTCATTTTCTTCTAAATAACTTTTCTTTGCCATAAACACAGTGTAAGGCACGGCACTGGATTCTTCTCCGAACGAAGCGACAATGTTTCCGAGCCCCTCTTGTTCAAATAAGGTAGCCTGTGGTTCAAATAACTGTACATATTCTCCAGTACCAGAAGCATACGCGTTGGCGATATTTGCAAAATCAATGTTTTGGATCAGGTCCAGGTCATTGTGCGGGTCAATACCATTCTTTTTTAATACGAATTCTCCTGTCATCTGAGGCATTCCGCCTTTACGCTGACCAAGAAATGTGCTTCCTTTTAAATCTTCCCAATCAAATTCCTCTGCTGTTTCTTCTCTAGCCATTAAAAAGGTTCCATCGCTTTGGGTGAGCATGGCAAAATTAATAATTGGCTCAGCCGGTTCTTGAGAATTCACATATATCGATGTCTCAGCCCCGACTAGTGCGACATCACTTCCGTCCGATAATAAGGAAGTCATGGTTTTGTCTCCGCCCCAAGTAGTGGTAAGATCTATGTTGAGATTTTCTTTTTCAAAATATCCTTCTTCTATGGCGACATATAACGGAGCGTAAAATATAGATCGTGTGACTTCAGCTAGACGAATCGTTTCTGTCGTTTCTTTTTGAAAACTACAAGCTGTTAATGTTCCTATAAACATAAAGAAGCACAATAGTGCAGTTAACATATTTTTAGTCATTATTCTTCTTCCTCCTATATACAGCGGCTGATTTTACATTTTATGAACAGGGCTGGTATCCCGTTCCTAGAAAAAGGAGAAAAAAATGATAGAAAAAAAGAAGCTAGGCAGCATCAATAATATCAACCTTTTTGAAGTGGCTTATAAAAGCGGAAAATATGCAGTCAAAGGCTGCTTAGGGGTTCCAAATGAAACTGGAACTCTTCCCGGAATTCTTTATCTCCGGGGTGGTTTGAAAAAGGTTGGAATGGTAAAAAAAGAGTGGGTTGCGGAATTAGCACACAATGGATATGTGGTGTTCGCTCCGTATTACCGAGGAAATGAAGGGGGAGAAGGGCAAGAAGACTTCTGCGGGTACGACCGCGAAGATGCAATGAACGGCTTTGACGTGCTTGCAGCGCTTGAGGAAACAAAAGGAAAGCCTCTTCACATTGTTGGTTTTTCACGTGGAGCCGTTATGGCTTTATTTACAGGTATGAAAAAAACAGCTTCTGCTATTGTCTGCTGGAGCGGAGTGAGCGATATGACTCTTACGTATAAAGAAAGATCTGACCTAAGAAAAATGTTAAGACGAGTAACAGGAGGAGATCCAATAACACGCCCCCTCGAATATGAATGGCGGACCCCTTTGAAACAAATAGGTGACCTAAAAGCACCTGTCTTCATTCTGCATGGAGAAAAAGACGAACACGTATCGGTGGAGCATGCGCATCGGCTTGAAGCTTATTTAAAAGCGGCCGGCCTCCCGGTGTTAAAGCAGGTGTACCCAAACATGCCCCATCATTTTCTTCCACCAGTCCGACAAAAAGCGATCTCTGAGATGATTAAATGGATGGATGGTAAGAATCACAGCTGAAAAAATCAAAATAGATCTAGAAAGTACTTGAGGGGTAGGCCTTTTACTTAGCTATATGTTTTCTTTCAGTATTTACGCCTCCTTGCCAGGCAATGGGCTTGAAACCCGAGACAGGAGAAAGAAAGGTGAACCGGTCATCAAAGAAGAGGTTTTGAAACCCAGTGCTGGAGTGTCAATGATGCAGTGTAACCAAGAAGGGGTATTGGCGTCCGGTATCGAAGTCACGTTGAGTACCGTTGCCAATTTTCTGATTAAGCGCAATCACACCGCCTGCAGAAAAGAGAAAAAACAAGCAAAACAGCCGGACGTAATTTCGTTTCACGACCGGCTTTTTACCATGTAAGGGCTTTTATGACAGCTGCTCCTTTTTAAAGCAGGTTATTATTCGGCGGTTTCTGGTGTCAGCACTCTGGGGCCTGCTTGTTTCACATGGTCTGGTACGTCTTTAAACTTTTGAAAATTCTTCTGGAATTTTGAGGCTAATTCTTTTGCTTTTTGCTGATATGCCTCTTTATCATTCCAAGTTTCCTGCGGCTGCAGGACTTCGTCTGGGACTCCAGGACAGTGTAGAGGAATATGAACACCAAATATTGGGTCTTCTGTCGTTTCTACCCCGTCTAATTCTCCAAGCAATGCCGCCTGAATCATTGCTCTAGTATAAGGAAGGTTCATTCGTTTACCGATCCCATAAGGACCCCCGGACCAGCCTGTGTTAACTAGAAAAACATTAACATCGTGCTGGAGGATTTTTTCTCCAAGCATTTCTGCATATCGGGACGCCTCAAGCGGAAGAAAAGGAGAACCAAAGCAAGTAGAAAAAGTAGCTTCAGGTTGAGTAATGCCGCGCTCTGTACCTGCAAGTTTACTTGTGTATCCGCTTAAGAAATGATACATGGCTTGTTCTTTTGTTAGCTTGCTTATAGGCGGAAGAACCCCGAACGCATCAGCTGTTAAAAAGATAATAGCTGATGGATGGCCGGCCATGCTTGGTTGTAGTGTATTTGGAATGTTTTCTATTGGGTAAGCCGCTCTCGTATTTTCTGTTAAATCTGTGTTGTCGTAATCGGGATCGCCCGTGTTTTCGTTTACATAAACATTTTCTAAAACAGAACCAAACCGAATCGCATTCCAAATTTGCGGTTCTTTTTTCTGAGACAGGTTAACACATTTTGCATAGCAGCCGCCTTCAATATTAAATACGCCATTATGGGACCATCCATGTTCGTCATCACCAATTAAGCTCCGGTTTGGATCCGCAGACAATGTCGTTTTCCCTGTGCCTGACAATCCGAAAAAGAGAGCCGTATCTCCTTCTGTTCCAACATTGGCAGAACAGTGCATCGGAAGGACTTCTTGTTCAGGCAGCAGAAAGTTCATCACCGAAAACACAGATTTTTTCATTTCTCCGGCATATTCTGTTCCGCCAATTAAAACGATTCGTTCCTCAAAAGATATGATGATAAAGGTTTCTGATTTTGTCCCATCTTCTTCAGGGTCCGCTTTAAAGTTAGGAGCTGCGATGATAGTAAAGTCAGCGTTATGCTTATTCAAGTCTTCCTGTTCAGGCCGGATAAATAATTGTCTTGCAAACACATTATGCCAGGCGTATTCATTAATAACTTGAATAGGCAGGCGGTAAGCTGGGTCTGCACCGGCATAACCACGAGTTACAAACAATTCTTCTTTCTCTTTAAGATGCTCAATGACTTTTTTATAAAGGGAGGAAAAAACCTCTTTGCTGATTGGCTGGTTTACAGGGCCCCAATCAATCTGATTGGTAACTGAAGATTCATCAACAATATATTTATCTTTTGGAGACCGTCCCGTATATTTTCCGGTTTCTACGCTTAAAGCGCCGTTAGACGTTAATACCCCCTCATTACGCTGCAGGGATTTTTCAATCAATCTAGATACTGGCAGATCTTGAAGCACATTTCCTCCATGAAGAAGCTCGGATAGCTCGTTTGAAAAATGAATCGTCGTCATGGCGGCAAAACCCTTTCTCTGATTAATAATGATCATTTAATTATGAATTAGTATAACACATTTATTTATTTAGTCTATACTAATTCGCAAATTTTGTTAAAAGATTTATACAAAAACGATAATTTTCATTTTACTGTTTTAAAAGCCAGTCGTTATTTTTGAGTGAGTTCACGTGTTAGAATGGGTTTAACCTATGAAGGAGATGGTACAGTGACAATTTCAAATAAGGTTTTTGTGGTTTTTTATGATGGAGCATGCACATTGTGCCAAAAAACAAAACAAGAGATAGAAAAGTGGGACAAACACCAGGTCTTAACATGGCGTTCGATTGAAGATCCTTCTATATTAGAAGAATACCCCTTTTTAAAAGAAGATAGAATTCAGCAGGAAATGCATCTTCTTGAAGAAGGTACCTATTTATATACAGGGTTTGCTGCTGTAAAAAGAATCCTTCAATTATTTCCAGCGGGAAAAATATTTACACCCCTTTTATATTTTCCCGGAGCAGATTGGGCTGGAGAGCAGGTTTATAAACAAATTGCAAAAAATCGTCATCTTTTACTAGGAGAGAAATGTCCTTCTGGAGCCTGCGAAATAAAAAGTGATTCATTTGACAGAAACAGTTAACTGCGTTATGATATTTCGCGAACGGATACTCTTATCCCGAGCTGGCGGAGGGACAGGCCCTGTGAAGCCCGGCAACCATCCCCGTACAAAAGGAGGGGCAAAGGTGCTAACCTGGAAAGACGGATATCGTCTTGGAAGATAAGAGGCGAAAAAGGTGAACGGCTACTATCCCTTTTCCTCGCCATGGAAAAGGGATTTTGTATTTTTTACAGAAATTTTTTCTCCTTCTCGTCTTAATATGTATCAGGGTATGAGTGCCGTAATACCAAACTTGGTAAAGGAGGCAGTACACGTGGCAACTGCAGGACGAAGATTATTTACTTCAGAATCGGTCACGGAAGGGCATCCTGATAAGATTTGTGACCAAATATCAGATGCAATTCTAGATGAAATTATTACAAAGGATCCTAATGCTCGTGTAGCGTGTGAAACAATAGTTAACACGGGATTAGTACTGGTAGCTGGTGAAATCACGACTTCTACTTATGTCGATATCCCAAAAATTGCCAGAGATACGTTAAAAAACATAGGTTATACACGCGCAAAATACGGATTTGATTATGAAACCTGCGCGGTATTAACTTCTATTGATGAACAATCTTCTGACATTGCTCAAGGTGTGGACAAGGCATTAGAAGCAAGAGAAGGTCAGATGACAGATGAAGAGATTGAAGCTATCGGTGCAGGAGACCAAGGTTTAATGTTTGGTTATGCCGATAATGAAACAGAAGAGCTCATGCCTCTTCCTATTTCACTGTCTCATAAATTGGCCAGAAGACTTACAGAAGTACGAAAAAATGAAATCATTCCTTATTTACGCCCGGACGGGAAAACGCAGGTGACTGTGGAGTATGGGGAAAACGGTGCTCCTTTGCGTGTCGAGACCATTGTTATCTCTACGCAGCATCATGCGGATGTGACATTAGAACAAATTGACCGGGATTTAAAAGAACATGTTATTGAACCGGTAGTGCCGTCTCACTTACTAGACGAAGAAACAAAGTATTTCATCAATCCAACCGGTCGCTTTGTGATTGGCGGTCCTCAAGGAGATGCTGGATTGACAGGAAGAAAAATCATCGTTGATACGTATGGCGGGTATTCAAGGCATGGCGGCGGTGCTTTTTCCGGCAAAGATCCTACTAAAGTGGACCGTTCTGCATCTTATGCTGCTCGTTATGTTGCCAAGAACATTGTGGCGGCAGGACTGGCGGAAAAGTGCGAAGTCCAGCTTGCGTATGCTATTGGGGTAGCTGAGCCTGTTTCCATTTCCATTGAAACGTTCGGAACAGGAATAGTTTCTGAAGACCTGCTCGTTAAGCTAGTACGTGAAAACTTTGATCTGCGTCCGGCGGGCATTATTAAAATGCTGAATCTGCGCCGGCCGATTTACCGGCAGACTGCTGCTTATGGACATTTTGGCCGCACGGACATCGACCTTCCTTGGGAGACAACCGATAAAGCCGATGTATTGAAACAAATGGCAGCAGAAGTAAAATAATAAAAAGAGAGAGCCTGACATCGCTTTTCAGCGGGTGCAGGCTCTTTTCTTGCACTGTATAAAAGTATAAGAGATTTTATTTCTAAACAGTATAAGTTAAAACTACGGCATTCAACGTACAGGACGTACTAATGCGGCCGTTGTCACAGGGCGTGGTGTTTTTAATACTATCAAATGGACAATATAATCGGAAGATAGTATAAGTGCAACTAACGCCACTGCCATCCCCTTCCAGGCGTGTCAATCTGCAATTTTTCTTTAGCCGGTTACCTTTTAAATGACAAGCAGAGTTTTCTAATTATTCGTAAATTAAATCTTCGAATGTTCCTTCGGCATTGATTTGCTGTAATTCTTTTCTGACAATCTCAGCCAGATGCTTTTGGGATGTGACCTCAAAGACAGCGAGCGCTTTGCTCCAGCTTTTAGCACCTTCTTCTTTTTTATCAAGAAATATTAAGTTTCTTCCTTTTTGATAAAGCAATTCGCCGAAAACATACATGTTGTTGGAATCAATGCAGCGTTTAATGCCTTTTTCACACCAAAATACTGAGCTCTCGTACTGCTTTTGATTAGTTAACGATTTCGTAAGTGTATAAATTAAGCGGAGTTCTATAGAGACATTTTTAATTCGTTTTAGCTGGTGAAGGTTATAGAGAGCTTCTTTACATATTTTTGAAGCCTTTTTATAATCTTTTTCCAGGTCATAAAAGATAGCCAGCGTGTTCATCATTTCCCCTTTACGTTCAGTAAATGTAGGATTGTCATCCACACTGAATGCCTCGTTTATTAATTGGACAGCTTCCTCTGTTTTTCGATCCAGGTGGTAAAGACAGATGCTCTCATGCCACATCATATATTGCTTATAGTAGCCTTGCTGGAAAAGGGGATTGGCTTTTTCATACTGAAGAATAGAACGAATTTCTTTGTATTCCTGGTTAAACCGAAATTCTTTCAGCTGCTCGAACACTTCTTCTACATAATCAGGCCTGTCCGATCTAGCTTCTTCAAAAAAGTAATACATGTCGGCTCCAAGACGCTCGGAAATCTGAAAAAGGGTGTTGGAGTAAGGTATGATAGTGCCGTTTTCAATTTTGCTCACTTGAGCTTGCGTGCAGATTCCATTAGCAAGGTCAGCTTGTGTCAAACTATGATACCTTCTTAACTCTTGAATTTTTTTTCCCACTCTGGAAAAATCCATTTTTTCGTCCCCTCCCCGTATATGCCTATAATTATCATAATCGAAGAGAATGGAAGAAGGAAGTAGAAAATTTCGGAAAAATGAAATAAGAAACGTCGTTAGCCAAAATTCACGTTTTTTCAACATATTTTATACTCAAATAGAACCACGACATAGTTAGAAGTTAGGGGAGGTGACAAGTAGTATGAAAACAATAATTTCTGCTTTATTCTTAACCTTGGCTATTATATTTAGCACTACTGGCGGCACTTTTGATATTTCTTATGATGCGTTTCTCGTTTTTGATCTTCCACATAAACATTAAGGACAAGCTTTCCTTTCAACTCGCCAATGGCGGGTTTTATTTTTACCCAACGAGGAAAACAACAGTTTCATGTGCCGCCTGCAATATATGTAACTGAAAGAAAAGCTAAGCCTCTTTTAAACGATTTGGCTTTGCCTCTATTTAAAACATAGTATAGGCTGCTGCGCCTCTGTCATCGCCTTTGAGGCTCGCCAATCGGCGAGTTTTCTTTATACTATCTTGGATGAATAAAAGGAAGATAGTATAAGTGCAACTACATCTCTGCCGGCGCCTTACGGCTTGGCACTCGATGAGTTTTCTTTATACTATCTTAAAAGAATGATTAGAAAGATAGTATAAGTGCAACTACGCCTCTGTCATCGCCTTTCAGGCTCGTCAATCGTCGAGTTTTCTTTATAGTATTTTCCCTTTTCTATATACGAGTTTCGGACTCTTTGCATTTCCTGGAAGTCTTCTTCGTTAAGGTCGCGAACGACTTTTGCAGGGCGTCCGAGGGCTAGTGTTCTTGGCGGGATCGTTTTTCCAGGTGGGACGAGGCTGCCGGCTCCTATGAAAGCTTCTTCGCCTATTTCAGCACCGTCAAGTATTTGTGCTCCCATACCGATCAGAGCGTTTTTTCGAATAATGGCGCTGTGTAAAAGGACCATGTGGCCGACAGTAACATCGTCTTCGAGAATGAGCGGGTTTTTTGGACTTTGATGCAGGACGGAATTGTCTTGTATATTGACTCGGTTGCCTATTACCGTAGGGGCTACATCTCCTCGAATGACTGAATTAAACCATACACTTGAATCCTCTCCAATAGACACATCGCCGGTAATTGTAACATAATCCGCAATGTATGCGGACTTAGCTATATTTGGGGATGTTCCTTTATATGAATAGATCATCACATGTCCTCCCAACTTTTTAGTAAATTCCTATTATCTAATGTAAGTTTAGCAAAAAAAGTAGTAAAATGAATAGAGCAATCTCTATGATAAGAAGGGTAATGGATGGTTGTTGGGAAAGGCAGGTTTTAGAAAATGATGAAAAACTGGATGTGTGATCGTGCTCGAGGAACTGTCTTGATTGTTCATGGAGCAGGAGAACATCACGGCCGTTATAGCTGGGTCATTCAATACCTGAATAAGCAAAGATTTCATGTCGTCAGCGGTGACTTGCCAGGACATGGCAGGACAAGAGGAAAAAGGGGGCATATCGACCACTTTGACCAATACATAGATGCTCTATACGCCTGGTATAAAGAAGCGGCGTCTTATGAACTCCCTGTTTTTATTTTCGGGCACAGTGTGGGGGGACTTATCGTTATACGTGCTTTAATGGAAAAATATATGCCGGTAAAAGGGGTTATACTATCTTCTCCTTGTCTAGGCTTATATGAATACCCGAATAGATTGGCAGATGTCGCCACGAGAATGTTTCATAGAATCACCCCAACTTTAACAGCTAAATCGGGACTGCAAGCAGAACGTATAACACGTGACCCTGAAGCGCGTGCTGCCTATGAGAAAGACGAATTTAATACTTCCGTTGTTACAGCCAGATGGTATCAAGAAACATTAAAAGCAATGAAACGAAGCTTGCTTGAAGCAGAAAGGTTTCCGAACATACCACTTTTGGTCATGCAGGCTGGAGAAGATTATATTGTGGATAAGCATGCATCCCACCGCTGGTTTAATAGGCTGGAAATTGCCGACCGTTCTATGAAAGAATGGAAAAGTCTTTATCATGAACTGCTGAACGAACCGGAACGCGAAGAAGTCTTTCGCTTTATGATGAATTTCATTCACCAACGACTATAGCATGTGAAATAATAAAGGAGGATCCTTGTGAAGGTACCAACGAAAACATGGACACTTATGTATCGTATTTTTAAGGAAGTTATCCCAGAAGTACATCAAATTCTAGGAGAGTGGAAAAAAAGGGCAGAGAAGATACCAGATGATGAACTGCGCCAGCATGCTCTTGGGAGTATTGAAAAAAAAGCTTTCCATTGTGAAGGTGCGGGTGTTTATGCGCTACTAACAAGAGAAGAAAAGCGCACGGACCTGCTTCAATTTATTATTGCTTACCAAACAATTAGTGATTATCTAGACAGCTTGTGCGATTGGAGCAAATCACAGGATCCAGAAGATTTCCGAATGCTTCATTCAGCGATGAAGCATGCTCTTGATCCATCCGCAGATAAAGACGATTATTATAAATTCCACCAGGCAAAAGAAGACGGAGGATATTTGAAGTCATTAGTGGAGACATGCCAGCAGACGTTAAATACTTTTCCAGGCTTTGAAAACTCTCAAGGTGAAATGGAAGAGCTGTCAGCATATTACCGGGACCTTCAAGTATATAAACATGTAGTCAAAGCAGATAGAGAGCCGCTGCTGAAAGATTGGTTTGAGAAACATAATAATAACCTGCCTGACATGACGTGGTATGAGTTTAGTGCCTGCGCAGGATCTACATTAGGGATATTTTCACTTGCTGCATATGCTTCGAGAAGTCATTTAGCAAAGGTGCAGGCTCAATCTATTAAAGCAGCCTATTTTCCTTATGTACAAGGTCTTCATATTTTAATGGATTACTTTATTGATCAAGAAGAAGATCTTAGAGATGATGAGCTGAATTTCTGTGCTTATTATCCAGATGAAGAAAAACTGGTTGAAAGGGTTCGGCATTTTAAACAGCAAGCTGTCAAAAGTGTGTCCATTCTCCCTGACGCTAAATTTCATTATATGATTAGCAAAGGGATAGTTGCTATATATTTAGCTGATGATAAAGTGCAGACTAATCCTGATTTGAAATCTACTGCTAATCGATTCATCCGCTTCAGCGGACTTCCAACTGCATTCTTTTATTTTAACTCCTGGATTTACAGGCGGAAAACTCAAGCACTCCACGGCGAGACGTAATGAAAAAGACATGCGCTGGCGCGGGGCTCTTGTGACGCTTATTATGCTCCTGACTTATTAAATGTAAAAAGCAGCCGGTTCCAATAATTCTGGAACCGGCCTATTTGATTCGTTTGCTTTTTTCTATCTGTGTGTATTGAAAATTTATTTATTCACCTTTTTCTACGACAGTGAGCTTTCCGGTGTCCGGTGAAATTACAAGACCGTGAATGGGTGTGTTTTCTGGTAATAAAGGGTGGCGTCTAATAATATCCACACTTTGTTTCACACTGTCTTCTACATCGTCAAACCCATGAAGCCATTTATCTACATCCACCCCTGCATAGGAGGCTGCTTCAATTTTTGTAAGGTCGATTCCTTTATCTTCTGCTTTATTTAAAATAGATTTGGATTCGAGCCCGGTCATCCCGCACCCATAGTGCCCTATGACAGCTACTTCTTCTGCTTGTAGCTCATATAAAGCGACAATAATGCTCCGCATAATACTTCCAAAGGGATGGGAGATCATAGCTCCTGCGTTTTTAATAATTTTAGCGTCCCCATTGGAAAGATTTAATGCGCGTGGAAGCATCTCCAAAAGCCGGGTATCCATGCATGTGAGAATGACAATTTTTTTGTCGGGGAATTTGCTCGTCTGGTATTTTTCATAATCTTTTTTCTCTACAAATTTTTCATTAAATTCAAGAATAGAATCCAGCACTGACATTCTGCTCACACTCCTTTTTCTTTACATGGTTAGTTTCTGAAAAATTTGTATAAAAGTCAAGAAATAAGATAAATGCAGATAACATGTAACTAGCTTAAAAAAGGCTGAGGGTGCGCGCCCCGGCCACCAAGATTATTTTTTCTCTAATGCTATAATAAACGGTGGATTGTTCACCTGATTCATAAATTCATAGCGAAGAACCTGAACTTCTCTTTGGTCAAGCTGTGCAGAAAATGTCTCTACTTTTTGTTTTTCCTTCTTACCCTCTTCATGCCCGTGATATATAACGAGAATGATAAGGGCTCCAGACTGCATGATTTCAAGTAATTGCGAAACAGCTTGAATAGTTGTTTCACCTTTAGTGGTAATTGATTTGTCACCGCTAGGAAGGTAACCAAGATTAAAAACTGCTGCTTTCAGTAAGGTAAGCTCCTCTTTGGGAATGCATGTGACTGCTTGTTCATGCCCGTTTTGTATTAAGGATACCCGGTGTGCAAGATGATGTTCTTTGAGCCGGGCCTTGGTTTTTTCAATGGCTGCAAGTTGAATGTCAAAGCTGTAGACTTTACCACTATCTCCTACTTTTTTGGCAAGATAGAGAGTATCTAAGCCATTTCCAGCGGTAGCGTCCACCGCAATATCTCCCTCTGTTAAACAGCGGTCGATCAGCTCACGAACAAATGGAAGAATGCCGGGCAGGATCATTTTACAGCTGCTGGCTCTGGTTCGTAGTATTTGCCCTGCCAGCTGTTTCTATTTTTTAACTCGTTATCAATCGCATTAAGAACTTCCCATTTGTTTAAACTCCACATCGGGCCGATCATTAAATCAGAAGGGCCGTCCCCAGTTAATCGGTGGACAATCATTTCAGGCGGAAACATTTCAAGCTGGTCAACAACCAGTTTCACATAATCTTCTTTGTTCATGAGATCAACCATGCCTTTTTCATATTGTTTTACCATAGGGGTCCGCTTCAGTAAGTGCAGAAGATGAATTTTAATTCCTTGGACGTCCAGCTTGGCAACTTCCTTTGCTGTTTCTTTCATCATTTCGTTTGATTCAAGCGGAAGACCATTAATAATGTGTGAGCAAACACGTATACCATGTTTTCGGAGCTTGTTTACTCCATCTTTATAGCACTGGTAATCGTGAGCACGGTTGATGATCATAGCGGTTCTTTCATGAACGGTTTGCAGTCCCAGCTCCACCCATAAATATGTTCGTTCATTTAACTCTGCAAGGTATTCCACCACATCATCAGGAAGGCAGTCTGGTCTCGTTGCAATTGCCAGCCCTACAACATCTTCTTGTTCGAGGATGACTTCGAAAAGTTCCCTAAGTTCTTCTACAGGTGCATAAGTGTTGCTGAAAGCCTGAAAATAGCCGATATATTTTCCTTGCTTCCATTTTTTATGCATTCTATTTTTTATTGTGTGAAATTGAGTAACAAGGTCGTCTTTCCTGTCACCTGCAAAATCACCGGATCCACGCTCTGAACAAAACGTACATCCGCCAGAGGCTACTTTTCCATCGCGGTTAGGACAGTTAAATCCGGCATCTAGTGGTATCTTAAATATTTTTTCTCCGAAATGTTCCCGAAGATGATAATTCCATGTATGGTACCGTTTCTCTCCCCACGAGAGAGGCACGGGTTCTTGATTTGGCTGAAACATTATCTATCTCTCCTTAAAACTAGGCCTTTGCATTTCTTCCCTTGTATTTTAGCATGTTATAATAATAAAGCCCAAATTGTGAATGATAGTTTTTTTTAATAGGACAGGAGCGTTTAGTTTTTAATAATTTGGATTACACTGTTTTTATTAATGAAAGTCTTGACAGAAAAATAGGAAATTCATAAAATATCAAGTATTGACAGACGACCGCGAATTGTAAAATGAATAAAAGAAAAACATGGAGAAGGATCAGTAATGGTCATGCCGGGTATCAGAGAGCTAGCGGTTGGTGGAAGCTAGACGAAAGCTGCCATGAACTCCCCTTTTAGTTGCAAAGGAGAAGGAAAAGTAACCTTTGACGTATCATCCGCGTTACGGATATTAAGAGCGGGTATGCTTGTTTTAAAAGCATGCCAACCAGGGTGGTACCGCGGGAACTACAACTAATAACCTCTCGTCCCTAAAGTAAGCATGCTAGGGATGGGAGGTTTTTCTGCATTGTTGGAGAAAGCAGCCAGTTTTATCGATAAACAGTATAAGGCGGCCTATAACTCTCAGGCTCGTTCTAATCACGAATGAATGTACTCATGATTGTATTAAAAAGATGAAGGAGGTTGACGTACAATGGCGTTTTCGCATAAAGACATAGAAAAAAAGTGGCAGCAATATTGGGAAGAAAATAAAACATTTAAAACGTCTGATAAACCGGGAGAAGGACCAGATTTTTACGCTCTCGATATGTTTCCGTATCCCTCAGGAGCAGGGCTTCACGTAGGTCATCCAGAAGGTTATACGGCAACGGATATACTATCACGTATGAAGCGCATGCAGGGTTATAATGTGCTCCATCCAATGGGATGGGATGCTTTTGGTTTACCTGCAGAACAGTTTGCGCTTGATACAGGAAAACACCCTCGGGAATTCACCCAGGCAAATATTGAAACATTTAAAAGACAAATCAAGTCGCTCGGATTCTCTTATGATTGGGACCGTGAGATTAATACAACTGATCCCAAATACTATAAATGGACTCAGTGGATCTTTCTGCAGCTCTACAAAAAAGGTCTGGCTTATATGGATGAAGTAGCCGTAAACTGGTGTCCAGCCCTTGGCACAGTACTCGCCAATGAAGAAGTGATTGACGGAGTAAGTGAGCGGGGGGGACATCCTGTAGAACGCCGTCCGATGAAACAATGGATGCTGAAAATTACCGAGTATGCAGATCGTTTGCTCGAAGACCTGGAAGAGTTGGACTGGCCTGAAAGTGTAAAGGATATGCAGCGGAATTGGATCGGTCGTTCAGAAGGCGCGGAGGTACACTTTGGAATTGAAGGTACAGACGAAACTTTTACGGTATTTACAACGCGTCCGGATACATTATTTGGTGCTACGTACTGCGTTTTTGCTCCGGAGCATGAATTGGTTGATAAAATCACTACTTCTGAACAAAAAAATGAGGTGGAAGCATACAAAAAAGAAGTTGGTACAAAGAGTGATCTGGAGCGGACGGAGCTTCAAAAAGAAAAGACAGGTGTTTTCACTGGTGCTTATGCTGTAAATCCGGTAAACGGTGAAAAACTTCCAATCTGGATTGCAGACTATGTATTAGTAAGTTACGGCAGCGGCGCAATTATGGCGGTACCAGGTCATGATGAACGTGACTACGAATTTGCGAAACAATTTGAGCTTCCAATTGTGGAAGTAGTAGAAGGCGGAAATCTGGAGGAAGAAGCATACACAGAGGATGGGCCGCATGTAAACTCAGAATTTTTAAATGGCCTTTACACAGAGGAAGCTATTAGCAAAATGATTGAAAGGTTAGAAAAAGAGGGGAAAGGTAAAAAGCAGATTACCTACCGCCTCCGCGATTGGCTCTTTAGCCGTCAGCGTTATTGGGGAGAGCCTATTCCTGTTATTCATTGGGAGGATGGCACGATGAGCGCTGTTCCTGAAAACGAACTGCCATTAGAGCTTCCGGAAATGGATGAATTCAAACCATCTGGTACAGGAGAATCTCCGCTTGCCAATGCAAAAGAATGGCTTGAAGTCACCGATCCAGAAACAGGTATGAAAGGGCGCCGTGAAACAAATACCATGCCGCAATGGGCGGGAAGCTGCTGGTATTACCTGCGTTTTATCGATTCTGACAATGAGGAAGCATTAGCAGATGAAGAAAAACTTAAACGCTGGCTTCCGGTAGATATTTATATTGGAGGAGCGGAGCATGCTGTACTGCATTTATTGTATGCTCGTTTCTGGCATAAAGTATTGTATGACATCGGTGTTGTTCCGACAAAAGAGCCATTTCAGCGTTTATATAATCAAGGAATGATCCTTGGTGAGAACAATGAGAAAATGAGCAAATCCAAAGGGAATGTAGTAAATCCTGATGATATTTTGGAATCTCATGGAGCGGATACACTGCGTCTCTATGAAATGTTCATGGGACCTCTTGATGCATCGGTCGCATGGTCAGAAAACGGTTTGGACGGTGCTCGCCGATTCTTAGACAGAGTATGGCGTTTATTTACAGAAGGTGATCAGCTGACAGCATCGATTACCGACACAGATGGAAACAAAGATTTTGCCCGCACTTACCACCAAACCGTACAACGTGTAACGGATGACTTTACAAATCTTCGTTTTAATACAGGGATCAGCCAGTTGATGGTTTTTGTAAATGAAGCGTACAAGCAGGATAATCTTCCTCGCGAATATATGGAAGGCTTCGTGAAATTGCTGTCTCCTGTGGCTCCTCATTTAGCAGAAGAAATCTGGGAGCTGCTTGGCCACAAGGAGACTATTGTATATGAAGCTTGGCCTCTTTACGATGAAAACATGCTGGTAGAAGATGAAGTAGAAATTGTGCTTCAAGTGAACGGGAAAGTTCGCGCCAAAGCAGTCATTCCTAAAGACGCCGATAAAGAGCAGATGGAGGCTGTTGCTAAGGAAAACTCTAAAGTTCAAGAAGAAATAGAAGGAAAAACCATTCGAAAAGTAATAGCTGTACCTGGAAAACTTGTTAATATAGTGGCGAATTAAAGCAAATGGGGCTGTCTCAAGTCGGTAAAAATGGACTTATGAGACAGCCCTTTTGTATTTTGTATGCTATTTAATGCATGCTTGAGATACGAACGTGTGTATTTGTGGGTAAACCTGTGGATAACTATTATCCATGTGTATAAATTTGTGAATAAACCATAATGTTTTCCACTGCAATAAAGTAACCGTTTTAAAACTCTAATAAAAAGCGGTTTGTTCGCTACATAGTTGCGTGCCGAATTATCCACAAGTTTGTGGAGAAAGTTATTGTTTTATCCCAGCAGTTTCTGCTGCTGATTTTCCTGCCGTATAACCGGTGGAAAATGCGCAAGTTATATTAAAACCGCCTGTGTAGGCATGAATATCTAAGATTTCTCCGCAAAAATACAAACCTTCTTTGAATTTTGATTCCATTCTTTTTGGATGAATTTCCTTAATGGACACACCGCCCCCTGTAACAAAAGCGTCTTCAATCGACAACGTGCCATTTACTTCAAAATGAAAGTCAGTAAATAGAGCTGCTAATTTACGAAGGCGTTCATTAGAAATCTCTTGAAGCGGAGTGGAGGGATTAATTTTAGCTTTTTCTAAAAGAAATTGAAGAAGCCGTTCGGCAGCAATATCTTTTAATGCATTTTTACTTGCTTTAACGCCGTCGTGATTTTTATATTTTACTAATTGTTGAAAGAAAGCTTCTTGGTTTGTGTCTGGGTATAGGTGAAGGCCCATTGTTACTGTTTTTGTTTTGTATTTTTTTAATGCCTTAACCACAAATTGACTGCACCTGAGCACGATAGGGCCAGAAATCCCAAAGTGGGTAAACACCATTCCGCCTCTGTGTGTTATTATTTTTTTTCCTTTCGGGTTATACACACTTAAAGCGGCATCGGAAAGTGAAAGTCCCTGCAGGCGTTTATTTTTTATAAACGGTTCAGCAGAAGTAATTGGTACTTCTGTTGGATAGAGCTCAGTAATGGTATGACCTGCAGCTTCAGCCCACGGGTAACCATCTCCGGTACTGCCTGTATGGGGAACGGACATCCCGCCGGTAGCAATAATTACAGCATCTGCTTTTATTTTCTCGTTATTGTCTAACTCTATCCCTGCTGCTTTATCGTTTTCAAACATAAGAGAAGTTACTTTAGTATTTAGGCATGATTCCACACCAAGCTCTTCCATTTTATTTAAGAGGGTTCGCACGACAGTGACAGCCTTGTCATTAACTGGAAACATTCTGCCCATATCCTCTTCTTTAAGAGCAATCCCCAAATTTTCAAAAAAAGCAATAATATCTTCATTATTAAAAACAGAAAAGGGACTGTACATAAATTTTCCGTTCCCTGGGATGTGAGCAATTAGTTCTTTTTGGTCCATCCGGTTGGTAACGTTGCAGCGGCCGCCTCCTGAAATAGCAAGTTTTCTGCCAAGTTTTTTTCCTTTATCGACAATGAGTACACTTGCACCATGCCGGGCAGCAGCAACAGACGCCATAAGTCCGGCTGGTCCGCCGCCCACTATAATCACATTATATTTCATCATTCATTCCCTGCCTTACGTATTGATCTTTTCGATCATTATGATTTATGTTTTCCTTTAAAGGGAAAACGAAACATTATCATGCATGATAAACTTAAATTATCATATCAAACTTTCCAATACGCGAAAACGAAGGAGGAGAAGGAAGATGCTAAAAAAACTGACGATTGATACGAATAAAAGAGATGAAATGATTGATGTAACAAGAGAAGTTAAAGCTTTTATTAAAGAAGAAGGGATGAAACATGGAATAGCAGTAGTGTATTGTCCTCACACCACAGCAGGCATAACAGTGAATGAAAATGCAGATCCGGATGTAAAGCATGATATGTTAATGAAACTTGATGAAGTGTATCCTTGGGAACACCCAAAATATAAACATGCTGAGGGTAATTCTGCTTCTCATTTAAAGGCGAGTACGGTAGGAACTCAGCAAACGATAATTATTGAAAAAGGAAAGCCCGTCCTTGGAACATGGCAAGGTATTTACTTTTGTGAGTTTGACGGCCCAAGGCGCCGCACCATGTATATAAAAGGAGTAAATGATGCTTAAATGGATTTTCTATACCTATTAAACCGAAAACAGGGGCTGTCTCAAAAGGTTATTTAGTCATCTAGCAACTGGAATATGCGAGACTCCAGTGGGAAAAAGGGCAGTGTGAAGACCCCGCAGTGGGCGGTTTTTGCTCACGAGGAGGCTGAGCCGTCTCCCGCGGCAAAGAAGACACTACGAGAACGAGCAAAGAGAGTTGGAGTAGATGTCGCACTTGTGCCCTAAGGGTGAAAGCGAGTATATTCCAGTTGTGTTTGCCGAGAACTGACTTATAGGACAGCTCCTGCATTCTCATAGGAAGAATATATCCTGAGAGTATGGTAAAATTTCTTAGAAAGCAGTTCACTCAATGGTGAATGACGTTATGATTATTGGAGATGAAGGTATGTCTGAATCAAAGTTTTTACGGGGTACCATGATATTATCGATTGCAACGTTTCTATCCAAATTTCTTGGGATGATATATGTATTTCCTTTTGTCGCAATGGTTGGACAGCAGGGCTTAGCATTATATCAATACGGTTATCAGCCGTATACAATATTATTGAGTTTGGCAACATTAGGAGTGCCAATGGCAGTGTCTAAATTTGTATCAAAATATAATGCGTTAGGTGATTACAGGACAGGACAGCGTTTGTTTCGTTCCGGTCTCTTTTTTATGACCATCACTGGATTTATCGCGTTTTTATTATTATTTTTTCTTGCCCCTGTGATCGCAGGATGGATCATTTCCAAGCCTGATGACTTAAATGGAAACTCTATAGCTGATGTAGTATTTACCATTAGGATGGTGAGCGTAGCGTTGCTTTTGATTCCAGCAATGTCGGTTTTCCGCGGCTATTTTCAAGGGTTTCAGTCTATGGGTCCTACTGCAGTATCTCAAGTGGTCGAACAAATTGTTCGTATTATTTTTATTTTATCAATGGCTTTTACGATCTTATACATATGGGAAGGAGAACTGGGAACTGCTATTGGCTTTGCAACCTTCGGAGCATTTATTGGAGGACTTGGAGCCTTAGTGGTGCTGCTGTTTTATTGGAAAAAACGCAAATCCTTTATTCAAAAGGAAGTTGAACAAAGTACTGCGGATTATGATATCCCCTTGTCTTCCATGTATAAAGAGCTGATTTCTTATGCGCTGCCTCTTTCGTTTGTTGGATTGGCCATCCCGCTTTTTCAAATGGTTGATCTGTTTACTTTTAACAATGCACTAATGGCCACGGGGGAGTATTCCCAGGGGGAAGCAGAAACTGCTTATGGTGCGTTTGCAGGATCGGCACATAAACTAATACTCATCCCGGTAGCTATAGCTACGGCGATGTCAGTCACATTAATTCCAACGATAACGAACTCGTTTACGAATCAAGATAAGTCGTTATTACAACAACAGGTCACTCAAACTTTCCAAGTGATTCTATTTCTTTCTATCCCTGCAGCAGCAGGTTTATTCATCCTTGCATACCCTACTTTTTCCGTATTGTTTGGATTTGAGGATGTAAATATAGGAGGATATCTACTTCGGTATTATGCTCCTGCAGCAGTTTTGTTTTCCCTATTTTCTGTGACTGCTGCTATATTGCAAGGAATCAACCGGCAGCGCTATGCTGTATTTTCATTAGTAATAGGTTTAACGATTAAAGGATTAACAGCTTATACTTTTCTGTATATATTGGGCCCTGTTGGCGGCAGTTTTAGTACCATAGCGGGTTTTGGAGCAGCGACTGCTTTTAATATATGGGCCATTGGCAAATTTGCAGAGTTTCATTACGGAAAGCTCCTTAAACACACTTTACTCATTTTGTTTATAACGTTGTGTATGGCGGCGGCTATTATTGTGGTGAAAGAAGGGGCATTAACTATGTTTCCGCTTCAGTCTTGGAGAAACGCGTTTTTAGTGGAGTTATTCAGCGTTATTACCGGAGCTGGTTTATATTTCATAATTAGTGTTAAAAGCGGTCTTGCCGGCATAGTACTCGGTGAAAGATTTTCTATACTGAAAAAACCTAATTCATAATCACACCAATATGCTCTTTTTTCAAGGGGGACGAGGTGGTATAATATAACAACCATATCAGAAATCAGAAATTTATTCCTTTTTTTATATTAAGAAGAAAAATCGGCTTACCGCCGGGAGGAACTATGAAACGATATAAAGATTACGATTGGTGGTTGATTGGAGCAGCAATCGCTTTAAGCCTGTTTGGAGTTATTATGATTTACAGTGCAAGCTTTCCTCTTGCCATTGATTTATATGAGAACCCTTCCTATTTTTTTGTTAGACAGCTAATATGGTTGGGGGCCGGGCTTGTTTTGCTATTATTCTTTATGCACTTCCGTTATTCTTTTTTAAAAAAGCTTTCTCCAATTTTCATTCTTGGTTCCATTATCATTCTCTTATTAGTAATTATAGTGGGCAGGGAAGTGAATGGAGCAAAAAGCTGGATTGCCTTTGGCCCTTTTAGTATACAACCTGCAGAGTTTGTAAAACTGGCAGTTATTATTTATTTAGCTCAAGTTTATTCGCAAAAACAAGCTTATATTAATAAATTTATAAGAGGAGTAATCCCGCCTCTTGTCGTCATTACTTTCATTTTTTCATTAATTATGCTTCAGCCCGACCTTGGAACCGCTGCGGCTATCCTTATGACGGCAGGAATTATTGTTTTTCTCTCAGGTGCGAAAATGAGGCACCTCGCAGTCCTTATGAGTCTGTCTGTTTCTGTTATTAGTTTTTTTGCTATAAGTGAACCATATCGTATTCAGAGATTAACTGCATTTCAGGATCCATTTGAAATGGCAGAGGCGGCAAGCGGAGGTTACCAGCTGATTCAGGCATATGTTGCTATTGCTCACGGAGGTCTCACAGGGGCTGGTCTTGGGCAAAGCGTCCAGAAAATGCACTTTCTGCCGGAGCCGCATACAGATTTTATTTTGGCTGTCATCTCTGAAGAGCTGGGTTTTTTTGGAATTGGATTTGTACTGGTTTGTTTGACGATAATTGCCTGGCGCGGCTTACTGATTGGTTCACGCAGTAAACATACGTTTGGAACATTGCTTGCATTTGGTCTTGTGTTTCAATTAGTCAGTCAGGCTTTAGTTAACGCTGGAGCGGCTACCGGACTGCTTCCTATTACCGGCTTGCCATTTCCTTTCGTTAGCTATGGAGGGTCCTCGCTCTTGGTATCTCTTGCAGCTATAGGAATTCTGGCAAACATATCGAGAGTAAACAAAATAGAAAAGAGAAGACAGATATCAACTGAAGCTGCTTAAAAACGTTGTCCCCTTTGGACAGCGTTTTTTCAAAGCTTTGAACCTTGAGTTTGAAAGGGGTAACGTAACATGTTACTAGCAGGTTATGGAAAGCTGGTTCAAATGATTATTGCTTTAAATAAAGAACAGAAGAACTTTTATATTTTTAATCGCACAGCTGAAAAAGTTCAGAAAGATGCTATGAAAGATAAACGACTCCAATATACTTCGTCTCATCGCTTCCATACATTTACGACTGTATTTCTTGCGTTACCGCCCGAAGCCTGCTTTTCATTTTTAAAACAATTTGAAAGTTTGTTTCCAGATGACACGGTTATTTTTCATACCTCAACAAACCTCAAAGCTGATGACCTGAAAAAAACAGCACCGCGTCATTACATTATTCCAGCTAAGTTTGCAGGACATGCAAAACAGGCTGTAAGAGAAAAAAGGGGAGGCACGTTTGTGGTACCGGGTGAGTTTAAAAATGAAAGTGCTTCTTTAGACAGGTGGCTGGGTGATGCGTTTACAGTGGTAAACGGTACGGAAGATATGGTAAAAAAAGCAAATAAGAAAGCCGTAGAAGAAACCATTAAACTGGCGATTGAATTAGCTGAGCGTTTAGAAAAGGAGGGAGTTTCTAAACCTATACGAGAAGCCGTTATCTCTCAAATTCCTGCAGGTGTTCTTCATGCTCATTTAGAAGGAAGACATGGAGCGTTTGCAAGACAGGTGTTAGACAAAATGGAAGGGTTAAAAGGGGACGAAAGTAAATGAGAGTAGATAAACTATTGGCCAATACAGGGTATGGAAGCCGAAAAGAAGTAAAAAAGCTCTTAAAGCAAGGAGCGGTAGAAGTCGATCGACAAAAATTGAAAAGCGGAGCAGCTCAGGTAGATCCAGATTCACAGGAAATTATTGTTTTGGGAGAAGTTATTGAATACAAGGAATTTATTTATCTGTTAATGAATAAACCTCAGGGTGTAATTTCAGCTACCGTGGATGATATACATAAAACGGTGCTGGATATTTTAGAATTTGACGATGCGGTACGTGAACCTTTTCCCGTTGGACGGCTCGATAAAGATACAGAAGGACTGCTTCTTCTTACAAATGATGGAAAGTTTGCTCATGCATTGACTTCCCCGAAAAAAGGAGCTGCGAAAACATATGAAGCAATCATTGACCAAGCTGTAACAGAAGAAGATATAGTATCTTTCTCTAAAGGAATTGTGCTTGATGACGGGTACCAAACGAAACCTGCTGATCTCCAAATAAAAGAGCATTCTGCTACGGAAATTTATTTAACTATTACAGAAGGGAAATATCATCAGGTAAAAAGAATGTTTGAAGCTGTAGGGAAGAGAGTTCTGTTTTTAAGAAGGATTTCTATTGGAAATCTTACACTCGATGAAACACTAGAGCCTGGTGAATACCGTGATATGTCAGAGAAGGAAGTGGAGGAGCTGCTTCAAGAAGCTTATACGAAAAACTAAACCGTCCCTCTTGAAGAGACGGTTTAGTTTGTTGCTGCTATTCTAACTAAGATGCTTTTACTTTTTTCCGGGTTGCTGTCCATTTCCCCCTTGACGGGCTATGCACGAGGTGATTATATTCCAGGACGTTCAGATCTCGCTGAATCGTACGCTGGGTGATTCCGAATTCGTCAACCAATTCCTTTGTTGTCACCGTTCCTTTCTCTTTAATATAAAGGTAAATGGATTTTACACGGGTGATCATTCGGTCGGTTGAAGGCCTCAAAAAACCACTCCTTAGCATTAATTGATAGGAAAGCACAGTAGAAGCTATGCTTCCCGGGGCATAAATCAGTGTGAACTGCATGATGTAACATTGACAGGTCTACGATTCAGCAATCAATTTATAACGTTACATGGAATGGTACTGTGTTTAATAGTATGATTAAGCCAGAGTGGAAATGATACAAGCAATAATAAATTTCACCTTATCAATGGCCCCATTTATTAATGAGTATTGTACAATAATTTCGAACAATTCGCAAAGCACAGGATATTGAATAGGAGTAAAGATAAGGAAAAACGGGATAATTTTAATATATATTTTACAATAATGGTAACTATGAGCTGCTCTGTTATACTGAAAGAAAGCGGTTTTAGAGCTGTATTCGTAAGAAGAAAGGACAATTTATTTTAATTTATTTTATTAGTATGTAAACAAGATCAAATTTTTGTAAAAAGGTTTACAGCTTTTGAATGTGAGATAGAGGATGTAGAACTGGTCTAACACCCTGAAAAAAGCTGCCTTGGTTTTTAAGGCAGCTTCATTAGAATCTTCTGTTACTTGCTTTTATTTACAAAATCAAAAAGGTCGGTTGATAAATAGCGTTCTCCCGTATCACATGCAATAGCTACGACTGTTTCTTCAGGCGACATCTTTTTAGCGGTTTCCATTGCGGCAAAGCAAGCTGCTCCAGATGAAGGTCCGACCAAAACCCCTTCCTCTCTGGCAAGACCGCGTGTGGCAGAATAAGCGTCTTCATCTTTTATTTTATAAATTTTATTGTAAACCTCCTGGTTTAAAACTGGAGGAATAAAACCAGGACTTGTACCAACAAGTTTGTGGGGTCCTGGTTTACCGCCTGACAGCACGGGGGAGCCGAATGGTTCTACTACAAATACGGGAAGACCTGGATAATATTTTTTGAGCTCTTCTCCTGTTCCGGTAATGGTACCGCCTGTTCCTGAGGCAGCTACAAACGCACCAAGCGGCTTACCGATTTCATCCATAGCTTCTTTAATTTCTAAAGCTGTCGTATGGCGGTGAGCGTCCGGGTTTGCTTCGTTTTCAAATTGCATCGGCATAAAACTGTTGGGAATTTCTTTTACCAGCTCATGAGCCCGTTCAATGGCTCCGGGCATTTTTTTATCTCCAGGAGTTAGCTCTACTTCTGCTCCATACGCTTTAAGTAAGTTAATTCTTTCCTGGGACATTGTATCCGGCATCACCAAGATGGAACGATAGCCTCTAGCAGAAGAATTCATAGCTAATCCAATCCCTGTATTTCCGGATGTTGGCTCTATAATGACAGAATTTGGTTTCAGCTGACCTTGTTTTTCTGCTTGTACTATCATATTTTTGGCAGCTCTATCTTTCACACTGCCGCTTGGGTTTTGAAATTCTAATTTTAAATAAACAGCTGCGCCTTTTGGGTCAGGAAGACGGTTTAATTTTACTAATGGAGTTTGTCCTACAAGGTCTGACATGTTATTAACTACATGCATTCACGGTCACTTCCTTTATCTGCATCCTCATAATAAACACTTTTAAAATTAATATTAACATACCTAACTTTATAAATCCCATAACATTAGTTAGAATTATATAGATTCCAATTTTAGCCGGTCTGTACATTATTCGTTAAACTATGATAGGAATAGCTGAAAGATAAATTAACAATTGAAAAAAAGGAAGGAATCAGAGTGACT
Source organism: Alteribacillus sp. JSM 102045 (assembly GCF_041949975.1). Classification (NCBI taxonomy): domain Bacteria; kingdom Bacillati; phylum Bacillota; class Bacilli; order Caryophanales; family Bacillaceae; genus Alteribacillus; species Alteribacillus sp. JSM 102045. Next base: position 118,511 of record NZ_JBHFQG010000004.1, on the reverse strand, counting down.
ACAAATCCCCATTATTTTATAGCTATACCTCTGCCACCTGAGGTAAAAGACCACATTAACGACTGGAAGAAAAAAACGATGGACAAGCTTTCTTTTAAAAAATGGGTTCATCCTCAAGATTTTCATATAACGCTCTTTTTCTTAGGAGCTTCAAATAATGACGAGCTTAAAAAATTATCAGAGAAGATGAAGAGGATATCGTTATCAAAGCAAAGTTTTTTCATGCAGTTAACTCAATCCGGATGGTTTGGAAAACCTGCTCAGCCAAGAATTTTTTGGATGGGCGCAGAGGGCTCTTCAGCATTGTACCATTTGCAAACATCCATTTCTAATCGATGCGAAGAAATTGGTTTTTCTGCGGATAAAAGGCCATACAAGCCGCATATCACTGTTGCTAGAAAATGGGTGGGGAAAGAATCATTTCAAAAGTCAATACCGTTATCGCCGATTGATACTGTTTTTTGGACCGTTGAAAAGTTTGTGATATACAGAACGCATCTGGACCGTGAACCGAAATACGAAACAGTGGAAACATTTCCATTAAAAGCCGATAAATAAAAGAGAAGTTTTCTTTTGTTTTCTGAAGGAGAAGGAGAAACGTAATAATGGATGTCGTACGCATGGTAATGCACATTGGAATACTTTATCTTTTTTATTATGCAGGAGTGTGGATTCAAGAGTGGTTTGAGCTGGTCATACCTGGAAGTATTATAGGTATGCTTTTATTGCTTATGTTTTTTTATACAAAGCTTATTAAACCGAAATGGATAGCAATGGGAACAAGTTTAGTGCTCTCTCATATGCCTCTTTTATTTTTGCCGGTAACTGCAGGAACCATTGTTTACTTAGAATTATTTTCCGGGTCAGGTTTGTGGCTGATTGCAATAGCATTTATCAGCACTTTATTCGTTATGGCAGTTTCAGGATTAACAGCTCAGTTTTTTGCAAGGAGGAGGGAACAGCATGATTGACTGGATAGCTGCTATATTGGGGGCAGCTGGTACCGTAGGGGTGTATATTGGAGCAAGGAAATTTTACCAGCGTTTTTCTCACCCCATAACTCTTCCAATTGTAACAGGCACTATTGTCATTATTGCTGTATTATTAGGAACAGGAATTTCTTATGAAACTTACATGCTTGGCGGTCAATGGATAGAGCACCTGCTGGGACCTGCTGTAGTAGCACTTGCTTATCCATTATATAAACAAAGAGAAATGTTAAAAACTTATTTTTTACCCCTTATTATTAGTGTGACAATTGGCGCATTCACCGGAGTTTTATCCGGCTATTATTTATCACGGCTGGCAGGTGTGGAACAAGAGTTTATCGCATCCGTGCTTCCTAAATCTGTTACTACTCCTGTAGCAATGGAAGTGGCAGCATCCATAGGAGGGCCTCCTCCGCTTGCGGCCGTATTTGTAATGGTTGCGGGTATTGGGGGAGTTGTGGTGGCACCTTATCTTTTCAAATGGTTCAGGATTAATCATGTTCTTGCAAAGGGTATAGGAATAGGAAATGCGTCTCACGCAATTGGAACAGCTAAAGCACTTGAAAACAGTGAAAAAGAGGGAGCTGCCAGCTCAGTGGCTATGACATTGAGTGCCATTATAGTCTCTATTATCATTCCGGTGCTTGCTCTCCTTCTCTTCTAGTAAACTTATAACGGAAAGGGGTGAAAAAGTGGCCCATTTATTAAAAGTGGAAGATTACACGTCAAGATACCAACACGACATCCAGCGCTACCCAAGTCAATTTACACGGTTAAAAAAAGATCGCTGGCAGTATATGAGAAGAGAATGGATAAGAGTGAATCGGAAAACAGCAAAAGAAGACACAGATAAATTGGATGATTGGTTTGAAGAGGTGAACAACGGTTTTTTCTCTTTTGCTCTCGATCGCCTGAAAAATTTCTCAGGTAGAAAACGAGTATTAGATGAATTATTAGAAGAGCAAGATGACGCTGCTAATTTTTATAAAGGAAAAACAGTAGAAAAGTTAAAAGATATATTTTATGAGGATTTATTTCAAGCTCAGCTTCGCTGGGCAAGTTCATCTCTCTTCGATGAATCCGGGTTGAATCCTAAATATAAATACGACCGGAACCTTCGCTATTTTTTGCGCGAATTTCCAGATAACTACATGGTTCTGTATAATCCAGTTTTTTTAATTGGGACTGCCAGGGTGGAAATGGATATTATTTTACTAAGCCCTACTGACGTTTACTTTATTACCACGATAGATGGGAAACAAACGAGCGTTTTTGAAACCTCTTCCGGAAGATTCTGGAATGAATATGTGGATGGAATTCGAAAAAGAAGAGTGAGTCCAGTGATTTCATTAAATCGGATGATCGGCATCGTTCAAGATATTATTCAAGATAAAAAAATAAGCATGAACTTGCAGAAGATCGTTTTAACTCCGAATGCTATAATCGATCATCGAGCAGCAGGAATGAAAGTAAAGATGATAGATAAAAGAAATCACGAAGGATGGCTTGAAAAAATGAAAAGACATCCTTCTCCATTAAAGAAAATTCAGCTGGAAATGGCAGAATTACTACTTCAGCACACCTTAACAACTTCTTTCCGGCGTAAAGATCTATTTGATGAAAATGAAAACATCGAAAATTAGCCCTGCACAAAAGCTGGTATTGCAGGGCTGATTTTCTTAATTAAATACAATAGTTTTGTTTTCGTAAACGAGGACTTTATCATTAATATGCCAATCTACGGCTCTAGCTAAAGCAATTTTTTCTACATTACGACCTGCTATTTTTAATTCTCCGGTATCATAACGGTGGTTAACGCGAAGCACTTCCTGTTCAATAATCGGACCTTCATCAAGATCATTGGTAACATAGTGGGCGGTGGCGCCGATTAATTTTACGCCTCGATCAAAGGCTTTTTTATACGGATTAGCCCCGATAAAAGCTGGTAAGAAGGAATGGTGAATATTTATAATACGGTGTTCAAATGATTTAACAAACTCCGGAGAAAGAATTTGCATATAGCGAGCAAGCACAATGAAATCTACCTGATAATCTTTCATTATAGATTTTGCATCTGTTTCTGCTTCTTGTTTTGTTTCCTTCGTGACTGGAATATAATGAAAAGTAATACCATAACTTTCAACGATATCTCTTAAATCTTCATGATTGCTGATAACGATGGGGATGTCAACGTCCAATTCACCAGAGCGCCAGCGCCAAAGAAGTTCTAGTAAACAATGGTCTTCCTTAGACACAAATATGGCCATTTTTTTAGTTTTTCTTTCACTTTCTAATCTCCAGGTGATATCAAAACGATCAGCGATTGTATGAAATTCTTCTTCAACGGAAGAGAATTCTTCTTCAAAAGAAGGAAGATCAAATTCTATTCTCATAAAGAACATGCCGCCTTCTGGGTCTGTACTGTACTGGTCGGATTGAACAATATTAGCTCCTTTTCTATGCAAAAACTCAGATACGGCAGCAACAATCCCAGGTTGGTCTGAACAAGAGATAAGCAATCTTGCGCGGTTTACATTTTTTGTTCGTTTCATCGATAATTCCTCCGATTTCATCACTTGTTTCAATATTTAAATTGCACTATGTTAAACACGTTTAACCGGCATGGTTTACATGAATGTGAAAGCATAAAAATACCTCAATGACTAGAGGATAACGAAATTACTATATCACTCCTTCATGAGAAAAAAAAGATATTAATGCATAATATTTTAAATTGGAGGCGGCAGATGGAACCTAAATTAGTAAATGATCCCTTGATAGCATGGATGGAAGATTTATATACAGCAAAAGTAAAAGGACCTCTCACTCCTCCATTGAATAACTGGAAAATTGTAAGAGTTGAAAATGGTAAAGAAACAGATCTTCAAGGAGTTCCTGCTTTTACTGATGGATTATTAACTTTTCGAGTACAACATCCATTTGTGGCTGGGAAGCGATATGAAGTGAAAGGTCCAAACAAGCAGCGCGCTCATTTATTATCAGGAAAGGCTGTTCGGACATCTCAATTTGACGAATTATATGCTTATGACGGAGACGATCTAGGAGCCGTTTCTACAAAGGCCGAAACTAATTTTGCAGTTTGGGCGCCAACTGCAGAAGAAGTTATGCTGATGATTTATGAACCAGACAAAACCCACGCGAAAAAATCTTATCCAATGAAACGTTCGGAAAGAGGAGTATGGCGGTTACAAATAACCGGTTCTCAGCATGGCCTTCGTTATACGTACAGGGCTTATGTTAACGGCTTTTGGCAGGAAACAGCAGATCCATATGCTTTGTCTTCTACACTTAATGGGGAGCAGTCCGTGGTATTAGACTGGGAAAAGTTGAATGCTAAAGACGATGAGCAAGTCTATCCTCCTCCTATGGCTAGAAAAACAGATGCAATTATCTATGAAGCGCATGTGCGGGATTTTACTGCTCATTTATACAGCGGTGTAAAAAATAAAGGCAAATATTTAGGATGGGTAGAGACAAATGGAAAAACCTATGAAGGTTATTCGACAACAATCGCCTATTTAAAAGAACTGGGAGTTACTCACATCCAGCTCCTGCCTATCCAGGATTTTGGCAGTGTGGATGAAACAAAGGATGCACCTTCCTACAACTGGGGGTATGACCCTGTCCACCATTTTGTCCCTGAAGGAAGCTATGTGAATGATAAATATAACCCAGAGGCAAGGATACTAGAATTTCAAAGCTTAATACAAACGCTGCACCGTGAAGGCTTCAGGGTTATTATGGATGTTGTTTTTAATCATTTTTATATTAGAGAAAACTCTTCATTAGAAAAGCTTGTACCAGGTTATTACTTTCGCTATGGAGAAAATGATCTACCTTCTGACGGCACTGGAGTAGGAAACGACACCGCTTCAGAAAGAAAAATGATGCGTAAATATATCATAGATTGTTTGAAGCATTGGATTCACTATTACAAAATAGATGGTTTCCGTTTTGATTTAATGGGAATTCACGATATTCATACAATAAAAAAAGCAGCTTCTATCCTTTTTCAAATGAATCCATCCCTTTTACTATATGGAGAAGGCTGGAACATGGCGACACCGCTTCAGGAGGACCAGAAAGCTACAATAGAACAGGCTCATCAATTAGGTAGTAATATAGGTTTTTTTAATGATCAATTTAGAGATGCGGTAAAAGGGCAGCCTTATAAACATAATGGTTTTATTCAAGGACACCAATATATAATTGACCTCGCCTATTACATGAGAGGATCAGTAGAGTGGCCTGGCAAACAAAAAGAGGGGATGTTTCTTGAAGCGTCCCAATCTATCAATTATGTAGAATGTCATGATAACTATACACTTTGGGACCAGTTATCTGTCGATACGGAATGCACAGAGCAAGAGCGTATGAAGATGCACAGATTGGCGACTGTTATGGTTTTTACGGCACAGGGCATCCCGTTTTTACATGCAGGCCAGGAATTTTTCAGAACAAAATTTGGAGTAGAAAACAGCTATAACGCTCCTGTATGGATTAATCAAATAGATTGGGAGAGAAGACAGCTGTTTCACTCCAATGTTCAATATGTGAAAGGGTTAATACAAATTCGAAAAAGGTTTGGAGCATTGCGCCTTCAGACACCAGACGAAATAAATGAACATTTTGAACATATCCCTACGCCGCAAGGTATATTAGCTTTTAAACTTCGTAAACAGAAAGAAGAGGAGGCAAATGATCTGTACGTTATGTTAAATGCATCAAGACAAGCCCAGGAAGTTCATTTGCCGGATGATGGAAGCTTTCAACTCATCGTTGACGATGAAAGAGCTTCTTTGATACCATTAAAAGCGATTCACTCTAATCGGATGAAGATCCGGCCAATTAGTGCCATGATTGTATATAAATAAAGCAGAGTCGCTTTTGTCAGGCTCTGCTTAGTTCTACGTTATAATATGCGCCAGCGCACCTGTTTTTTACACTGTTAGGAAAGTATAAAGTTTTATTGGTTAACAGTGTAAGTAAAACTACGGATTTCTTCAACGTACAGGATCTACTATTACCGCCATTGCCACAGCACGAAGCGATTTTATACTATCTAATGGACAATATTAATCGGAAGATAGTATAAGTGCAACTAAGCCTTTGCCATCACCTATCAGGCAAGTCCATCAGCGAGTTTTCTTTAGGCGGTGTCCTTTAAAAGGTGAGAAGCCGGGTTTTTCTAATAACAGATCAAAACCGCAATCTATATACATCCGGGAAAACTGTTGCGGCAATATATCGGAAAAGGATTACGTCATGAACTATTTTGAACATTTTACAAAAACGAGGGTGAAACTATTGGAATTGCTATTAGGGGAAGATTGGAAGGTTGAACCAGCTGGAGGATCAACTGGAGAAGCTTACATTGCTCAAACGGGTGAACAAAAGCTGTTCTTAAAGCGCAATTCCTCTCCTTTTCTTGCAGTACTGTCCGCAGAAGGGATTGTTCCTAAGCTTTTATGGACAAAGCGTTTGGAAAATGGTGATGTAATCACAGCTCAGAGGTGGGTACACGGGCGCGAGCTAGGTTCTAAAGATATGGACCGTTCCGATGTTGCCAGGTTATTAAGTAAAATTCACTCTTCTAGTGAACTGCTTGATATGTTTAAAAGGATAGGGAACGAGCTGCTTACTCCCACTACCATTACTGAAGATTTACAAAATCAATTAACAGCATCAGGTTCGACGCATTCATTATTACAAGATGCAGTAGACTATTTGTCCCTGCACCGTCATGAAGTAACTCCACCTCGTATGGTTGTCTGTCATTGTGATATTAACCATAATAATTGGATGATTAACTCCAACAATGAATTATATTTAATTGATTGGGATGGAGCAACGGTTGCTGATCCAGCTTTTGATCTCGGCCTATTGCTGTATGAATACATTCCTAGAGAGCATTGGGAAAACTGGCTTTATCATTACGGCTTGCCGTTAACTTCTAATTTAGAGAAAAGAATGCATTGGTATGTAGTATCTCATTCTTTACACAATGTGCTTTATTTCATGAGAAAAGGAGAGCACGGCCAGGTCGAAACATGGATAAATCAGTTGAAACGTTTATTGGATCAAATATAATTGTACGAAAAGATATTTCCCGGGTAATATAATTTTTTCAGGAATCCAGATATATCTTGCAGAAAATAGTCATTTATTCGTTTCCGTTTAAAGCTCGGTTTGAAAGCCGAGCTTAAATAATATAGTAAAAATGAGGGATAAACGAAATGAAAAATGGTGTTATTAGTTTGGGTGAAGCGTTAATTGATTTTATTCCAATGGATGAAACGAATATTTTATATCAAAAGAGTCCAGGTGGTGCCCCGGCAAATGTAGCTGTGGGTTTGTCACGTCTTGGGATAAATACATATTTTTTAGGGAAATTAGGAGAAGATGTGCTGGGAAGGTTCTTGATTGATACACTGCAAAGCTATGGAGTGAACACAGAGAATCTCTTTTTAACCGAAGAAGTTCGTACAGGAGCTGTTTTTGTAACGCTCGACAAAAGCGGAGAAAGAAGCTTTGACTTTTATATTAATCCCAGCGCAGATCAGTTTCTTCATCCCGATGAAATTGATGAGCGTCTATTTGAACAAGCCAAAGTACTTCATTTTGGTTCGATTACCCTTAATAATGAACCAGCACGTTCTGCTACATTAAAGGCAATTGAATTAGCAAAGAAAAACGACCTGCACATTACTTTTGATCCCAATGTCCGTCTTCCATTGTGGCCTGATGAAAAACAAGCCCGTGAAGCTATTTTAAACACGATCAGTCATGCAGATTTGGTGAAAATCTCGGAAGATGAACTAGAGTTTTTGACAGGTGAAACAGAGGAAGAAAAAGGGACAGCTAAGCTTGAGAAATATCAAATTCCTATTCTGGTTATTACGAAAGGCGAACACGGCAGCACCATTATAACAAAAAAAGGACGGGTTGATGCTGAAGCTGAAAGAATGAAGGCTGTGGATACAACGGGAGCTGGAGATGCATATTTATCTGGACTTCTATATCACGTACATGAATTTGATGCTTCAATCGAAGACATGAGCCTGCAGCAATGGAAACAGGCAGCATCATTTGCGAGCTTATCCGGAGGGCTGGCAGCTTCTTCAAAGGGAGCGATGTCTTCCTTACCGACACTAGAGGAAATAGAAAAAAATAAACAGTAAAGACACATAGGGAGGGTAGATATGAGACTCCGTCACAAGCCTTGGGCGAAGGAATTTATTGAAGAACATCCAGAGTATGTCATTTCTTCTCCTTGTCAAAAAAATACATCCTGGAAGGAAATATTTAATAATAACAACCCCCTTTATGTAGAAGTAGGCACTGGTAAAGGAAAATTTCTAGATAATATGAGTGTGAAATACCCTGATATTAATTTTGTAGGTATTGAGAAATTTGAAAGTGTTTTGGTTACTGGAGTACAGCGTGTACTAGAAACCAAGCCTGCAAATTTGAAATTTATCCATGGTGATGTAAATGATTTATTGGAGTATTTTAATGTTGGAGAAATAGATAGACTTTTTATTAATTTTACAGATCCCTGGCCTAAAAAACGCCATGAAAAAAGACGTCTTACGTATAAATCATTTTTATCTTTATATGAGCAGGCATTACGTCCTCATGGTGAAATCCACATGAAAACAGATAATCAAGGGCTTTTTGAATATTCTTTGGAAAGTTTCTCTAAATATGGAATGAAATTAAAGAATATTTCACTGGATCTTCATAATAGTAATTACGATGATAACGTGATGACCGAATATGAAGAGAAATTTTCGAAAAAAGGTCAACGGATATTTAGACTTGAAGCATACCTTTCAACAAAATAATTAATGGAGACGTCCCTATTAAATTATTGTGAGGGGACGGTTTCTTATTGTTTAGGAAATTATGTTTTTACAAGTTGTGGATTATCCGCGTCTAGCTTCAGCGCCCAGCCTCTCGGGGGTAAATAATCTCCAGTCATGAAAGGCAAAGAGCGCCTTTTGTGACTGGAGAACATTTACCTGTCGAGGCTGAACAGGGCGCTTCGCTTTTGTTCTTGAGCTTCAGGGAACAGTCTTCATTGGCTGACTGCGCTGTAGGAAAAATGCTATATTGCTCATACCTACTCCATTCCTCACCAAGTTTTTGTAAGGCATAAAGGAAAAGATATGCTACAATGAAACTGCGAAAACGGATTCATAGGAGGAATAAAATGGAGCAGTTAAAAATCGGTGATTACACATTAACATGGCTCCGAGGCGGGGTGACACACCTTGATGGCGGAGCGATGTTTGGAGTTGTACCAAAAGCATTGTGGAGTAAAAAGTATCCAGTAAACGATAAAAATCAGATTGAACTGCGCAGTGATCCAATTCTTATTCAAGGAAACGGCAAAACTATGTTAATTGAAGCGGGACTTGGCAATAACCGTTTCTCCGATAAGCAAAAGCGTAATTATGGAATAACAGAAGAATCTTTTGTAGAAGAGGATCTTCAAAAGCTTGGTTTAACGACAGCGGACATTGACGCAGTGTTGATGACTCATATGCATTTCGATCATGCAGCAGGGCTGGTGAAATGGGAAAACGAGCAGGAAGTGCCTGCATATGAAAACGCGGTTATATATATATCTGAAACGGAATGGGAAGAAACAAAGCATCCTAACATTAGGTCCCGTAATACATATTGGGAGCAGAACTGGAAACCGGTAGAGCATAAGGTAAAGGCGTATGCTAAAGAACTTGAACCCGCTCCCGGCATCAAGCTGACATCAGTCGGTGGGCATAGTGCAGGTTTAAGTATAGTAACGATTGAAGAAGGCGATGACATGGTCATTCATATGGCAGACAATATGGGAACCCATGCTCATCAAAACGTTCTTTGGGTGATGGCTTTTGATGATTATCCAATGGATTCGATCGCAGCTAAACAAAAATATATGGATATTGGTTACAATAATGAAGCCTGGTTTACGTTTTATCATGATTATAAATATCGCGCTATTCAGTATGATGGGCAAGGCGAGAAAATAAAAACTGTGGAGAAACAAGGCTGATTGGATTCTCGGTCTAGAGTCAGAGATATAGGTCAAAAAATATACCTTTTATGCAGTATAAGTAAATCATTCCCGTGCCGGAAGAGAAAAGGCACGGGTTTTTATATGCTTATATCAGGGAGGGACATGAACAACGGGAAAAAGAAAATTTTCTCCACCGATTAACGAAGCGGGAAATAGAGGTATTACGAAAAATTACCGAAGAATGTTCTAATAAAGAAATTTCTTCCGCTCTGGTTATTACGGAAAAAACGGTGGTAGCCGGTATTTGTAGAAAGTGTAAAAGGCCGAACACAGGACCTGTATACGCCCTGAAACATCATACATGATTCGAGAAAAAACTGTCTGCGAGAGCAGACGTTTTTTTGTTGTTTAGGAAATTATGTTTTTACAAGTTGTGGATAACTATCTTCATATTGTTTGATCCGCGTCTAGCTTCAGCGCCCAGCCTCTCGGAGGCCCAAGACGGTTTAAGGAACTTTTGCTAGAATCGCGAACATCGTGTTCGCAACGCAAAAGTCAGCACATCCTGTGCAAGCCAGTTCGACGTTGTCACAGGACGTGACGATCCTTTAGGATCCTTCTGCTAAAGACGCACACGTCGACGCACAGGACGTGCTAATATCGCCAATGCCACAGGGCGACGAAAGTGCAACGCAGAAGTCACCACATCCTTGTGGAAGTAAGAGCGTCTTTCATGACTGAAGAACATTTATCTGTCGAGGCTGATCAAGGCGCTTGCGCTTTTTGTTCCTAGAAGTTGATTGTTTTCAATCATTTATGTTAGAAATAATGACTAATTATGATTGATTTTGATTGCAAACGATTATATACTGGAGATAGATTAGAAGAAAGTAAGCGTTTTCCATAACAAAGAAGGAGGTATTATAATCCTTGCTTCATATTGAAAGAAAAGAAGCTATCATATCTGTTCTTGAAAAGCAGGAAGTAGCTACGGTGCAAGAACTGGTAAAAGCAACGGGAGCATCTGAATCGACTATTCGAAGAGATCTGACGGATTTAGAATCGCAAAATTATATTAAACGATTACACGGCGGAGCCTCTCTTTCAAGAAGAAAGACAGAAGAGCCAAGCATGGCAGAAAAAAAGAGTGTAAATCAAGCCGAAAAAAAGAGAATGGCAGAAGCAGCAGCATCTCTTATAAAAAATAAAGATTGTTTGTTCCTTGATGCCGGTACCACGACCATAGAGCTGATACCTTTTTTAGCAGACAAAGAAGTGATAGTCGTTACAAATGGTATTCATCATGTTCCATTATTATTAGAACAAGGCATTGAGACGTATGTGACCGGTGGAAAAGCAAAACCTAATACAGCTGCTTTAACTGGCGGCAGAGCTGTAGAATCGATGAAAGAGTTTCGTTTTGATGCATGCTTTCTTGGGATGAACGGTATTGACGCTAAACAAGGCTATACAACTCCTGATCCTGATGAAGCATCGGTGAAGAAGACTGCTATAACACTTGCGTCCCGCGCTTATGTGCTTGCTGATCATTCGAAAATAGGAGAAGTTTCCTTTGGAAGTGTTGCCTCACTAGCGAAGGCTTTTATTATTACTTCTGATAAAACAGAAGCTGATCAACTGCAAGCGTTACAACAAGAAACAGAAGTAAAGGTTGTGGATGTATGATTTATACACTGACATTGAATCCTGCTCTCGACTACGTGGTGGAGGTTGACGGTTTTACAGAAGGGAGCATTAATCGTACAAAAAAAGAGCTGAAATATCCTGGCGGAAAAGGGATTAATGTGTCCCGAGTGCTAAATAGGCTCGGAGTTTCAAGTCGTGCATTAGGATTTACAGGCGGTTTTACAGGTGATTATATTGAGAATATGCTCAAGCAGGAAGATATTACGACTGATTTTATGAGGGTTAATGGAGATACCCGTATTAACATAAAAATTAGAGGCGGAAAAGAAACAGAAGTAAATGGGATTTCTCCTGCTATATCTGACGAGGATATAAGTTCCTTAGAAAGCAAGTTAACACGGCTTAATAAGGAAGACCAGCTTGTGATTGCAGGAAGTCTGCCATCGACGCTTTCACCTGATACGTATAAGAGGCTTATGATCGGACTAAAAGAAAAGGGTGTTCGGATTTATCTCGATACAAGCGGAGAAGCTTTGAAAGAAGCATTACATGCAAGCCCGTATTTTGTAAAACCAAATCATTTAGAACTGGCAGAACTGTATGGCGTTTCTATTTCAAGCGTAGAAGAAGCGGTTCATTACGGGAAACAGCTGCTGGCTGATTATAATATTTCTCATGCTGTTATATCTATGGCGGGCGAAGGTGCTGTTTATTTATATGGGGAAGAAGCATTCCAAGCAAAACCTCCTGTACGGCCAGCTGTAAACTCTGTAGGTGCTGGAGATTCTTTAGTAGCTGGCTTTATTGCGAAACATTTGGAATCAAACCATCCAAGTGAAGTTTTATCGTATGCTGTATCGGCTGGCAGTGCGACTGCTTTTTCAGAAACATTTTGTACAAAAGAAGAAGTAGAAGAAATTTATAAACAAATTAAAATCGCAGCTTTGGCTGAATAATAAGTGTTTTTCAGGATATTTAAAAGAGGTGAATACAATGAAGATTACCGAGCTGTTAAAAACAGACACGATGGTATTAAATCTTGAGTCTAATACAAAAGACGGGGTCATTAATGAGCTTGTCAACAAATTAGATAACGCAGGCAGGCTGAACGATAAAGCTGATTTTAAAGAAGCTATTCTTACACGTGAAGCGCAGAGTTCTACAGGAATCGGTGAAGGGGTGGCAATCCCTCACGCTAAAACGGCAGCAGTAAAAACACCTGCTATAGCATTTGGACGCTCAAAAAATGGAGCAGAATATGAATCGCTTGACGGACAGCCTGCACATCTAGTGTTTATGATTGCTGCTAGTGAAGGGGCAAATGAAGATCATTTGCAGACACTATCCAGACTTTCCACGCTGTTAATGGACGAATCTTTCCGCAGTGAGCTGCTTCAGGCAGACACGGAAGAAGAAATTATTACAATGATTGATAAAAAAGAAAAAGAGAAATTAGGAGAAGAAGAATCAGCAGAAAGTACAGAAAAGTACAAAGATACAAGTAATACACCTCAAATCCTTGCTGTGACAGGCTGCCCGACTGGTATTGCTCACACTTACATGGCGGCTGATTCGTTAAAAGACAAGGCTAAAGAAATGGGGCTGTCTATAAAAGTTGAAACCAACGGATCCGACGGCGTGAAAAACCGCCTTTCGGCAGAAGAAATTGAAAAAGCCGACGCTATTATTGTTGCATCAGACACAAAAGTAGAAATGAACCGTTTTGACGGAAGGCCCGTGCTGGTAAAAGGTGTGACAGACGGTATTCGCCGTCCAGAAGAATTGTTAACACAGGCGAAAAACGGAGAAGCTCCTATTTACAAAGCTTCTGGCGGAGGCCAGGAGGAAGGGTCTGGTGACAGCAACGGACGAAAAGGTTTTTATAAGCACTTAATGAATGGTGTTTCCAACATGCTGCCGTTTGTTGTCGGCGGTGGTGTATTAATCGCAATCTCTTTCTTTTTCGGTATCAATGCAGCTGATCCAGAGGATCCAAGCTATCATCCGTTTGCTGAAGCCTTAAGTGTCATTGGTGCGGATCACGCCTTTGGACTAATGGTAGCGGTCCTTGCTGGTTTTATCGCAATGAGCATTGCTGACCGTCCAGGTTTTGCTCCTGGTATGATTGGCGGTTTAATGGCTGCTACTGGAGAAGCTGGGTTTCTTGGCGGTTTAATAGCAGGTTTTCTTGCTGGTTATGTAGTGATTTTCCTTAAAAAAGCACTAGCAGGCTTTCCAAAAGTATTAGATGGAATTAAAACGATTTTATTTTACCCTGTATTAAGCATATTCATTGTGGGGATGCTCATGCATTTTGTTGTTATCGAACCGATCAGTGTGTTTAACACATTTTTAGAAAATTGGCTGGATGGCATGGGAACTGGAAACATTGTCATTCTAGGACTTATCCTTGGCGGTATGATGGCTGTAGATATGGGCGGTCCTGTCAACAAAGCTGCGTTTACGTTCGGTATTGCTATGATTGATGCTGGAAATTATGCTCCGCATGCTGCGATTATGGCTGGAGGTATGGTGCCGCCTCTTGGTATCGCACTTGCTACGACACTGTTTAAAAAGAAATTTACAAAAGAGGAACGAGAAGCAGGATTCTCAAGTTATTTTCTTGGAGCATTTTTCATAACAGAAGGTGCCATTCCGTTTGCAGCGGCTGACCCGGGGCGTGTCATTCCTTCGATTATTGCTGGTTCCGCAACAGCGGGAGCGTTTGCGATGTTGTTTGGAAATGGCCTGCCGGCACCTCACGGGGGAATATTTGTCATCCCTGCTATTCAAGGAGGAAGTCCTTGGCTGTATGTTCTTGCGATTCTCATCGGAACTGTCGTCACAGCTCTGCTCGTAGGAACATTGAAAAAACCTGCAAGAGAATTAAAATAGATACTGGAAATGCCGGTCGTGATTTATTATTTTCACGACCAGCTGTTTTTCTGTGGGCGGTGTCACTGCATTTATTCAGAAAGGTTCAGCAGTGCTAAATATGAACCTTCCTCAAGTACAAATTTTTTATTATATTATATTTTACTTAAGGAGGGAGAACTGGGGTTTCGATTTCCAATTCTTTCTAGGTTACTGTTCGGCGCTTCTTCCTCTTGTTGTGGTTTTCGAAGTCCATTGTGATGCCCGGGCCTCTTATCTTCCAAAGTTTCGGGAGCTGAGAGCTCACTTTAATTGCCGTTGCAACTCTCTTTACGACTGCTATAGAATGCAAGCCCTTTGTTTGATGACCGTTGCCTCTTGTTTTAGGTAGTTTCGGGTGCCAAGAGCCCTCCTTGGTGACCGTTTCATGTTACTTACTAGTGTATTTGGCTTCAACATCTTTGTGTGAGGAAGGCCGCACGGGACTTCTAATCACACGAATATTGTAAAAAGGTGTTAATAAAAGGACTGTTCTCTTACTTACAAACAGCCCCCTTTTCTTTGCTTTTCATTATGAGGTAAGTTCTAAAATCGTACCTGTTTTTGCATCTACAATAAAATCCATTTGCTTTGTTTCGCCTTCTTTTGTGCTTGAAATGCCGCCCCGGTATACTTTGTATTCCAGGTCATCTTTTTTGTAATTTTCAGCTGTCATGTGAATCCAGGAACCGTTGACAGGAATATGATCCTGAATGTTTTCTTTAACTGTTTTCAGTGCTTTTTCCGGGGAGATTTGATCCCCGCCCGCATATTCCTTAAGTGCATAACCTGCTAAAAAGCCAATACCTGCTCCAATAAGGATATCTCTTACCTTCATACATATACCTGCCTTTCCTATTTACTTTCTCTCAAGTATAGCCTAAAATGAACAAATTTCCAAACGACAATCTTTAATATGGTAGAAATAAACAAGGGCTTTCGGTAAAATATATGTAATAGTTGAACGAGAAAGGAGACTTTTATGAATCAAGAAACCCAGGAAATGTTTAAGACGCTAACAGAGCTGCCAGGGGCACCTGGTTTTGAACATGAAGTAAGAAGATATTTAAAAGGTGAATTGGAAAAATACAGTGATCACATCATTCAAGATAATTTAGGCAGCGTTTTTGGGGTGAAGCACGGGGCCGCTGAAGGTCCGAGAGTGATGGTAGCCGGACATATGGATGAAGTAGGATTCATGGTTAAGTCTATAAATAAAAAAGGCCTTATCCGCTTTGAGACACTGGGAGGCTGGTGGAGCCAGGTACTGCTTGCGCAGCGCGTACAGGTTATGACGGAGAATGGTCCAGTAATAGGTGTCATTGGTTCAACGCCTCCTCATTTACTCGAAGAAGCTCAGCGAAAAAAACCTATGCCGCTTAAAAAGATGTACATAGATATTGGAGCGGATGATAAAAAAGATGCTGAAAATATAGGAATTAAACCAGGACAGCAAGTTGTTCCTATATGTCCGTTTACACCAATGGCAAATAAAAAGAAAATTTTAGCGAAATCTTGGGATAATCGATATGGCGTGGGACTTTCTATTGAACTTCTAAAGGAGCTGCATAAAAAAGAACATCCGAACATTTTGTATTCCGGTGCTACCGTTCAAGAAGAAGTCGGACTGAGAGGAGCAGCTACCTCTTCACATATGATAAAGCCGGATGTATTTTATGCGTTAGATGCCAGTCCGGCAAACGATGCTACCGGTGGTAATGATGCATTCGGCCATCTCGGAAAAGGAACATTACTTCGTATTTTCGATAGAACAATGGTGACCCACAGAGGAATGCGGGAATTTGTACTTGATACGGCAGAATCTCATGATATCCCTTATCAATTTTTTATTTCTAAGGGCGGTACGGATGCCGGAAGAGTTCACATGTCTAATGAAGGAGTACCGTCAGCAGTTATAGGAGTTTGTTCGAGATATATTCATACTTCTGCTTCTATTCTTCATATAGATGATTACGTGGCTGCTAAAGAGTTAATAGTAAAACTTGTACAAACAACCGATAAAAATACTATCGAACAAATTAGAAAAGGTGTCTAAAGAAAGAAGCGTCGATTATTTATGCAAAAAATCATAGTTATAGGTTCAGAAAACAAGGCGAAAATACAAGCTGCGGCGAGTGTTTTTCCATCTGACGCATATAAGATTAAAGGTTTTCGTGTAGATACAACCGTATCAGAACAGCCGTTTTCAGAGGAAGAAACAAAAAAAGGAGCAATCAGCCGAGCGAAAGCGGCTCTTGCAAAGGACGCGTTTTTTGGAGTAGGTTTAGAAGGCGGAGTAGAGCCTATGGATGACGGCTTATACCTTTGTAACTGGGGTGGCTTGGCCGACCAGGAAGGACGGGTATTTACTGCTGCCGGAGCTAAAATCCTTCTGCCGAAAGAAGTTGCAGACGGACTTTATAAAGGAGAAGAATTGAAAACAGTTATGGATGCTTACACCAATAGAAAAGGAGTCAGCCATAACGAAGGTGCTGTAGGTATCTTTTCTGATGGACTGGTTTCACGTGCGAAGATGTTTGCCCATATTGTCCGGTTATTGTATGGACAGTGGGAATTCTATCAAAAATTAAAATAATGGTGAGGATCTGGTGAGGGTACCAGATCCATTTTTTTTAATAGCCGAACGACCAGATGGATTCAGTGCCTAGAGGCTGCTGATATTTTAATCACATCTATTTGGTTTCAAATACGTAAGATAAAGCTTGTAATGCTTGTTCCTTCGTTTCCACTACTACTTGAGCTCTGTTTGCAATTTCTTTTACAGGGTGATGAAGCTCTTGCGGCCGAATAAGAATGAGCGGTTTTCCTAATGCAATAGCTGAACCTGCATCCATAGCAGTATTCCATTGTTTGTATTTTTCGCCAAATAAAGCAATAACGACATCAGCTTTTTGTAATAAAATCTGAGTTCGCAGATTATTTAAACTTGAGGCAGCTTCATCCTTTAACACATTATCCGGCTGCTGTCCGATCACTTCTTCGCCGATACTGTCCGAGCGGTCATGATTTTCCATTGGACCAGTAAAATTCAAAGGTAAATGCATTTCTTCGGCTTTTTGTCGAATTTCCTCACGCCAATCATCATGAATCTGTCCAGCTAAATAAACGTTTAATTCCATTACGGCTCCTCCTCGAGTTCAGTATGTTAAAATCTAATAATTAAATCATAATATTGTTGCTTTAGAAAATGCAAACAAGGTATGATGAAAATAAGTGAATACTAACACATGGGAGTACATAGGAGGAGAAACATGAAGCCCTTTTTTTTACGTAAAGGTGTAAACTTATCTGTAAAGACATATACTGTAACTTCGCTGAGTTATATGGCACTTGGGCTGTTTGCGTCACTTATTATTGGTTTAATTATTAAAACTGCAGGCGAGCAGATGAATTGGCCGTTTTTAATCGAAATGGGAGCTTTAGCAATGGGCCTGATGGGGCCTGCAATTGGGGCAGCAGTGGCATATGGTTTACAGGCTCCTCCGCTTATCCTTTTTTCAGCGGTAGTAAGCGGAGCAGCCGGATCTGAGCTTGGCGGCCCTGCAGGAGCTTTTCTCGCAGCTCTGCTATCTGTTGAAATAGGAAAGCTTGTGTCTAAAGAAACGAAAGTTGATATTATTGTTACTCCATTTGTAACAATAGCAGCAGGCTTTACTGTTGCATATTTTCTAGGTCCCGTAATTAATACAGGTTTAATTGGTTTTGGGGAACTGATTATGTGGGCAACTGAACAGCAGCCATTTATTATGGGGATCATAGTAGCTGTATTAATGGGACTTGCTTTAACTGCGCCAATATCAAGTGCAGCTATAGCCATTATGATAGGTCTTGAAGGCATTGCTGCTGGTGCAGCTGCGGTAGGCTGTTCAGCCCAAATGGTTGGTTTTGCTGTAAGCAGTTACAGAGAAAATGGGGCAGGGGGGCTTGTGGCACTAGGGATTGGGACTTCCATGCTCCAAGTACCTAATATCATTAAAAATCCGCTTATTTTAATACCGCCGACTGTTGCGGGTGCCGTATGTGCTCCGTTTTCAACAATGGTATTTTTATTAGAAAACAATGCAGCTGGCGCGGGAATGGGAACAAGCGGGTTCGTAGGACAAATTATGACTTTTTCGGTTATGGGATTCAGTTCTCATGTATTATCAGGAATTATTCTTTTACATATTATCGGGCCTGCAGTCGTTAGTCTCAGTTTGTCTGAGTGGATGAGAAAAAGAAATTGGATTACACTAGGAGATATGAAATTAGACCAGGGATAAGGAGGTCGCTAAAATGAGAGAAATAAAGGACCGGGCAGCATTTGAAGATGCTATTAATAACGACAGAGTAATTGTTATGTTTTCTGCTGATTGGTGTCCGGACTGCCGTGTGATTGAACCAGTGCTGCCTGAAATTATGAAAGAAAACGAAGATTTTGTTTTTTATCACGCTGACAGAGATCAATTAATTGATATTTGTCAGGAGTATGATGTTTTTGGCATTCCAAGCTTTATTGCTTTTCATAATGGGAAGGAAATTCACCGATTTGTCAGCAAAACAAGAAAAACTCCCGATGAGGTACAGCAGT
This sequence comes from Alteribacillus sp. JSM 102045, assembly GCF_041949975.1. Classification (NCBI taxonomy): domain Bacteria; kingdom Bacillati; phylum Bacillota; class Bacilli; order Caryophanales; family Bacillaceae; genus Alteribacillus; species Alteribacillus sp. JSM 102045. Next base: position 99,328 of record NZ_JBHFQG010000004.1, on the reverse strand, counting down.
TTATCAATGAAACAAAAGTTCATTTAGATCAATAAAAAACTCGCCTTGCTGGGCGAGTTTTTTTAAGCGTGTGCCCGGCGATTGTTTTAGAAGTTGGTACGGCAGCGAGAGTTTCTGCCGATGAAGTGGAGATAGACGTTTCATTGTTCGAAAAATCATCTTTTAACTGCTTGAGTGCTTTTCGAATGCTCTCTGTATTCGAAAGCTGTTCTTAATCAATTCTAACTGCTCCATTTTTTTGATCATAGATCGAATAGGGCGAAGAATAAAAAAGTGAACAAGAAGTCCTAAACTAACAGTAGAGATTATTATGTTCATGAAATTATTAAGCCAGACACCAAGCACTCCCAAATTTACAGGTGCGGACTCAATGGCAGATAAAATAATATTAGAAATGGTGCTGTTGAATAATAAGACGAGCACAATTGCTAAAAAACTCTCCTTTATAACTGTAAATAATTGATTCTAAAGATGTGGACAAAAAGTTTTTTATCGCACAACTTTAAACCTAAATGCACAAAACTTATGTCCTGTTAAATTGCTTTGAAGAAAATAAGGGCAGATCGTTTTTATGTCTATTCGTGGCATGTTAAACTATAAAAAGCTTAATTTGGACGTTTGAAAAAGTATGCTCAAGGAGGAAGATTCGTGGATATCACTGAATTCCGTAATAAATTAGAAAAACGACTGGCCGGAAAAAACCGCTCCTTTTCTTTTGACAAAGAAAAGAGTATGCTGCGCGTAGACCATACCGCTTTGAAAAAAGGAGTCGATTTGGATTTAAATAAACTGCTCGCAAAGCATGAGAAAAATAAAGAGCAGGCATTGGAGGATGCGGCCCACTATATCAATACTTCCTTTGAGGCAATGGAAAGAGAAGTCGTTATAAAAGGAAAAGAAAAATATATTTATCCTGTTCTTCGCTCTACCTCCTTTCCAACAGAAACGAAAGATGGAAAAGAGCTTTTATTTACAGACCACACAGCAGAAACCCGTATTTATTACGCGCTTGACATGGGAGAAGCTTATACCATGCTTGAAAAACAGACAGTAGAGCAAGAAGGGTATACAGCTGAGCAGATAAAAGAAACGGCACTTTTTAATATTCGTGCGGCAAAAACCTCTTATAAAACGGACGAAGTTGCCGGAAATATTTTTTACTTTGTCAATACAAATGATGGTTATGATGCGAGCCGTCTATTGAATGAAAATTTCGTAGTAGAGATGGACAAAAAAATGGAAGGTAAAACAGCTGTTGCTGTGCCGCACCAGGACGTACTGATATTTGCAGACATTCGGAATAAGCAGGGGTATGATGTGCTGGGACAGCTTTCATTCCGCTTTTTTTCCAATGGACGGGTACCCATTACCGCTCTTCCATTTTTATATGAAGATAAAAAATTAGAGCCAATATTTATTCTTGCACGCAAAAAACCTCAGAAATAAGAAAAGCAGTCACAGCAAAAATGAGGGTATGGTAAAATATGAAACGGAAATTGCAATAAGAAGGAGATAATGGGTACGATGAATGTATTTTATAACAAAACAGGAATCGGTGATACGCTTCTCGTTTCACTAAAAGAAATCGAAAAAGACAAACGGGAGGTGGAACGTAAAGGAGATATTGCCCGGCTGCATCACAAAGACAGCGGTGTTACGGCAGGTTATAACATATTTAATGTATCTGAGTACGGAACCATTCAACACTCGGGAATGCTGCCTATAACAGGAGCCCTTATTGATATTGTTCAAACGGCATTGAAAGTAAATGGCTTTGAAGAAACTATAGAACTTCCTGAAAAACCCTCATTTGTAGTCGGACTAGTAAAAGATAAGAAAAAGCATCCGGATGCAGATAAACTGAGCGTCTGCCAGGTGGATACAGGAGATGAGAGTCACCAAATTGTATGTGGAGCTCCAAATGTAGAAAAAGGGCAAAAGGTAGTGGTAGCTTTGCCGGGGGCGGTTATGCCTACGGGTATGAAAATAAAAAAATCAAAATTGCGTGGTGTTGTTTCCAACGGGATGATCTGTTCTGCAAAAGAAATCGTTTTACCGGAAGCACCAAAAGAAAAAGGTATACTTGTTTTAGATGAACAGTACGAAACGGGAAGAGATTTTCTGCTTCAATACCACCGCTGAACCAGCTGAGGCAAAGGTAGGAGATTCGAAAAACCACTGGCAGGGGCTAGTGGTTTTTTTCTTGCTCCTTTACAATAAAATTAAGGCACTCTTTACAATTTGAAGTACATAATGGTTAATTATAGAAAAAGGAGATGGTAAAATGGCCGGTTCCTTTCAACGAATGATAAAAAGATTGCAAAATTTCATGTTTGGCGAGGAAACAGACGAATGGGAAGAAACACAACCTGCCTCCGAACAGTCTGACTCAAACCGTCGTTATCCGAAAGCAGGAAAAAGGAAACCAGAATCCAGGCCGCGTGTTTTTCATCAACAAGAAACTGGTGCAAAGATTTTTCATCAGTACCCTAAAGAAGGAAAGTTTCGTTTTCCACTAGACGTTGAGGATAAGAAATCCTCTCTAACAAAGCCAAGGGAATCCAGTAGACCATCAAGACCAAATAAAACGAAGCAAAATAGCAGTACGTCAGCAGAATACAAGACAAAAAGTTATAGGGAAGACATAAACAGTACTGAAGAGAAATCAAATCGACAAAACTGGGAAAAACCACAACCTCAGCAAAGTAAACAAGAAAATAAAACATATGAAAAAGCAGCCTATTCAACAGAGCGGTCATATTTCCAAGGAAATGATTTTGCACCAGAGGATATTCCCTCGCCTGTATTTGGATTTGAAAAAGTCCAGCTCCATCCAGATAATTTAAAAAAGAAAAATGAATCTATCACACCTGTAACACATGATAAAGAGGAGTATGCTGGTGAAGGAAAGGCTCCTGTTAATGAGGAGAGTGATTACGAGCCCTTCGTGTCAGCAGATAGTAATGTTTTTTCTTTTATAACGAATGAAGAAACTGCTGCGGGAGCAGACACCAGTGAGATGGAAACGGACAGCGATATATTAGAAGAGAGTTACGAAGAAAAAGAAATTAATGCGTTTACAGATGAAAGTCAAGCACGTTTTTCGAACCGTCAGGAAGAAAAGGAAGAAGTTAATACCAAGGATGCTCCGACACAAGAGAATCACTCAAAACCCGATGAGAACCTAACAAGCGGGACGGAAAAAAGTGAAGAGAGTCCAACTTATCCGCAGCCAGCAGAAGAACAACCACTCCCTGATCAAAAACAAGGCCGGACATATGCACCCGAAAAACGAATCAGAAGAGATGAGAAACGAAAAAATAAAAACGAAAAGCAAAAACCGAGTGTGCCCTTTAATGTGTTAATGTATCCGAGCGACAAAAAAAGAAAAGAAAAAAATCCGGTAAAAGAAGGAAATGCCGTACAGAAAGGACAGTATCACTTCCCTGGACTGCAGCTTTTAAATGTTCCGCCGCGAAAAGAAGATAATGGCGGGGAAGCATTACAGAAGCAAAGAGACCAGTTAGAAGCAACACTTCATAACTTTAACGTAAATGCAAAAGTAGTGGATGTCACACGAGGTCCTTCTGTCACAAGGTTTGAAGTACAGCCGGCTCCTGGTGTTAAGGTCAATAAGATCACAAACTTAACTGATGATATTAAATTGGCTTTAGCTGCCAAAGACTTAAGGATGGAAGCTCCTATCCCCGGAAAAAATGCTATTGGTATTGAAGTGCCAAACCCTGAAAGTACGCCTGTATTTTTAAGAGAGATATTAAGGAGAGATGTTTTTACACGAAGTGACTCCCCTTTAACAGTAGCAATGGGACTTGATATTTCAGGCAATCCAATCGTAGCAGATCTTCAAAAAATGCCTCACGGGTTAATTGCCGGCGCTACAGGTTCAGGAAAAAGTGTATGTATTAACTCCATTCTGCTAAGCTTGCTTTATAAAGCTTCACCAGAAGAACTGAAGCTTATGTTAATCGACCCTAAAATGGTCGAGCTTGCTTCTTTTAAAGATGTGCCGCATCTTGTTACTCCTGTAATTAACGATGCTAAACAAGCTACAGCAGGTTTGAAGTGGGCTGTCGAAGAAATGGAAAGCAGGTATGAAAAGCTTGCTCATGAAGGAGTAAGGGACATAAAAAAATACAATGAACGCATGATGCAGCAGGAAAACCCGGAAAAGAAAATGCCTTACATTGTCATTATTATTGATGAGCTGGCAGATTTAATGATGGTTTCTCCTCAGGATGTTGAAGATGCTGTCTGCCGGATAGCTCAAAAAGCAAGGGCCTGTGGGATTCATTTGCTGCTGGCAACGCAGCGGCCTTCTGTTGATGTTATTACCGGCTTGATTAAAGCAAATATACCAAGCCGTACTGCATTTGCTGTATCTTCTCAGGCTGATTCCCGTACCATCCTTGATATGGGAGGAGCAGAGCGACTGATCGGAAAAGGGGACATGCTATTTCACGAGAATGGTTCCCCAAAACCAATCAGGGTGCAAGGCACATTTGTGACGGATGAAGAAATAGATGCTGTTACTGACTTTGTTAAAAAACAGAGAGAACCTTCCTATTTGTTTAAGCGTGAAGAATTAGTAAAGAAAGTCGATCAGCAGGAAAGTGGAGACGAATTGTTTGAGGAAGCATGTATATTTGTCGTAGAGCAGGGAAGTGCTTCTTCCTCATCTCTTCAGCGCAGGTTTTCAATAGGGTATAACCGTGCTGCTAAATTAATAGATATGATGGAAAATCGGGGTATTATCTCTGAATCCATGGGCAGCAAACCAAGGCGTGTTCTTATGACATACAATGAGATAGAAGATAATATATTAGCATAGAGACTAAAGTTTTAAGCCTTTTTTTCTTGTCATTCGTTTCAAGGTTATATATGATAGGTAGTAACACAGATCTATTGCATCAAACCAGCCTTTTGACAATCTAATAAAATCTTCTTCCATTGCAGCAAGATTCGCAGCAAAGGCTGAATTTTTACGTAAGTCGACTTCTTACAATAAAAAGGAGGAGTTCTTATGGAACAGATTCAGCTCGAAGTATTATTAGAATTTATGTATCCGCAAGGATTAAAGTTGTTGAAGAAAGAAGAACGCAGCGTACCCATCGTTCTTCAGGATGGTTTGCGAGATGTTAGTGAAACAGATGTACAAGAGATCGTAGAGGCTGTGATTATGGAACGCGGCAAAAGTTCTGTGCCCCATTAAAAATTTTGTGTTTGGGGTTCATCTCAAACAGAAACAACGTAGCAAGAAAAAACTCAGGGGCTGTCTCAAAAGTAAAGAGTGCGAGTTATAACGGAGGTTTTCACCTTTAAAAGGGACCTCTGCAGCTCGCCTTCTTTTGAGGCAGCTTTTTCTGATAATATAAAAAGTATAAAATAGCCTTAAAAGATGTTTTTACTATCGACAGGCAGTCCTACCCTGTTTTTTTATACAGTTAGGAACGTATAACTTTTTTATTGGTAAACAGTATAAGCAAAACTACGGCATTCGCAATAAGGCCTCGGCGATATGCCGAGATTTTCTAATACTTAGCTTATTAACTCACATCATTACAAAGGAAAACAAGGAGCAGGGACATGAAAGAAATTGAACTGAAAATGCAAGGAAAAATAAAAAGGTTAACAAATAAAACATTTAAATTCGATGAACGGGTGGGGGAAGGATGGTTTTCTGCAGTTTACTTTTTAAAGACCCGGGAAATTGCAGAAAAATATAAGGAAAATGAAACAGTAACGATGCAGTTTTTTCAAAAATCTCATGCCGTCTTATGTGGAACAGACGAAGTAATAGCCTTAATCAAAACATTTTCAAAAAACCCGGAAGAACTCGAAATACATTCACTTGAAGATGGAGATAAAATAAAACCTTTTGAAACGGTGCTGACGATTACAGGTCCTTATCAAAATTTCGGCTTTTTAGAAGGTATCATTGATGGTATTTTTGCCCGCCGCACATCAGTGGCTACAAATGTATATAATGTCGTAAAAGCGGCAAGAAAATCTGGAAAGCAAAAGCCGGTTATTTTTATGGGGGACCGGGACGATCATTTCACGCAGCAGGCTGGAGATGGTTATGCAGCTTATATAGGCGGTTCAAAAGCCCAGGCGACACATGCCATGAGTGAGTGGTGGGGAAAAAGAGGCATGGGCACGATGCCTCATGCGTTAATACAATTGTTTGAAGGCGATATTGTAGCTGCTTCTAAAGCCTACCAGGAAACGTATCCAGAAGATGACCTAGTTTCTTTAGTCGACTACAACAATGATGTGATTAATGATTCTTTAAAGGTTGCCCGAGAATTTGGAGAGTACTTGAAAGCCGTTCGCCTTGATACTTCGAATAATATTGTGGATCAATATTTCTGCCGCCATCCTGAAGTAATGGGTTCCTTTGATCCTCGCGGTGTTAACCCGGAATTGATTTTTGCTCTGAGGAGTGCGCTTGATGAAGAAGGCTTCGACCATGTTAAAATCATGGCCAGCGGCGGGTTTACTGTGGATAGAATTAAAGAATATGAAGAGCAGAATGTACCAGTGGATATGTATGGAGTAGGAAGCAGTCTGTTGAAAATAAATATAGGGTTTACCGGAGATAATGTAAAATTGAACGGAAGCCACGAAGCAAAAGCTGGGCGCAAATTCAGACCAAATCCGCGTTTGGAAAAAGTTTAAAACAGCCCAGGATGACAAGAAAGGATGGAAAGGGGTCTTTGATAATGGCTCCGAATCTGCCAGATTTCAAGGAGTATCGAAAGCGTAAACAGCAAAAAGCTGACAGTGACCTAAGAAATTTGCTTCAGTCTTATCATAAATGGCTTGCTGTTAATACTAACTTAAGAGAAAAAGTAAGAGCCAAACATCTTTTTTCCCAAAAAACAGGATGTTTGATGCTTGAGCTGGAGGAAGTGCCGTGGAAGCTTTATTTTGAAGATTGGTTTGCTTTTGACTATATTACAATTATAGGAACGAGACTTTTCGACATGTTTGTTAAAGAGAAAGCAGAGCAGCTTTCTCCAGCTGAAAAACAATTGAGCGGTTTGATTCTAACGGCGGCACTTGAACCTTATCAGCTTATTGAAAAAGAAGAAGGTGCTCTTGTAGCGAAATCCTGGTTAAAAAAGGAAAAGATAGAATTAACTATGGGGCCGGCTGCATCTGCATCACTGCATTTTTCAGCTTCTCATTTTCTGGCGCGCTTCATTCGCTGCGGGTTTGAAAATCGAATAATAAGCCCCGTCATTCCATTACGGCTGCTTCATAAGGACCAAGCAGAGAATTGGCGAAAAACAGTGCAAGGGAAAGAAGAGGAGCATCAGCGTTTACGATTTTTAAAAGAAAACGGAGTACGTCTGATTGCATACGCTGATGACAAGGAATATTAAAAGAATCACAAAAAGTTTGCTGTTTTATTTCGTTTATTGGAGCAGGTAATTGTTTCTGCTATAATAGGAAAAGCGCAAAAATACACAGTTACATAACAAACATAGAAGGAAACTTCAGTGTGTTTGTTGCCCGTATATTAAAGTTCTAAGCGGGCAGTAGGATGAGATGGAGGGCCATAATTATGACAACCTATCATTTTATAGGCATAAAAGGATCAGGAATGAGTGCGCTTGCTCAAATCCTTCACGACATGAATTTTAAAGTACAGGGGTCAGATGTGGAAAAGCGTTTTTTTACGCAAAACCCTTTGGAGAATAAAGGAATACCTATTTACCCCTTTCAAAAAGAAAACATAAAAAAAGATCAAACTTTGATTGCATCTGCAGCCTATGGAGAGGAAAATGAAGAAGTTAAAGAGGCTCAAGAACTTGGAATACCAGTCCAGCGTTATCCTTATTTTCTCGGGCAGTTTCTTGGCCAATTTACTTCTATAGCAGTGGCTGGGTCACATGGAAAAACTTCTACGACAGGGCTGCTTTCTCATGTTTTAGAAGCTTATAAACCAACTTCCTACCTCATTGGAGACGGAACTGGTAAAGGCGAAGAAAACAGCAGATTCTTTGTGTTTGAAGCTTGTGAATACAGGCGCCACTTCCTCCAATACGAGCCAGACTACGCCATTATGACAAACATAGACTTTGATCACCCGGACTATTTTAAAGATATTGAGGATGTAGTGTCTGCTTTTGAAGAAATGGCAGCTAAAGTTAAAAAAGGCATCGTAGCTTGCGGGGATGACGAACATTTACAAACACTAAACGCTTCTGTGCCGATTATGTATTACGGTATCGATGGGAAATATGATTTTAATGCAGAAAATATTGAATATGATGAGAATGGCACTACATTTGATGTGCAAATCCGGGGAGACCGTTTTGGCACGTTTACTATTCCCGGCTTTGGCAGACATAACGTATTAAATACATTAGCCGTTATAGCGCTCTGTCATTATGAGGAAGTACCTGCTTCGGTAATGAAAGAACAGCTAGCTTCTTTCCCGGGAGTGAAAAGAAGATTTACTGAAAAAAGCTTTGGCAGTCAAATCCTGGTAGATGACTATGCCCATCATCCAACGGAAATTAAAGCAACGTTAGAATCAGCACAGCAAAAATATCCTGGCAGGGAAATTGTAGCTGTTTTTCAGCCACATACTTTTTCTAGAACTCAAACTTTCTTAGATGAATTTGCAGAAAGCTTAAAAGCTGCAGATTACGTGTATCTGTGCGATATATTTGGATCAGCCCGGGAAAAAAAGGGTTCTCTTACTATCGAAGACCTGCAAGCTAAAGTCCCTGACTCAAGGATTATTACAGAAGAGGACATTCATAAACTCACCGCTCATGAAAATGGTGTTTTGCTGTTTATGGGAGCAGGAGATATTCAAAAATTTCAGCAGGCTTACGAGGATAGAAAGGCTGAATAAAGACAAAACTTATAAATCCGTTTCTTCTCGTTGGAATAAGAAAGGAAACGGATTGTTGTTTTTGTAAGTAAAACACAGTGAAAAACCAAGTTTTTATAAGATACAAGAAGGATTTGAGCAGGCTTTTATCGAAAATTATACATGAAACGAAATGAGATATATGGCTGGGTGAAATAATCACGTTTCAGAGTAAAGAAAAAGTGGTACACTCACAAAAGGAGGTGGAATCGTTCAATGGAAATAGTATACATAAGTGCATTGATTGTGGCACTTTCCATCGCAGCGCTCACCGTTTATGTAATTAAAACTTTAAAAGCAGCAACAGGAACCATGGAAAGAGTATCGGTAACATTTGAACGTTTTGAAAACCAGATGCAGGGAATTACAAAAGAGTCGGAACAATTAGTTCAAAAAACGAACATTATAGCAGAAGATGTGCACCACAAAACCGAATCATTGAACGGTTTGTTTGCATCTCTTAAAAATGTTGGTGATTCGCTTGATTCTATTAACCACTCCTTTCGGGATATGTCTGAGACGGTAACCCGCCAGTCGAAACAACAGTCTGAGCAGGTAGCCCAAGCTGTTCAGTGGGGAAACGCAGCAATTGATCTTTATGCGAAATGGCAGACAAAGAAGAAGGAAAGAGAAGAACAGCGAAAAGAAAATTCTTATTCAACAGGAGGGTGATGTGTGATGTCAGATATGAATACGAAAGATTTTGTGATAGGAACTTTAATTGGTGGAATTATTGGAGCTTGTTCTGCTTTAATGCTTGCTCCTAAATCAGGTAAAGAATTACGCGGAAACATATCAGAAGGTGCTCAATCTGCTCGGGAAAAAACGAGTGAATTTACTACGAATGCTTATGAGAAGGGCTCGGAGTGGGCAACGTTAGCTAGAGAAAAATCATCTGATTTTGCAAGGAACGTCTCTGATCAATCAAGCCAGCTGTACGATCGAGTTAGAGAAGCGACCTCATACGTCAAACCATCAAATGGAAACGAGGAGAAAACAGCTGATGAATTGGCAGACGAGCTATCCAGTGATTTGGACGAAGCAGAAGAAGCAATGAGCGAAAATGTAAAAGACGATGTAAGAGAATTGCATGCTTCCGTGGAGCAAGAAGCAAACCGTTAAAATAATAAGCTGACGCTAATTCAAAAGGAGCTATTCTCAAGGCTGTTTTGCTTGTTGTTTAGGAAATTATGTTTTTACAAGTTGTGGATAACTATCTTCATATTGTTTGATCCGCGTCTAGCTTCAGCGCCCAGCCTCTCGGAGGCCCAAGACGGTTTAAGGAACTTTTGCTAGAATCGCGAACATCGTGTTCGCAACGCAAAAGTCAGACATCCTGTGCAAGCCAGTTCGACGTTGTCACAGGACGTGACGTTCTTAGTCGAACATCCTTCAGGACCCATCTGCTAAAGACGCACACGTCGACGCACAGGACGTGCTAATGTCGCCAATGCCACAGGACGTGGCGTTTTTGGCGACGAAAGTGCAACGCAGAAGTCACCACATCCTGTGGAAGTAAGAGCGCCTTTCATGACTGAACATTTACCTGTCGAGGCTGATCAGGGCGCTTGCGCTTTTGTTCTTTTTCTCTTTTTGTACAGAGGGCCCCTCCTGCCAACAACCCTAGAAATACGGGTGACTGGGCTCCAAAATCTTTTCAAGATCCTCCTTCTTTCTTCCTCCGATTTCGAGTGCCAAGAGCCTTCTTTGATTACTGTTCCTCCTGGCTTTCTCCTGATATGAGTTTACAGCCTATTGTTTTTCGAAAAGGCACAGCACAATCACACGTATGCTGCAAAAAAGAAAATCCGGTGGAAGTAAAAGGAACTCCCTCTTACTTTCGAGCTCTCATTTACTTTGTATTTAATCTTGAAAAAAAAGTTCAATGACATCTCCATTAAGGAGGTCTTCGGCAAAGGACGCAGGCTCCTCATTTCTAGTTAATGTCTATTGATGAGAAGAGGCATGGTTTAAATCAATGTCAACGTAGTTAAAAACGTCTTGAAAGATAAACGATACCGAAACAGGTTTTGTTGTGATTTTGTCCAGATGTTGAACCTTCTGATTTATATCCGCGTTGCTCCGTTTTTCTGAATGTTTTCTATGTAAACGGAAAATGTTTGCTCTTTTTCCGCTTCCAAAGCAAGAATCCAAGTTCAAGTGGGACAATGTCCTCCTCTAATACAGTATATCCCATTTCTAATTCGGCTCGCTCCTTTACAAGGTGGTAAATTGAGTTTTTCTAAAAGGGTGTGGTTATTATGAAAGCAACCGGGCAGCAACTATTCGCTTTAGATATCGGCACTCGTCGGCTCTAAACATCACTTTCTGCATGATGAAAGCCGAAGCTGCAAAAAATTTTTGAATAAAAATGGAGGATTTACTGATAAATTAACATTTTTTACTTTAACACTTAAAAGCGTTTAATTAATAAAGAAAAAGGGGCTGACATTCTGTAAATCTTCGTATATAATAGTCCCTAATCATTAAGAAATGTAACACATATCAAAAAAATGGAAACTGAGACCTAAGGAGTGGAGAAAATGAGTAACGAACAATTAGATGCTTTGCGAGAACAGCTTGACGATGTAAATATGAAACTATTAGATTTAATAAATGAACGTGCCCGCCTGGTTCAGGACATTGGCCAGGTAAAAAGTATAGCTGGTCAGAAACGTTTTGATCCAGTCAGAGAAAGAAAAATGCTTGATATGATTGCTGAAAACAATGATGGACCATTTGAGACCTCCACGTTGCAGCATTTATTTAAACAAATTTTTCAGGCGAGTCTTGAATTGCAAGAGGATGATAACCGCAAAGCATTGCTTGTGTCCAGAAAGAAAAAAGCAGAAGATACCATTGTTAACTTAAAAGGAGAAGCAGTTGGCGACGGAACCCAAAGACTTATTGCTGGTCCGTGTTCTGTTGAAAGCTACGAGCAAGTATACGAAGTAGCTTCTGCTATGAAAGAACATGGTTTAAAGCTGCTTCGCGGCGGGGCTTTTAAACCTCGTACTTCTCCATATGATTTCCAGGGTCTTGGAAAAGAAGGACTCGAAATTTTAAAGCGTGTTGCAGATGAATTGGATATGGTAGTTATTAGTGAAGTGATGAATCCGGCAGACATTGGCTTAGCCACTGAATACCTCGATGTTATCCAAATCGGTGCCCGTAATATGCAAAACTTTGATCTGCTCAAAGAAGCAGGAAGCGCAGGTAAGCCAGTTCTTCTTAAACGCGGACTGTCGGCCACTATTGATGAATTTATAAAAGCAGCTGAATACATTCTTGCTAAAGGTAACGAAAACGTTATGTTATGTGAACGCGGTATTCGTACCTATGAAAAAGCTACAAGAAATACTTTAGATATCTCTGCTGTTCCTATATTGAAACAAGAAACACACCTTCCAGTATTGGCGGATGTTACGCATTCTACCGGAAGACGTGACTTACTTCTTCCAGCGGCGAAAGCAGCTCTTGCTATTGGAGCAGATGCAGTTATGGCAGAGGTTCATCCAGACCCGGCAGTGGCGTTGTCTGATTCCGCTCAGCAAATGGATATTCCGCAATTTAATGAATTCATTCAATCATTACGTGATTCCGGTTTATACAAATTATAAGCATCAAAAGGCGTCTTCCTGAAACAGGGAAGGCGTTTTTTCCGTATTCTTACGAAGAAGAAGTTATAAAAAATTGTCGTATTTAGTATAAAATAGTGTAAAATTTGGTGAACATACCGATATAACTAGGGAAAGGAATTGCGGAACCTCCTTTAGTTATAATATGATAACACTACGTTATGAAAGTATAATGAAAGGAAGAAAGAGGAGGCTTTCGGAGTGAATACAACCATTTACGATGTAGCACGAGAAGCAGGGGTTTCAATGGCTACTGTCTCACGCGTAGTGAACGGAAACCCTAATGTTAAGCCAGCAACCAGAAAAAAGGTACTGGACGCAATTGAAAGGCTAGGATACCGCCCTAATGCGGTAGCTCGTGGTCTTGCCAGCAAGAAAACAACGACGGTCGGTGTAATAATTCCAGATATTTCAAGCATATTTTTTGCTGAATTAGCACGCGGAATTGAGGACATTGCAACGATGTACAAATATAACATCATCCTTAGTAACTCTGACCAGAATAAAGAAAAAGAAATTCATTTGATTAACACACTGCTTGAAAAGCAGGTGGACGGTATTTTGTTTATGGGCGGCGAAATAACCCCAGAACACGTAGAACAGTTTAAACGCTCACCGGTTCCAGTTGTTTTGGCAGCGACATTAGATGAAAATAAGGAAATACCTTCTGTAAATATCGACTACCATCAAGCAGCTTTTGACGCTGTAACCGAATTAATTGAAGCAGGCCACAAAAGAGTTGGAATGGTATCTGGTTCTTTAGAAGACCCGGTAAATGGATACCAGAAATTCAGCGGGTATAAAAAAGCTTGCGAAGAAAAAGGACAAGGTTTTGATGAAAACCTGGTAGCAGTCGGGGATTATACCTACGATTCCGGTATAGAGGCTGTACAGGAACTTAGAAAGCTGGAAAACCCGCCAACTGCCGTTTTTGCAGCAACCGATGAAATGGCATTAGGCGTTATACATGGACTGCAGGATGATGGCTTAAAGGTACCAGAGGATGTAGAAGTCATAGGTTTTGACAATACACGCCTTGCCACCATGGTACGCCCCACTCTTACTACGGTTGTTCAGCCAATGTACGATATTGGAGCCGTGTCTATGCGCCTGTTAACAAAGTATATGAATAAAGAAGAAGTTCAAGATGAAGTGGTGGAGCTGCCTCACCGGCTTGAATATAGAGATTCTACTTCTTTTTAAGAATCTCATAAAAAAACAGCTGGGTAAAATGCATGCTTCAAAATTGCTTGCTCGTGCCTGCATGCGTGGTATGTGAAAATTTTAATTTATAGGGAGTCAGGGATCGGCGTATGAAAAAATTTGATATATTGACGCCCATAGGAATACTAGTAGGGATATCGACCTTGCTGTTTGCAGTATTTACCAACGCGGGCATGGGTTCTGTTGTGTTTTTTATCCAGCTTGCTTCTTTCCTTATTGTATTTGGAGGGATTGCTGCTGCATTGTTAATTAATTTTTCTTCACAAGAAATGAAGGCTTTGCCAAGAGTCACGCGCGAAGTGTTTCGCTACGAAGAACATGATTTAAATCAATTAATTGACACGTTTGTTAATCTGTCTACTAAAGCACGCCGGGAAGGCTTGCTCGCATTAGAAGCAGGTCTTGATGAGGTAGAAGACCCGTTTATAAAAAAAGGTGTATTACTTGCGGTAGATGGTATTGAACCAGATATAATAAAGGATATTATGATGGCAGAAGTAGTTGCTATGGAAGAACGTCATAAAAAAGGCCGACTGTTATTTGAGAAGGCCGGGGAATATGCACCAGCCTGGGGGATGGTAGGGACTTTGATAGGTCTTGTACTCATGCTGCAAGAACTAGAAGACCCTGCAACCCTCGGCCCTAATATGGCTCTGGCACTTATAACAACGCTTTATGGAACGATATTGGCTAACCTTATTTTTCTACCAATCTCTAGTAAACTAGAACAAAAAACAGATGATGAAGTGTTTGTGAAACAAATAGTCGTTGAAGGAGTTATTGGTGTTCAGTCCGGTCAAAATCCTAAAATTTTAGAAGAAAAACTAAGTGCATTTGTAAGGGAAAATGGAAAGGATGAAGAACTTGAAGAAACGGAGGAGCTAGCTAATGAGGCGTAGAGTTCGAAAGCCTCAAAAAGGATCACCGAAGTGGATGGTTACATTTTCGGATATGATTCTTCTTGTCCTTGTATTTTTTGTGATGCTCTTTTCGATGTCGGTGATTGACGCTAAAAAATTTGAAGCTATTGCAGATTCTTTTCAAAACAGAGAAATCCTTGAACATTTTCCTTCTATGATAGAATTTGAAAATGCGGACCAGGGAACAGCTCAAAATGAAGCAGATCTATACAGTGGAATGAATGATGAACAAACAGATCAAGAAATGGACCTAGATGAACTGTTAAATGAAGTAGAAACTTATCTTCAAGAAAATGATTTAAATGATCATATTTCTGCAACCAGAGATGATAGGGGTGTTGTTCTCGTTTTGCAGGAGCAGCTTCTCTTCGATACGGGAGAAGCAGACATACTAAACGATGCTGAACCATTTTTAAATAAAGTAGGAACCCTCCTGCATTCTCTGCCTAACCTTGTTAAAGTTGAAGGCCATACAGATAACCGGCCAATTTCTACATATCGCTATCCTTCGAACTGGGAATTATCCGGGGCGAGGGCAAGCAGTGTGATTCGCTATTTAACAGATAATCATTCTCTAGATTCCGATCGCTTTATAGCTGCTGGTTATGGTGAAACACGGCCAATCGCTCCTAACAATTCCGAGGACAACCTAAGAGAAAACCGGCGCGTGGTTATTGTTATATCCGATCCAGCTTATGAACAGGATTTAATGGAAGGAGCTGGTGATATTTAATTAAAAGGATAACCTGTTTCTCATCAAGAAATCGGGTTGTCCTTTTAATATGAGGGGTGTCCGCTAGTCGATAAAAACCGGCTATGGACACCCCCATTGTATTTTACATTCCCTATTGTACGTGGTTCCAAAGAGAGTACACACGGCTTCTCCAGAGCAAAATGGTACCACTGCGTTCTTGGAAGTTTTGTCCAAAGCATTAGCGGGATCGCAGCATGTCCCTAATATGAAGTCATGCAACTACAGGTCTTTGCTTTTTGAGTATGCGCTTGTTACCTTTTATTTTTTTCATTACGGATGTGAAAAAGTGCTTTTTCTAACGTTTTATGGTTTTTTTCCATGATTTCAGACCTTCTTGGAATCGCAGGGTACATATCTTCCGGGTCTGTCCAGGATGCCGGCAAAGTAACAGGAGCTTTAGGCTGCCATTTATCATGCCATTCTTTTGGGATTCCCTGTTTAATAAGAGGTGTTTGGTTGGTCATCTCCAGCCAAATCATAGACCAGGCTCTCGGTACAACACGCCACATATCATAGCCGCCTCCTCCTACTGCAATCCATTTTCCATCACAATATTCATGAGCCAGTTCGTGTGCCAGTTTTGGAATATGGCAATAGGTTTTGATGGATGAAGATAAATGAGTTAAAGGGTCATAGTAATGAGCATCAGCCCCATTTTGAGTAAGTATAACATCAGGTTTAAAAAATTCAATCACTTCTCGAAAAGCAGTTTCATAACATTCAAGAAAGGACTCGTCTTCGGTAAATGCATCAATAGGAAGGTTAATAGAGAAACCAAAACCTTGACCGTGCCCTTTTTCATTTACGCTGCCTGTGCCAGGAAACAAGTAACGTCCTGTTTCATGGATAGATAATGTACAAACCTCCGGGTCATCGTAAAAAGCCCATTGTACTCCGTCGCCATGATGTGCATCGGTATCAACATATAATACTCGAACGCCATATTTGCGGCGCATATATTCAATAGCAATAGAGCTGTCATTATAGATACAAAACCCCGAAGCTTTTCCTCTGAAGCCATGATGAAGCCCTCCGCCAAGATTGAGAGCATGCTTACTTTTTCCTTCCATCACCATATCTACAGCTGTGAGTGTTCCTCCTACCAGCAAAGAGGCAGCTTCATGCATGTGTGGAAAAATAGGTGTATCTTCTGTACCAATGCCATAATTATTTGCAATTCCACGGCTCAGTTTTCCTTCTCCTGCAGATTTGATCGCGTTGATATACGCTTTATCATGAATAAGCTCAATTTCCTTGTCTGTGGCCATTCTTGGAGGAATGATCACATCCGAATGAAGAGCACCGATCGATTTTAATAAATCATGTGTTAAATTTAGCCTCAGATGATTAAATGGATGATCTTCACTGAATTTGTAGGTTAATTGTTCTTCCGAGTAAACAAAAATAGCTTCACGTGTCATTGATTTATCCCCGGAATGCGCGGCCACTTAATTTCATAGCCTTTAGATTCAATTTGTTTAATAATATGTCTAGGGTCCATTGTTTGTACTCGGAAGGTTAAAATTTTAGTATCAGGTTCAGGGTTAGGGTAAACGAGCACACTCGTCACGTTCACTTTGTTTTCTTTGAAAATAGAAGATATTTCAGCCAGCTGACCGGAAAGGTTCGGTACCTGGACTTCGATTCTTGAGGAAGGCTGGTGGGCCCCTGTAAGTTTCACAAGTGTATGTAAGACATCGGTTTCTGTCAGTATGCCCACCACTTTGTCTTCTTCATTGACGACAGGAAGGGCACTGATATCATTTTCATACAATATAACTGCTGCTTCTTCTACAAACTCCAGCGGCTGTATAGTAACGACAGGAAATTTCATTATTTTAGAGGCCGGATTATTCAGATCTTCTTCATGTTCGTTCATATGAAAGATAGAAGGACTGGCATCTCGAATATCTCTATCTGAAACAATACCGGCGATCTTATAGTTGTCTTCTACCACGGGAATATGCCGGACTTTGTTTTGATGAAGCAGCTCCATGGCTTCTTTAATAGTGGTATGCTTTGAGATAGTTATAATATTTGTTTTCATAATTTCTTCTACGAGCATGTTTCAAAGTTCACCCCTTTAAGCGTTTTCATACTTATCCAGGTATGATGGTTGGAGGAACAGCTGCCTAATGCATAAAGCGGTTTGAAAAACGAACGGCATCAAATTGTTGAATAGACTCATTATCCACACGTTCTCCAATTCGCACCATTAAACAATTGGCAGGGTGAGAACTGATTTCAGGGTCGTCGGTTGCCATCCACTCCAGTCCTCCGGCATTCATCATTTTTTCCATAACTTTTCTGTATTCCCACACAGACAAACCGCTTCCTTTTAAATCCCAATGCCAATAATATTCTGTTGTTATAATAATATAGTCTTCTACAGCATCGTCCAGCATAGAAAACTCAAGCAGGTTTGTTCCCAATTTTGCTCCCCGGTACTCTGCTGCAATCTCAATTGCTCCAAGCTCCAGCAGATTCTCCATATTTGCTTCGGACCACCGCTCAAGTGGATCTGGGTGCACAAGCGTAACATAACCGACAATCGTGTTTTCATCGATAACTGCGTTAATACGGCCCTCGGGCAGGTCGGCAATACCTATTAATGCTTTTTTTTGCTCTTCTGGAGGACGGAAGGCTACCAGCCCTTCATGAAAATCATATTCATGAATTTTTTTTCCTGAAATAGGGCCTTCCATAAGGAGAGTACGGCCTTCGAACTCTAATTCCCTGGAATAATACGTCTTCTTATGGATCATCCATGTACCACCTTTTATGTTGTTTATTACCTAAGTTAATTATTTTCTATTATACATTATTGAATGCAGACGTTGGGGACAACCAATAAATTTTTGGGGCGGGGTTTTAAATTAAAACAGCGGTGAAATAAAAAATATACTTGTTTAAGAGAGGAGGAGGACTATCCTGCAAATATAAATTGAACAAAAATTCATAATATATTATAATGTGTATTAGAACATAAAATACATAGCAGAGAGGAAGATGGTATATGAAAGTGCAAACGCTTCCACCAAAAAATGGAGAATTTAATCTAAAAAATTATGAAGAAGCGGCTAAAAGCTTTGACTGGACTGAAACAGAAAAGGAATTCAGCTGGTTCGAGACAGGAAAAGTGAACATGGCCCATGAAGCTATCGACCGCCATGCGGACTCTCCAGAGAAAAAAGATCAAGTAGCGTTATATTACAGTGACGCGAACAGAGATGAGAAATATACATTTGCCGAAATGAAAGAAAAAACGAACAAAGCGGCAAATATTATGAAAGAAGCAGGAATTCAAAAAGGCGACCGCGTGTTTATTTTTATGCCGCGTTCTCCTGAGTTATATTTTGCGGTGCTCGGAGCAATCAAAGCAGGCGCTATTGTAGGGCCTTTATTTGAAGCCTTTATGGAAGGAGCTGTACGGGACCGTCTTGAAGACAGCGAAGCAAAAGCACTAGTCACTACTCCTGATTTGCTTGAACGCGTTCCGGTAGATGATCTTCCTTATTTAGATACTGTTTTCATTAAGGGAGACGGGGTAAAAGAAGAAGGACCTTATCTTGATTTTCAATCCCGCTTGGATCAAGCAAGTATTGAATTTGAACCAGAATGGGTCGATCGTGAAGATGGTTTAATCCTTCACTACACCTCTGGGTCAACTGGGAAACCAAAAGGTGTTCTTCATGTTCATAATGCAATGCTTCAGCATTATCAAACGGCTAAGTGGGTGCTCGATCTTAAAAAGGATGACGTTTATTGGTGTACAGCTGACCCGGGCTGGGTAACTGGAACATCTTATGGTATTTTTGGGCCGTGGCTCGCTGGAGCGACAAATGTTGTACGCGGCGGCCGTTTCAGTCCTCAAGATTGGTATGAAACTTTAGAACGCTACAAAGTTTCTGTATGGTACAGTGCTCCTACAGCTTTCCGTATGCTGATGAGTGTTGGTGACGAGGTAGTGAAAAACTATGATCTTTCTAACCTGCGCCATATCTTAAGCGTTGGGGAGCCGTTGAATCCAGAAGTAGTGCGCTGGGGAGAAAAAGTATTTAATCTGCGTATTCACGATACTTGGTGGATGACGGAAACCGGGGCTATGATGATTTGTAACTATCCTTCTATGACGATAAAAGCAGGTTCAATGGGTAAACCTATTCCGGGCGTAAAAGCAGCTATTATAGATGACCAGGGAAATGAATTACCTCCGAATAGAATGGGGAACCTTGCGATTGGTAAAGGGTGGCCATCCATGATGAGAACGATTTGGAATAACGAAGAGAAATACAACAGCTATTTTGAATTAGATGGCTGGTATGTTTCTGGAGATTCAGCTTATATGGATGAGGATGGCTACTTTTGGTTCCAGGGCCGTATTGATGATGTTATTATGACATCTGGCGAGCGTGTAGGCCCGTTTGAGGTAGAAAGTAAGATTATAGAACATCCGGCTGTAGCGGAAGCAGGTGTCATTGGAAAACCTGATCCGGTAAGAGGAGAAATCATCAAAGCATTTGTTGCAGTTCGAGATGGGCATGAAGTAACAGAAGAATTAAAAGAGGATATTCGCAATTTCGTTAAGAAAGGTTTGGCTGCTCATGCGGCACCTCGTGAAATTGAATTCCGTGATAAGCTGCCGAAGACGCGCAGCGGTAAGATTATGCGCCGTGTGTTAAAAGCCTGGGAGCTTGATTTACCAACTGGTGACCTTTCTACGATGGAAGATTAATTTATTTTAACAAAAGCCCTGCTGAAAGTATTCAGCAGGGCTTTTACAATCGCTTTATCAAGAAAAAGTATGATTAATCGTCATCGTCTTCACTGTTGTCATTATCATCGCCATCGTTTTCCTCATCGGTATTATCATCTTCATTCGTATCATTGTTATCCTGCTCGGTATCGCTATCTTCTTCCCTGTTATTGTCTTCTGAGGAGCTGTCATCGCCTTCTTCACGGCCCCCGTTGTTATTATCATTACTTCGATCATTATTTTTCTCATTGCTATTATCATTATTGGACTCATTATTAGAAGAATCACCGTAATCATTGTCTTCTTCGTTGTCGTCATTATTTTGACTGCTGCCTTCAGCCGAATTAGATTCTGTTGATTGTCTGCCCCTGGAGTCAACAGCAGTCACGAAAAATTTTCCGTTTGTGTTCACGCTTGTAGAAGTAGTGGTATTTGAACGCACTGTTTTTACTCTCGATCCGTCACGAGAGTATATCCTGTAGCCAACAATGTCATTGTCAGGATGCTGGTTCCATGTAATTTGACCGCCATTAAAAGACACTCCGGTCACCTGTGATGGTCTGCGGCCATTATTAGGAGCCGATTGGTCAGGAACAATATTATCCCAATCATCTGGTAGATATTCACTCATATCGTCAGCATCAAAATAATCTTCTTTAATCGATACTCCTGATTGAGTGAAGTCTGACGGAGTGGAGTCATAAGCTTTATATCTTTCACCATTAATCGTAACAGAAGATACTTCGCTAAGACTGTCATCAGTTTCTGATGGTAAAAATTCCTCGTTAAAGTAATCTGTTGTTGTCAAGCCTGCTTCTTTACAAAGGGAGCTAGGCAGTTTTCCTGAAATACCACAAATGGTCTGACGTACTATGCCGTCAGGCTGTTCAAACTCATCATCAATTCCTAATACATCAGGGTCTGCGTCATAAGCTGCGTTCATCATTTCTGCCCATATTTGCTGTGTTCTAGCACCATAACTTAACCCTTTGTAAGGTGTAGCGAGAGCCTGTGGGTCATCATATCCGATCCAGGTACCAAAGGTCACGTTTGGGTTTAAACCGATAAACCAGGAATCTTTTGTGTCGTTTGTTGTACCTGTTTTACCAGCCCAATCACCGCCGAATTTGAGCATACCAGGAAGAGCGCTTGCTGTACCACCTGGTTCTAAGACGTCTCTTAAAATATCTACCGTTAGAAAAGCAGTTTGCGGCGAAAAGACTTTATTGTTTTCCGCATTGTGTTCATAAACAGTTTCCCCATCTTTTTTCTCGATTTTTTCGATTAAATACGAATCGTGAAATTGCCCTTCGTTTCCAAATGTAGCAAAGGCATTCGTATTTTGTTCGACAGTTGCCCCGTAAGTTAAACCGCCGATTGATCCAGACTCATAAGGTTCATCAGGATCAAGCCTCTGAAATCCCATGTCTTCAAGCGCCTGCCTGGAAGTTTCATGTTCTATCCTTTGAAAAGTCTTGACGGCTGGAACATTTCTAGATTCCTTTAATGCTTCTCGAACACTGACAAAACCTTGATAACTGCCTCCGAAATTTGTAAACTCTGTCCCATCTCTATACTCACTTGGGACATCGGGAAGTACGGTGCCCGGCTGTACAACACCTTGATCAATAGCAGGGCCGTATGCTAACAAGGGTTTCATCGTTGACCCGTTTTGCCTGTATGCTTGAGTGGCGTGATTTAAGTTTTCCCTGTTAAAATCTCGTCCTCCAACAAAACTTAAAATAGCTCCCGTTTGATTATCTATTAAAATGGCTCCGACTTCTTCAGGCTCTGTACCATCTTCACCCTGCCGGTCAGGTCCAAACCATTCCGAGTTATTAACCGCTTCTTGCATGGAATCATAAATATCTTTTTTTATAGTAAGGTGGACATTGTAGCCGCCAAGGGCTAATTCCTTTTTAGCTTGAGCTAGATATTGTGTGAGAGTTTCCTGACGTTCTTCTTCATCAAGGTCATCAATCTCAATACCATCTTCTTCTAATAAATTTTCACGTATGATTCGAGAAGCCCGGTCTTGTGCTTCATACGTAAGGTATGGATAATCTTCAACGAGGCTTCCGGATGGATCGGTTAAATTATTTTTTATGTCATATTCAAGAGCTTCTTCGTATTCTTCTTTTGTAATAAAGCCGTTTTCATGCATATTGTTTAAAACTAATTTCATTCTGTTTAAACCGGCATCAAAATCTTCCTTAACTTCTCCGCCTGCAGCAAAAGGGGTATAGACGAAGGGGTTTTTTGGAAGACCTGCAATAAAAGCAGATTGAGCTATATTTAATTCCGAAGCATCTACTCCAAATAATCCTTCTGCGGCAGATTGGGCTCCTGCGATATTCCGGCCATTTGCGTTTCGGCCAAAAGGAACAATATTAAGGTAGGCTTCGAGGATTTCCTCTTTTTCAAAAAAGTTTTCCATTCGTAAGGCCAGGGCAATTTCTTTTGCTTTTCGGTCAAAAGAAATTTCATTTGTCAATAATTGGTTTTTAATAATCTGCTGGGTCAGCGTACTGCCGCCGGTCTGCGTGCTGGCCCCGGTTATCTCTTGGTAAGTAGCACGAAATAATGCTTTTGGGACGACCCCTTTATGTTCAAAGAAGTATTCGTCTTCTGTAGAAATAACAGCATGAATTAGATGATTAGACATTTCATCAAGCGACCGTTCTTTTCTTTCAAGGTCAGCAGGTATTTTTCCTAAGTATTCATCATCGTCAAAATATAGATCGCTTACTTCTTCATAATTATAAACTTCCTGTTGAAATTCTTCTTTACTGTAATCTTCCTGATCTTCTACCAATGAGACAAAATAGCCGGCCCCGGCCCCTCCAACAAATAATGCCAGCATTACCATCAGAACAGCCGATATTAAGACAAGGTTCCAGAACACATGGGATGTAATATTAAGTCCTTTAATGAATGAATGGTTTTTCACCTTGTCGAGCTTGTGGTTTAGTCTTTCAAAAAATTTATGCATATATAATTCCTCCTAAACGTCAACGATATTATAGCATAAGCGGTACTAGCTTCCTATGCGTTTTACTGATTTTCTCTTCTGCCGTTGACAGAAAGAAAGCAAATATGATAAAAGAAATATAGTCTAAAAATTTTATAATAATAAGCATTGAAGGATTGAAGTAGCATATTCCTCCCTGTATTCAGAGAACCGGCGGCTGGTGCAAGCCGGTACAAAGGAAAGATGTGAATTACGTTCTCGAGCTTCTTTTGGTTTATACGTGTTCTTCCTATGAATCAAAAGACGGAATCTGCCGTTATAACAACCGAGTGGAAAGCAGCATGTAAGCTTTCAACAAGGGTGGTACCGCGATAAAGATCGTCCCTTCTAGAGAGGAAGGGGCGTTTTTTAATGGGAAAAAATCCCTAGGCTTTGATACTCAGCTTTGAAACGTATTTGTTATTCTCAAAAAAGGAGCGCTGGAATGTGGATATTTTAAAAGACTTAGAATTTCGCGGATTGATTAATCAAGTTACAGACAGAGAAGGGCTTCAGGAACTGTTAAATGAAAAACAAGTAACGATGTATTGTGGTTTTGACCCAACTGGGGATAGTCTTCATATTGGACACCTGCTGACCATAATAACTCTTCGCCGTTTTCAGCTGGCAGGACATAAGCCTCTCGCGCTTGTAGGCGGGGCTACTGGGTTGATTGGAGATCCAAGCGGAAAAAAAGCGGAACGGACATTGAATGAAGAAGATGTCGTCAAAATGTATAGTGATAGAATTAAAGGACAACTACAAAAATACTTGGATTTCGAGGGCGGCGATAAAGCTGAGGTGCTAAATAACTATGATTGGATTGGAAGCATGAGTGTTGTTTCCTTTTTAAGAGATGTAGGAAAACATTTTGGTTTAAATTATATGCTCGCAAAAGAGTCAGTTGAATCCCGCATCCAGTCCGGTATTTCTTTTACAGAATTCAGCTATCAAATATTGCAGTCCTTTGATTTTTACCATTTAAACAAAGAAAAAGGATGTCAGCTGCAAATTGGCGGAAGCGACCAATGGGGAAATATTACAGCTGGTCTAGAGCTGATCCGCCGGATGAAAGGTGGAGAAGAAGGAGAACAGCCGGATGCTTATGGATTTACGATACCTCTTGTTACAAAAGCAGATGGGACGAAGTTTGGGAAGACGGAAGGCGGAGCCATTTGGCTTGATCCTGAAAAAACGTCACCATACGAATTTTATCAATTTCTCATTAACACGGACGACCGTGACGTTATTAAATTCTTGAAGTATTTTACGTTTTTAGATAATGAAGAAATTAATGAATTAGAAAAAGAACTGGAAGCGCGTCCTGAAGAGCGTAAAGCCCACCGCAGACTTGCTGAAGAAGTGACTTGTTTCGTCCATGGGGAAAATGCACTCACCCAGGCGCAGCACATTTCACAAGTTTTATTTGGCGGAGGGGACCTGAAAGAACTATCTGCCGAAGAAATTAAACAAGGGTTTAAAGATGTACCAGCTCACGTAATAGAGGAGAAAGAAAAGGGACTCTTAGATCTTCTGGTTGAAGCAGGCATCTCTCCTTCTAAGCGGCAAGCGAGAGAAGATATTAAAAACGGAGCAATTTATATTAATGGAGATCGTTGTCAGGAGCTGGATAAAGTCATTGGAAAGGAAGATAAAATTGATGGTGCCTTTACTATCATTCGCCGCGGGAAAAAGAAATATTTTTTAATTCAATATGCTTAAAAACAGACCTGAGACCATGCAGCCGGTCTCAGGTTCTTTCATATTGAACGTAAAAAAGTCAGACACCCTAAATTTAGGAAGCCTGACTTTTGTTTAGCTTAACGGGAGTAGTATTCAACGATAAGCGCTTCTGTAATTTCAGAAGGAAGTTCAGAACGCTCAGGATAGCGGTTGTACGTTCCTTCAAGCTTTTCTTCGTCAAAAGTTAAATATTCTGGTACGAAGTTGTTCACTTCTACTGCTTCTTTTACAGCAGAAAGGTTGCGGGATTTTTCGCGAAGACCGATTGTTTGGTTCGGCTTAACGCGGTAAGATGGAATATCTACACGTTCTCCGTCAACCGTTACGTGTCCGTGTGTAACAAGCTGGCGCGCAGCACGGCGTGTGCGAGCAAGGCCAAGTCGGTATACTAAGTTATCAAGACGGGATTCAAGCAAGATCATAAAGTTCTCACCGTGTACCCCTTGCATTTTACCAGCCTGTTCAAACAACTTGCGGAATTGACGCTCGTTCAAACCGTACATATAGCGAAGTTTTTGTTTTTCTTGAAGCTGCAGGCCGTACTCTGAAAGTTTCTTCCGTTGAGTCGGTCCGTGTTCGCCTGGTGCATATGGGCGTTTTTCTAATTCTTTTCCTGTACCGCTTAGAGAAATACCAAAACGGCGGGATTTTTTCCAAGATGGTCCTGTATAACGTGCCATACAAGAAGCCTCCTCTATATTAAAGTATTGGAAAAAGAACAACGTTGACAATCTCCTGACATGCTCATTTTGTTTTCAAGCATCTTCGCCTCGACAGCTAGAGGTTACGCAATGCCCCTTAAACCAATGATTCAGCCGCAGGTTTAAGGAACAAAATGATAAGGGTGTACATATCAAGTTTGTCCTGGCTGTCTTTCACACAGACGCCATTATATAATTTTTCGAAATCTAAGTCAATATTTCCCGCTGTATAAAGTGAAATAATTTTTTAAGAAAAGAAAGGAAAAGTTTGGATAAATAAGTTATATTTAACTGCAAAAGACTCAGGTCAAATGTATCATATATAATAAATCATAAAATTTTCAACGTACAGGATGGACTAATGCCGCCGCTGCCACGGGAAGTGGAGTCTTTGGCGGTTTCCTTTAAAATGCGATCAGCCGAGTTCATCGATGCGGGCTGGTTCCGTATTAAAAGAAGTAATAAAGGCCCTTCAATCTGTCTATTCATCATGCCGTATTGCCCTGCATTTATCACAAGAATGGGATGTACAAGAAGATTTGCCGGAGATTGATTATTCAAATGGGTTAGAAAATATGAATGGATAAATGAAACAAACTTATTTATCCGGCATGATACAAGAGGATGACACCTCTGGAAACAACACATCTGTGTTATATATTCCGCTTCGAGGGAAACAGGGAATTTATGGAGTCCTTCAAATGTAATGAGACATCATATATATTAAATTCCAGGTTAAAGCTGGAAGAGACAGCACAAAGCATGAAAAGCCAAATCAAAAAATTTATCCCCTCTTGAAAAATGAAAATTGAATTTGTACTTACAAATGAGAATGATAATTTTCGAATGCTAAATAAAAGCTTCTTTAAAAAACCGGAGCATATAAAAGTTATATATAAAATGATTAAACGATTTGAAAATCAAGCAGATCCTTTATTTATAAGTGACCTAAACACAAGACCAACCTATTGCTTATTGGAATACAACTCCTGATGGCTGTGCCTATGGTACAAAGCAGGGAAATAAAGGGTATTGTTATTGTGCTGGTAAAAGAATTTACTTTTCACCAATTTAAACTGCTGCAGTCGCTTGTTCATCATTCCACCCTTGCTTTTCTGAATGCTATGCTCCATGAACAGCTGGAAACTATGGTAATTACCGATCACTTAACAAAACTGCATTCCAGGCATTATCTTGATGAATGTATACTTCGGGCGCTTACTCAAGAGAAGGAAGGTACGTTTCTACTTTTCGATATTGATAAATTCAAAAAAGTAAATGATACCTTTGGCCATCAAACAGGAGATCAGATTATTATTCAAGTTGGATCGATTATTCAGCAGAATATTCGTAAAAATGATATTGCAGCAAGGTGGGGAGGAGAAGAATTAGCAGTTTATTTACCTCAGACTGCTGCGTCAGCAGGAAAAAAGTGGCACGCCGAATTGTAGAAAGTGTTGCAAGGGAATCAGCCCCAGCAGTGACTGTGTCTTGCGGCGCTGCAAACTGGAAACAAGAAGAGCAGGTGTCTCTTGATCTTCTCTTTGTGCGGGCTGATCGCGCCCTTTATCAAGCGAAAAAGTAAGGAAAAAATCAAGTCGTTTTCGAAGAAGAATCAAAGGATGCTTTATTTTAAAGGTGCGTGCTGCCCCCTTTTGATAGGTTTCTTTACGCAAGTGAGGAACAATCGAAGACAGCACGCACTAAATGAATAGAAGCTATGCCAGTGTTTAAATATGTTTCAATAAGATGTCAGCAAATTGCTCCAGATACTGTTCTTCTTCTTTAGAGAACCTGTTATCAACAGGGCTGTCAATATCTAACACTCCTATTAACTGACTCTCCTTTACAAGAGGAACAACAATTTCAGAGCGTGTAGCCCCGTCGCAGGCAATATGTCCGGGGAATGCAGTAACGTCTGCTACACGTACTGTACGTCGTTCATTCGCTGCAGTCCCGCATACTCCTTTTTTCATTGGAATTCTCACACAGGCAGGCAGGCCCTGGAACGGACCGAGCACAAGCTCCTCTTTTTGTTCTTGGTATAAATAGAAACCTACCCAATTAACTTCATCTAGAAATTGATTTAATAAAGCAGCAGCATT
This sequence comes from Alteribacillus sp. JSM 102045, assembly GCF_041949975.1. Lineage (NCBI taxonomy): Bacteria > Bacillati > Bacillota > Bacilli > Caryophanales > Bacillaceae > Alteribacillus > Alteribacillus sp. JSM 102045. The sequence continues at coordinate 71,566 of NZ_JBHFQG010000004.1, read as the reverse complement.
AGCTAAATTGGCGGTTTGCTCTGTTTCCCCTTCTAGTAAAGCATCGAGCTGTTTAAATAAAGTAGTGAATCCTTCTTGCAGTGTACCTTTATATTCAACCGGTTGAAACAATTATTTTCCTCTCCTTTTCTAACATGGTTCTGGATAAAACAAGTTTATCATATAGATTTTGTCACGTCTCACACAGCACTTTGCCGAATAAACCTTGAAAGTGTCGACAACTTTTTAAAGGGTTATTAGTAAGAAAGAAGGAATTATTAAGTAAGGTTGAAAATCGCTCATGATCATAGGTTTCTACATTGTTTATAAAGGAGGCGATGGCTGTGTCCGCCACCGAAAACACCAAGGAAAAAATGTTAGAAGCTGCAACGGTCTTATTTACCAGTAAAGGATTTCATGGAACCTCTATTAGAGAAATAGCCGCAAAGACTGGCGTCAATATTTCCCTTGTGTCCTACTATTTTGGAGGAAAGCAGGGCCTGCTTGAAGCATTGATGACAGACTTTCTAGAAGGGTATATGAAAGAGCTGGAGCAGGCCGTGAAAGTCACGCATGCAGATGCTTATGAAAAGATGCTGTATATGGCTGAAAGAAGCTTAACTTATATGCAAGTACATCATTTACGCGCTCGCTTTGTACTTCGCGAGATGACATTAGATTCTACTCTTATTCGCGAAATAACCAGTACTTATCTCATGAAAGAAAAACACCTGTACTCTATTGTTTTGAAAAAAGGAATCCAGGAAGGAACATTTGCCTCCATCCCTGTGAATTGGACTATTATGCAATTTAGAGGAATGGTTATCATGCCTTTTTTACATCATCAGTATGTAAGAGAAGTTTTCCATCTTCAGCCTCAGCAATCACATTTTGTTACGGTTTACCGTAAAGAAATAAGAGAATGGGCATCAAAAGTATTGTTAAAAGAAAATAAGAAGAATCAGGGGAGGCGTACATTCGCCAGAGAAAAGCGGGCTGACTATATCCATCCGTAATGATCACTCCCATTATATAAGCTGTCCTGTCCCCTGCATTAATTCTTTTGCCTGGTGTGCATCCGAACCGTATATGAGCGGGATGCCTCTTTTTTTTGCTTCTAAAGCAACATCTCGAGGTGGATAGGACTCACGGCACAATGGTTTAGCTGTACCTGCTCCGTTATAATCAAGCTCCATTCCTTTACTTGCAATAGAATCTAAAAGAGCATGCACTTTGCTTTGAAGATCAACTGGGTCGAACCGTTTATGAAATTTGCGGATAAGGGTAATATGTCCAATGCGCTTTGGTTTGTGCTTCCCTAGGTCGCAGTCAATCGATTGATGAAGTGTTTGGAAATAAAGATTTACTGTGCGCTCAACCGAACCTGTTTTTTTCACTAATTCCGCAAAACTTTCAGGGCTGTAGTCTAAACAAGTATAGCTTCCTCCGGCAAGGAGAAAGTGAACAGACAAAATACTATCATCCAGCATAGGTCCAACATTATCAAGAAAGGCCTTCGTTTCATGATCGAATCCTTCAATGAAATCTACTTCCAGCCCTGTTAATATTTCAATATCGTTCTCGTATTCTTTTTTCCATTTATTAATTTCTTCTAGGTACGAATGTAATTCTGTGTATGGCATCGCGCTGTCTTTTTCAGGAACAGTGTCTTCAAATCCAGCAGGAAGCGGAGCATGTTCAGCAAAAGTAATTGTTTGGAGTCCTTCTGAAATAGAACGTTCTATATACTTTTTAAATGAATCGCCAGACCCGTGCGGACAAAACGGGGTGTGAATGTGTCCATCTCTTAATACAGCCAATTTTCATTCCTCTTCTCTTAAAAATTAAAGATCAATTTAAATGAATAGAAAAAATTTGTGTTTTTGTCCTGCGTTTTTCACAAATAAAGTCTTTCCATGTTATCATATAATTGAATTTATTGCTGTGCAAACCAGATTTTGAGAAAAACTTAGCTTATCTATGTAAATAAATTTTATACTTTTTGAACAGTAAAAAAAGTATATCAGAAAAAGCAGGAATTTAGCTGAACGTGACGAAAAACTTCAATACTAATAAATTATGCGATTTAAGCGGCGGCAAAACTGGAGTGAAGGCCCATGATGATGTATGTGATATTAACAGCAGCTCTTATTATAGCTGCAGTAATTATTTATGGAGCTGTTTCTAGGAGAAAAATATATAAAAAAGTGGACAGGCTGGAGCAATGGAAAACAAAAATAGCCAACCAGCCTGTAGCAGAGGAAATTTCTAAAGTCAAAGGCCTTACTATGTCAGGGCAAACCGAAGAAAAGTTTGAAGAATGGCGTAAAGAATGGGATGAAATTCTTGCCTCATACCTCCCTGATATTGAAGAAGCTCTTTTTGATATAGAAGAGTGGGCGAATAAATATCGTTTCCGCAAATCAAACGAGCTTTTAGAAAGCGTAGAAACTCAGTTACAAGATATAGATTCTCATATTCTTGCTATTTTTAATGAAGTAGAAGAGCTAATACATAGTGAAGAAGAAAATCGAACGGGAATAACAGAAACACAAGGGAAATTTGATTCCATTCAAGAGTTTATTTCTCAGAACAGGCTTTCTTTAGGCGGCACAGCCCGTATGTTTGAAAGCAAAATGAATGACTTAAGGGATTTGTTTGCGTTGTTTCATGAAGAAACAGAAGCCGGGAACTACATGAAAGCAAATCAAATATTAAAAGATTTAAATGAGAAGCTTATCGAAACGGAAGAAAATGTAAAGAGTGTACCTGCTCTCTTGGTTGATGTTGAAAGTGAATTGCCGGAGGAATGCAATGAAGTAGAAAAAGGCATGGAAGAAATGGAACAGGCAGGGTATGAACTTTCTCATTTTGATTTCCGCTATCAATTAGAAGAGTTTCACAGTGAATTCCCTTTGTTAAGCAAAGCCGTTGCTGACTTGGAATTAGAAAGAGTGAAGGATCGAATTCAAGAAATTCGTGACTATTTTGAGCATATTTATCAAACGCTTGAAAAGGAAGTAGAAGCACGCAGATTCGTTGAAGTTCAAGCACTCGAAGTAAGAGAGGAAATAAACCGCCTCGAAACACAATTAAATGAGCTCCAAATAGAATGCGAAAAAGTGAAAATGAGCTACAGAATCCCGGAAGAAGAAAATGAGCGGCAAAAGAAGGCAGAAAACGGAATGGAAGAAACACTCAAAAATTGGAATGTCTTTAAAGATATGTATGATTTTCGCAAGCAGTCATTTACCAGTTTGAAAGAAAAGCTCGAAGCACTTAAAAAAGAATTAAACTCTTTAGATAAGGATATTAGAAGTTCAAAAGAAAAGTTATATATGCTCCGCAAAGATGAACTGAAAGCATTAGAAACCTTGAAAACGTTACGCAGACAATTACTTCAGGATAGAATGAAACTTGAACGATCCCTCCTGCCAAGAGTACCTTCTTTGTTGTTAAACGAGGTAGATGCTTCAGAAGAAAGGTTGGAAGCTGCTGCGTCTGCCCTTGAAGAAGTCCCAGTAGAAATGGGAAGAGTCAATGCAGCAGTAGAGGATGCAGAGTATCATGTCAAAAGAGTTCATCAGGAATTAAGAACAACATTAGAACAAGCCCGTCTTGCTGAACGTGCTATCCAACATGGTAATAAATATCGAAGCCAGTCCCTATCTATTGACGAAGCCTTATTAAAAGCAGAAGATCATTTTCGCAAAGGATATTATGATGAAGCAGTAAATACAGCAATCGCGGCATTAGAACAAAAAGAACCCAATGTACTAGAAAACATAAGCGGAAGATATTAATGTATCCACTGCAAATTTAGGTCTTAGTATCTAGTTTTTGCTAGATATACACGAAAGATACACAAATTTGTTCGCTTCTTTCATCAAAAGTGATATAATAGTCACGATTGAAAGGAGGGAGGGTGGATGAAACCTTTTTATATAGTGGCTGCAGCGATCATTCTTTGCTTTGCCGTATTGGGGGCGGCCGGGATGATGCTTTTTGCTGATAATAACGAGAAAGAACCAGCAGCCCAAAAATCTACAGAAGAACTAGCCGCAGAGCTTGACCGGGAACTGGGGGTCACAACTTCTGATTCTTCATCAAAAGAAGAGGCATTGAATCGAGACAATTCTTTAGAACAAGATAGTGAAAATCTTTTAGATGAGGATGCCAAAAAAGAAGATAATGCTTCTGGTCAAGATAGTAATTCTTCTTCCACCGCTTTGGCCTTACAAAATGAAACGAATAAAATTACTGAGTCCAGAGCTATATATATTGCATCTGAAGAAGGGACTATTTCAGTGGACGAACTGCTTGAAATCATAAATGAATAACCATACGGCTAAAAGCTGCCCTTTAAAAGAAGGACAGCTTTTTTACATTCGATAACCAGGCACTTCGGACAAATGAAGGCCATATCCCATTCTAGCTGCCCGGCCATCTGTTTGAAATTATGCGAATCCTTTTATAAGTATATAGAAATTTTTTTTGCTTGGTTTCCACAGCTCAAAAACAAGGCGTTGGTCCTTTTCTTTCCTATTCTTGTATGTTAATATATATTGTTGCATCCTACGGGAATAATAGGGAGAACACCCTGCAACAAAGACTAAATTAATAAGCGGCGGCAGATTACAGGGTCATGAAGATTGGACGGGAGTCGGTTTTCGCTTTCGCCCGTAACATGAAGAAAAGGGGCAGAACCAATGGTTTACTTAGACAATAGTGCCACCACAAAACCATGGCAGGAAGTCCTTGAGACTTATCAGGAGGCAGCTTCCACTTATTTTGGAAACCCGTCTTCGCTGCATAGGCCAGGTTCAGAAGCAGAAACACTGCTAAACAAAGCAAGAGAATCTGTGGCATCATTATTAAAAGCAAAACCAAATGAAATCATATTTACATCTGGCGGGACAGAAGGAAATAACCTTGCTATTAAAGGAGCAGCTATAGAGCACAGAAAAAGGGGACGGCACTTGGTTACTACTACTGTCGAGCATCCTTCTGTAAAAGAAGCGTTTTCTCAGTTAGAGGCATTTGGCTTCGAGGTGACCTATGTACCGGTAGATAAAGAAGGCAGAGTGTCTCCGGAAGACGTAGAGAACGCAGTCCGTGCAGATACCACTCTTGTTTCCATTATCCATGTTAATAATGAAATGGGAACCATTCAGCCTATTGAAGAAATAGGTAAGCGTTTAGAAAAGTATCCAAAGCTTTATTTTCATACCGATCATGTCCAGGGGGCGGCGCACAACCCGTTGGACTTACATGAAGCAAAAGTGGATTTATGTACAATTTCCGGACACAAATTTCATGGTGTGAAAGGAACAGGCGCTTTATTTATGAAAGAGGGTACAGTGCTTTCTCCATTATTTCATGGAGGTTCTCAAGAACAAACATACAGAGCAGGAACAGAAAACGTTCCAGGTATTACGGCTATGGCAAAAGCACTCCGTATATCAAGAGAACGTTTAGCAGCAGAAGAAAAACGCTTATATCAATTAAGAGACTTTCTTATTGATTCCTTAAGCGATATAAAAGGAGCAGAAGTAAATACGCCTAAAAGAGGTGCAGCTCCTCATATTGTAAATGTATCGTTTCCCGGGGTAAAACCAGAAGTTATTATTCAATCACTGACAAAACGTCAATACCATTTATCAACTAAATCAGCATGCTCTTCCAAAATGCAGGAGCCTAGTGCAGTGATTAAAGCTGCTGGTTTAGGAATGGAAAGAGCGGAAAGTGCTATTCGGGCAAGTTTTTCTTTTGACACCAAAGAAGAAGATGTAAAAAAACTTATTGAGGTATTGAACGAGATTATACCGGAAATGAAAAAGGTTATGGGAGCGGAACGTTCATGAAATATGATCATATTTTAATTCGATACGGCGAATTGGCTTTAAAAGGAAGAAATCGCAATGATTTTGAAAAAAAATTGAAGCAGAATATTCAATTTGCAATTAGTGAACATTCTGCCTGCAAAGTAAAGCGGACTTATGGCCGGATGATGATTGAATTACATGAAGAAAATCCAGAGCCTGTTATCGAGAAGCTGAAACATGTATTTGGCATTTCTTCGTTTAGTTTAGCTATGAAAGCATCTAATGAAATCGAAGAAATAAAAGACGCCGCTCTGCAAGCTTTTTTACAGCATGACGGAAAAAAGGGAACATTTAAGGTGAGTGCCCGCCGCTCTTATAAACCATTTCCCATTCACTCCCAAGACTTAAACCAGTACATTGGCGGTTATATCCTTCGCAATACCGAAGGAGTAACCGTGGATGTTCATCACCCCGATGTAGAAGTAGTAGTGGAAGTAAGGGAACAGGGCACATATATTACCTGCGGCAGAGTGGAAGGGGCCGGAGGACTTCCAGTTGGGACAGCTGGTAAGGTAGCACTCATGTTATCCGGCGGTATCGACAGTCCTGTGGCAGGATATTTGGCTATGAAAAGAGGGGCTGAATTAGAAGCTGTACATTTTCACAGCCCTCCTTATACAAATGAACGAGCACGTAAAAAAGTAGAGGATTTGACCAAAACCTTAACGAGGTTTGGCGGCCGAATAAAATTACACGTTGTACCATTTACCGAACTTCAAAAAGCTATACATGCTAACATTCCTTCGAACTACGCTATGACTATTATGCGTCGTATGATGTTTAGGATCACAGAAAAAATAGCAGATAAACAAAAGGCAAAGGCTATTGTTAATGGAGAAAGCCTCGGACAAGTTGCTTCTCAGACTCTTGAAAGTATGTACACCATTAATGAAGTAACCAACATGCCTATTTTAAGGCCGCTTGTTACCATGGATAAGCAAGAAGTAGTAGAAGTAGCTGAAAAAATAGGCACTTACTCCATCTCTGTTCTTCCTTATGAAGACTGCTGTACGATATTTCTTCCTCCTGATTCGGTCACAAAACCGCGCCGGGATAAAGCTGGGCGTTTTGAGGAAGCATTTGACTTTGAGCCTTATATCGAAGCCGCTGTTCAAAATGCAGAAATACTTGATATAGGAAGTGAAGAAGAAAGTTTTGAAAAGCAAATGAATGACCTTTTATAATCACAGCTGTCTCCCCAATGAATCGATTGCGGGAGACAGTTTTACATTTGATCTGTTTAAGGTGACACATCAAGATATATATTGTACGTTAATAAAGTGAAACTTTATTAAAGGTGTGCCGTAAAACATAGACGAAAGACGGTGATTGAACTGGGTACGTTGTGGTTTAATGGCAAGATATATACAATGAAGCAGGAAAATGATATGACGGAAGCGGTATATACGGAAAATGGAAAGATACAGGACATTGGTGTAAAAGAAGAATTAGAAAACAAATATCCTCATATTGAGCAACGTATGGATTTAAAAGGTTCTGTCATGTTTCCTGGTTTTACAGACAGTCATTTACATATGATTGCCCTTGGAGAAACCATGCTTCAATTAGATTTATCTGAATTCACAGATGCTAATGCAATGAAACAGGCATTAGTAGATAAAGCTAAAACCTTAAAAGAAGGGCAATGGCTGATTGGAGAAGGCTGGAACGAAAACAATTTTGCGGACAGAAAAATCTTTCACAAAGCTGAATTGGATGAAATAGCACCACATAATCCTATTATACTGACAAGAATCTGCCGTCATGCTGCGCTTGCAAATTCTCCTGCCTTAGAGAAAGCGGGTATAAGTAAAAGGACACCCAATCCGGCAGGGGGAATTATCGTTAGAGATAATAACGGGGAAGAAACCGGTTATTTGCTTGACCAAGCAGCCGATTTAGTTAAAGCAGTGCAGCCGCCTGTAAGCGATGAAGAGTTAAGGCAGGCATTGAATTCAGCAGTTGAACACATGGTAAAAAAGGGTCTTACCGGCGGACATACTGAAGATCTAAACTACTATGGAGGTTTTCAAAGAACCTTTCGCGCTTTTCAGGATGTTATAAAAGAGAAGCGGTGGAAATTTAGAGCAAATCTACTTGTTCATCACGAAGTAGTGGATGATATGAGGCAGCTTGGATACGAATATGGCGCAGTAGATGACTTTTTATCATTTGGTGCCGTGAAAATCTTTGCCGATGGAGCACTTGGCGGGCGGACCGCTCTTTTACGCTATCCTTATAATGATGCTCCAGAAACTTCCGGCGTTGCCATCCATTCTAGGGAGAATTTAAAAAAGCTGGTTGAAAAAGCACGGAAGGAAAAAATGCCCGTTGCCATTCATACCATTGGTGATTTAGCTTTGGAGTATGCTGTCGAATCGCTTGAAGAGCATCCTGTCCCCAGGGGCAAAAAAGACCGGATTATACATGCTCAAATTACGCCTCCTGACTTAATTGACAGGTTAAAGAAGCTCGATGTTGTTCTAGATTTACAGCCCCGGTTTGTGCTGTCTGATTTTCCTTGGGTCAAAGAAAGGCTTGGAACAACTCGGCTTTCCCATTCATTCGCCTGGAAAACATTATTAAAGAAAGGGGTGGAGTGCGCAGGCAGTTCAGATGCTCCCATTGAACCAGTGGACCCGTTAGAAGGAATCCAGGCAGCTATTACAAGAAAAAAACCTGCCGAGACTCACAGCGGGTATCTGCCTGAGCAAAAGTTAACACCATTTGAAGCTGTCTCTCTTTATACGACAGGAAGTGCCAAGGCAATCGGAAAAGAAATGGAAATGGGAAAGATAGCTCCAGGTTATACAGCTGATTTCACTATTTTAGACCAGGACATTTTGACAATCAACGAAGATGAAATGGTTCACGCAAATGTCAAAGGAACGGTAGTTGCAGAAGAATTTCAGTATAATGACTTAAATATTTAAGATTAGACACGAATTTTGAGGAGGACTGCAAATGAGCACGAAAAGATGGCTTGCACTTGGAATCGCTGCACTGCTGCTTGCTGTGTCGATAGGCTTTCAATTTGTTTCGACGATAGCATCGGGAAATTTTGAAAACATGTTCGGCGGAAGCGACGATGGAATTGAAGAAGAAGTAATGCAGGAAGGACAGGGGCAGGATAAAATAGCAGTAATTGATATAGAAGGGGTTATTCAAGATACCGGCGGTGCTCCTTCCTTTATGAATCAAAGCATGTATAACCACCGTCAGTTTATGAAGATGCTTGAGAGTGCCGGTGAAAATCCCAACATAAACGGTATCATCCTAAGAGTAAATACACCAGGCGGCGGCGTAGTGGAAAGCGCTGAAATACATGATAAAGTACAGGAAATACAAGAAGAGAATAGCAAGCCTGTATATGTATCTATGGGGAACACAGCAGCATCTGGCGGATATTATGTAGCTGCTCCGGCGGATAAAATTGTTGCTCATCCCGCTACTGTTACCGGCTCAATTGGTGTGATAATGGAAAGCATTAATTATTCAGAGCTGGCTGAAGAATTAGGGCTTGAATTTAATACCATTAAAAGTGGTCCGTTTAAAGATATCATGTCTGGAAATCGTGATATGACCGAGGAAGAAGAAGAGATTTTACAATCTATGGTTGATGATTTTTATGGAGATTTTGTTAATGTTATTGCTAATGGGCGCGGCATGTCAGAAGAAGAAGTACGTGAGATTGGGGACGGCCGTGTATATTCCGGAAAGCAGGCAGAAGAGCTGGATCTAGTCGATAATTTAGGATCTTTAGAAGACACCATATCATTAATGGAAGAAGATCAAGGTCTTAATAACCCGCAAGTCGTTCGTTACCACGGGGCGTTCACGTTTAATCAATTTCTCGGCACATCCGCTCGGAGCTTGTTTGTTAATGATGCAGAGCTGTTAGGAATTAAAGAGCTGCTGATGGAATCCGAAACTCCGCGCGCTATGTATTTATATACGGAATAAGGAGGTGCACGGAAAATGGATAACAACTACCAAAACGAAGATATAAAGAATAATGAGCCCTCCTCACATACTGAACGGCAAAGTGAGGAATACCCAGGTGATGGACAATCAGTGCGGCCTTCCGGAAGAGATATAAAAAAGTATGCTATGTCTAGAAGATATGCAGGCTTTTGGATGAGGTTCTGGGCTTATCTTTTAGATTTGTTGATCGTGTTTAGTTTAAACGGCCTGATTCTCAGCCCTTTAATGTTCCTTGACAACCAGCCTGTAAATATACTCGGATTTTTCACATTGCAAGGGATTCTTAGTGCGATAACTTCTTATTTGTATTTTCTTTTTATGACAAAATGGTTAGGACAGACGCTTGGAAAAATGATCTTTGGTTTAAAAGTAGTGCACAAGGATGCAGCTCCGCTAACTTGGCCTGACCTATTATTTCGGGAAGTAGTAGGCCGATTTATTTACCGAAGCCTTGTGATTACAAATATTATTTATATTGTGGTTGGTTTTACAAATGAAAAACAGGGTATTCATGATATGTTTGGGGATACAAGAGTGATACATGTCGACAAATAAGTATTTAAGGGGATGTCTCGAAAGAAATGGGCATCCCCTTTCCTAATATAAGGATAACCAAATCTTCTTTTTACAGAAAACGTGCTAATGCCGTCGGCAAGCCAGGAACTTGAAGCCCGAGACAGGAAAAGAAAAGTGAAGTGGTCCCCAAGGAGGACTCTTGATGTTTGGAATCATTCGGGAAGCAAAGGAGCAACGGTCATCAAGAAGTGGGCATGGATCCCGTAGCGGGAGAAAGAAAGATAAAACGGTATTCAAGGAAAGCTCTTGGGACCAGGAACCGAAAGAAGCTAAGAGGATCGGTCATCAAGAAGGGACCTTGGAACTCGGAACAGGTGAAAGAAAAGCCGAACGGTAACCAAGAAAGATTGAAGTCCCAGTTACCTTCCTTTCGATAAAAAGACTGAATGTTACATCAACTAAAATATAATCGCTATTTATATTGAAAGTGGCAGATCCTGTTTGGAGAGGGTTCATATCAAGTTCTGCTGCAAACTATCTGAAAAACGTAATGGCACAGCCTGTCAAAAAGAGAAAACAAATCTAAACAGCCGGTCGAACTTTTTTTATACGACCGGCTGTTTTCTATGCAGGGGCTTTTGAGACCAGCTGGTTTTATTGCCTATTGACCGCTGCTGATACCTTCTTGTTTGACGAAGTGAATTTTTGGATATACTGGTAATCAACTACATAAAGACGGATGGATGATGTATGATTTGGTTTTTAGGTATTACAGTCGGGTTTGTGTTTTTAATTATTCTTATATCAATAACCCCGGTTGAGATTTCCTTTCAATTTAAAAGAAAAAGTAAAAAGCAGGATATAACAATAAAAATTACCGTCTGGTACTTCTTTTACAAAACGTTTCAAATCCCAATAGTTTCATTTGATGAAGAATCCGCTTCACTCGTTTTTAAAGAAAAATCAAAAGTTACAGGAGGAAAAGACACGGAAAAAGATATGAAGGCAACACCGGAGGAATTTAAAAATCAAATGGAAATGATTCAATTATGGTTGAAGCACATAGATGGATTCCGCCAAATATTATCGTCATTTCTAGGAAAAATAAAAATAATCGAATTCGACTGGAAAAGTGAAATCGGTACAGGAGATGCTGCCTGGACAGGGTTACTAACCGGAATGCTCTGGTCGGTCAAAAGCATGACAGCTGGAATTGCTTCGGCTGTATTTAAATGGAAATGTTCTCCACAAATGGAGATTGTGCCTAATTTTAAAAGTACCGCAGCTGATACCAGGTTATCATGTATGTTTTTTATGCGGATGGGGCATGCTATCATTGCCGGAATTCGTGTGATAAAGCATATGAATGGTAATGTGATTAAATTGTGGCAAAAGACGAAGGAAGAAAATAAAAACAAGGAGGCGTCTTGATGACTGACCATCCAATTGAAGGCCTAATGCGCACAGCGATGGAGAATTTGAAGGAAATGGTGGATGTAAACACAATTGTAGGCGACCCGGTAGAAACACCGGATGGCAGTGTGATTATGCCTGTTACAAGAGTAGGTTTCGGATTCGCCGCTGGTGGAAGTGAATTCATGAAAAACGGCAGCAACGATGCAGCTATTGATCATCCATTTGGCGGAGGCAGTGGTGGTGGAGTATCGATAACACCAATTGCTTTTCTTATCGTAAATTCCACGGGCGTAAAAATGGTTCACATGGACGAAAGTACACATCTTTATGAAAAACTGCTTGAATTCACCCCGCAAGTCGTAGATAAAATTCAAGACATGCTAAAAGGAAACGGAAACCAAAACAATAAAGGTAACAGCGGCCAAACTCCTCCGGACCAAACTCCTCCGGACCAAACTCCTCCAAGTTAAAGGAAATTATATACCCGTGCAGAAAATGTTATATCTGCCGGGTTTTATTTATTTCAAAACAGGAAAAATGAAATTATTGACGTTTGTTGTTTGAAAAGTGAAAAATAGAAGCGTACTATTGAAGTGTACATATTTTGAGGAAAGAGGAGGAAGTAATATGGCAGAAATTACTTTTAAAGGGAATCCCGTTACGCTGTTAGGTGAGGAAGTAAAGCCGGGAGACAAAGCTCCAGATTTTAAAGTGCTTGCTAATGATTTATCAGAGGTCACTTTAGAAGATTCGAAAGGAAATGTACGTCTTATAAGCGTGGTACCTTCTGTAGATACAGGGGTTTGTGACCAGCAGACCCGCCGCTTTAATGAAGAAGCAGCAAACCTGGAAGGTGTAGAAGTGCTTACTATCAGTGTCGACCTTCCATTCGCTCAAAAGAGATGGTGTGCAGCAGCAGGCATTGAAAATCTTCAAGTATTATCTGACCACCGCGATCTTTCCTTCGGTAAAAATTACGGAGTGGCAATTGAAGAGCTTCGTTTGTTAGCACGCTCCATTTTTGTTATTGACAGTAATGATGAAGTAACATACGCTGAATATGTTTCTGAAGCTACCAATCATCCAGACTATGAAGCGGCTGTGAACGCAGCAAAAGAAGCAAAATAAGAGCAGATTATTTAAACCACACGATTTTAACCCTGTTCCTTCATATGAGGAATGGGGTTTTTGTTGTCCTCTTCCCTTTATTTCTGCTATACTTTCGAAGGGAAAAGGCATGAAAACTCGAACAATAATAAGATAGATTATTGTGGAAAGGGCGATGTACCATGCAACCGGTAACCGAAGTGGAAAAGCTGCATGCATTAATTGATGACATGGCTGTTTCTATTCAAAATAATACAGAGATGACATACTTAGAAGCACTAGCTGAGACCGGAGAAAATATTTTTCAGCAGGCCGTTATCCAATCACTTCCTGATGAAGAAAAGAAACGCTTGGAAAAGAAAATGGCAGAAGAACTGCCTAATGAAATGAAAAAAGAAGAAATACGAAAAGCATTTCAACTTGCTGTCATAAAAGGAATGAAAGAAGCGGTCCAGCCACACCATGCGATGACTCCTGACGCGGTTGCCATGTTTATGGGATATCTCGTAAATAAATTAACTACCAAAAAAGAGTCATTAACACTGCTGGACCCTGCTGCAGGAACAGCCAACCTCTTGAGTGCTGTGTTTAATCAGCTGTCAAAAGAAAGTTTAGCTTATGGTGCAGAAGTAGATGAAACGCTTCTCAATATCGCTTACGTGCTTTCCAACCTGCAAGAGCATGACGTGGAATTATTTCATCAAGACAGCATTGAGCAGCTTGCGTCCCCGCCAGTTGACGTCGTCGTATCGGATCTTCCTGTAGGGTATTATCCAAAGGATGAAGTAGCTCAATCGTTTACCTTAAAGGCTGATAAGGGTCATTCTTATGTTCACCATTTATTGATTGAAAAGAGCATGAACCATTTGAAAGAAGGTGGTTTTTTAGTTCTGCTTATCCCTAACTTTATGTTTGAAAGTGAAGAAGCCCCCGCTCTGCATAAGTATGTTAAAGACGAAGCAGTAACACTTGGTCTCTTGCAGCTGCCTTCTTCGATGTTTAAATCGGAACAATTTGGAAAAAGCATATGGCTGCTCCAGAAAAAAGGGCCAGAAGTAGTTCAGCCGGGGCAGGCACTGCTTGCGGAGCTTCCATCATTTACTAAGCAGGACGCTCTTCTAGATATGGTGCAGCAATTGGACAAATGGTTTAAAGAACAAGGGTTTACTTCTTAAAGACCTCTGTAAACTGCAGGAGCGCAGACCAAGCTTGCGCTCGATCTTGAGGTCTTTAAGCATACTGCAAACGACACGTCCCTGGTTTAGGGACGGTTTTTTTATATGGCAGATCTAAGGAAACGCCTACATATCTGAATTTAATGAATGTATTGAATTCCATTGATATACCAAGGGTTTGCTTGCAATTGGCCAGGTCGGGTGTTTAAATAGAGAAGGTAAATGAACAACATAACAAGAAAAGTGTTAATTTATAGAAAAGGAGCATTTATTCATGGCGAAAATCATGGCTATTAATGCAGGCAGCTCATCTTTAAAATTTCAGCTTTTGAATATGCCTGACGAAGAAATTATTACGAAAGGTCTTGTGGAAAGAATCGGACTGGATGGCCCTAAAATTACGATAGAAGTAAATGGGGAAAAAGTAAGTGAAACTACGCCTATTCCAGACCATTCTATTGCGGTAAAAAAATTATTAGATGCTCTTACGGCCCATCAAATTATCGATTCTTTAGATGAGATTAACGGAATTGGACACCGTGTGGTTCATGGAGGAGAAAAATTCTCTGACTCTGTTTTAATAGATGATGAAGTTTTAGAGGGGATTGAAGAAGTAAGTGAACTCGCTCCGCTTCATAACCCTGCCAACATTGTGGGCATTAAAGCATTCAAAGAAATTCTCCCAAATGTGCCGGCTGTAGCAGTATTTGATACAGCATTTCATCAAACGATGCCAAAAGAAAAGTATTTATACAGCGTTCCTTATGAGTATTATGAGAAATATGGCATTCGCAAGTATGGATTTCACGGCACCTCTCATAAATATGTCAGCCAGCGTGCAGCTGAAATGCTGGAAAAGCCTAAAGAGGATCTAAAAATTATTTCCTGTCATATTGGAAACGGTGCTAGTATTACAGCGATAGACGGAGGAAAGTCTGTTGATACTTCGATGGGATTTACTCCACTAGCAGGGGTAACGATGGGCACCCGTTCAGGGAACATTGACCCTGCGCTCATTCCCTTCTTAATGGAAAAAACCGGTCAAACAGCGGATGAAATCATTTCTGTTTTAAATAAAGAAAGCGGCATGCTGGGATTAAGCGAGTTTTCAAGCGATCTTCGTGATATTGAAGAACAAGCAGAAGAGGGTAACGAAAAAGCCCAAACCGCTCTAGACATTTATACAACTAGAATTCATAAATATATTGGAACGTATGCAGCCAGCATGAATGGTTTAGACGCGATCGTTTTTACAGCAGGTGTAGGTGAAAATAGCACAACCATTCGCGAAAAAGTATGCAAAGGCCTTGAATTTATGGGTGTACAGTTTGATGAAAAGAAAAATGACGTGCGGGGAGAAGAATCTTTTATTAATAAAGAAGGTTCCCCGGTCAATATCCTAGTTGTTCCTACAAATGAAGAAGTAATGATTGCCCGGGATACCGTTCGTCTTGGACAGTAGAAATCACGCCTTTTCTTTTAACACGATGTGTTGGAAGGAAAGGCTTTTTTTACATTGTTAGAAAGTATAATTTTATTAGTGAACAGTAAAGTAAAACAACGGTTTTCACGTACAGGACATACTAATGCCGACGTTTCAAAAAGGTGTAACCTCTTTCGGTGGTTTCCTTTAAAAAACGATAGTACGAGATTTCTGAAACTACAAAAAAGGAGATTTGTCTTTATTCTCGAATACTTAGTAACAACCATAATAATAATGAATGGAGGTATGGAATGCGGACCGATTTAAAAGTAAACTTCGCCAACCTTGCAGAGCGGTGTGACCCTGGTATATTCTCGTTTGAAACAACAGCTGAGATTCCACAAGAAAACGAAGGAATTATCGGTCAGCACCGTGCCGTCAAAGCGATGGACTTTGGACTGAATGTAAGAAATGAAGGGCATCACCTGTTCTTAACCGGCCCCAGTGGAACTGGGAAAACCACATATGCCAAAAGAAAAACAAAAGAAGTTGCGATTAATAAAGAAACGCCCCCAGATTGGGTTTATACATATAACTTTCAAAATCGCGATAAACCTAAAGCTATTTCCATGCCAGCAGGAAAAGGGATTGCGTTTGCCAAGGATGTAGAGGAGCTCATGCAGGACATTGAAGATGAAATTGAGAAGGTTCTTACAGGCAAACCGTTTGAGCGAAAGAAAGTGGAGATGGCACAGCAGCATGAAGAAGAGATGAACGCAAAATGGAGAGACCTTGAAAAACAGGCACGGGATCAGGAATTTACCATTGAACGTACGCAGCAAGGGGTAGTAGCTATTCCCTTAAATGAAAAGGGAGAAGGACATAGTGACGAATCATTTAACCAGCTGCCCGATGAGATTAGAGAAAAAGTCATGAAAAAAAGCAAACAATTAACCAGACAAGTGAATGAAGTGCTGAGGCACCAGCAGACAGCGAAAAGAAAACTCCGCAAACAATTACGGAAAGCAGAAGAACAATTAGTGCATCAGTCTATTCATGGCTTTATTTCATCAGTAAAAGAAGATTATGAAGAATTTACAAGTGTTCTAAACTATTTAAATGAACTAGAACAGGATGTCATTAAGCATTGGAAACAGTTTCTACCGAAAAAAGAAGGAGAAGAAGAAGATTTAAACAGCATACTTCAAGTCTCAAGAGATATAAAACAAAGATATAAAGTGAATGTTTTAGTGGATCACAGCAAAACAAAAGGAGCACCAGTTCTTTATGAAATACATCCTTCTTATGCCAATCTATTTGGAAAAGTCGATTATAAAAATACATTCGGGTCTGTATTAACCGATTTTTCCATGATGAAAGCTGGCAGTCTTCATCTGACTAATGGGGGATATCTTATTCTAAACGCTGCAGATGTGTTGTCCCATCCTTATTCGTGGAAAGCATTAAAGCAGGTTTTAAAAACAGGGGAACTCCGGATGGAAAACTCCTATGAAGATACAGAAGTGTTCACCAAAAGTGTGATTAAACCCGAAGCGGTGCCGCTTCGAATGAAAGTAATATTAATTGGAACCCCGTCTTTGTACCAGCTTTTATATCGAGCAGATGAAGATTTTAAAAAACTTTTCAAAGTAAAAGTAGATTTTGATACGGACATGGAAAGAAACATCAAGCACCAATTGGAGTATGCTTCGTTCGTAGCTTCGTTTTGCAGAAAAGAAGAGCTCCACCACCTTACAAAAGAGGCACTGGCAAAAGTCATTGATTATAGTACAAGGCTGGCCAACAATAGAGGCAAGCTGTCTACCCGCTTTCATGAAGTGACCGAAATATTAATAGAGGCTAATTATTGGGCGGAAAAAGAAAACGAATCATACATCCAGGACCGTCATATCAGTCAGGCATTAAAAGAACGTTTCTTTCGTTCCAATCGAAGCGAACAGCGGTTATATGAAGCAATAGATGATGGCACAATTATGATTTCCACGGATGGAAAAGCAATCGGGCAGTTAAATGCCCTCGTCGTATCTCATACAGGAGAGTATTCATTTGGCCACCCTACAAGAGTTACAGCAAGAACTTATGTAGGGCGAAAAGGGATCGTAAACATTGATAGAGAGTCATTGTTAACGGGGTCTATACATACAAAAGGGCTTCATATTTTATCAGGTTATTTGCAGGCAGAATTTGCTCAAAATTACCCACTGCCTTTAGCTGCAAGTATAACATTTGAGCAATCTTATTACATGGTAGATGGAGACAGCGCCTCAAGCACGGAGCTATATGCATTATTATCATCCCTTGGACAAATCCCGCTCCGTCAGGATATAGCTGTCACCGGGTCTGTTAACCAATTTGGAGAAGTTCAATCTATTGGAGGAGTAAATGAGAAAATAGAAGGCTTTTTCTATGTGTGCCGTAAAAAAGGTTTGACAGCTACCCAGGGGGTTATAATCCCAAAGCAGAACGTAAAGCATTTGATGCTTCGAAATGAAGTCATTGAAGCAATTGAAAATAACCTTTTTCATATATGGGCCGTTTCTACGATTAAAGAAGGAATCGAAATTTTAACCGGTATGACAGCAGGAGAAAAAGACGATGATGGAAAATATCCGGAAGAGTCAGTATACGGAACGGTTCAGAGAAGAATCTTGAAAATGCTTAATACGTTATCACAACAAAAGTTTTTGGAAGATAAAATGGAGAATGAAAAGGAGGAAAGTTTTAAAGATGGCAACTTTGCCCCAGGAAAATAGGGCAGAACAACGATATAAGGAAATTATTCAATGGGAAAAGCAGCTCGCAGGAAACAAAAAAGCATACACACGCATGTTTGATAAAAGTTTAGAGAAAGTGCTTCATACATTTCCGTATAAACAGCGGAAATACTTGCTCAATGTAACAGATCGCTTTTTATTTTATGCACAGTCCTTCATCCTTCACTCCCGGTTTCATGAAGAAGCGGAACGACGAATTATTTTAGAGGCACGTATTTTTGATGAGGACATAACTTCCATTCACGATTTGAAAAAGCTGACTGCCGCCCAGCTTCAATTTATTCATTCACAGCTTATGGCAAAACAGCGAATATTGTCTCTAGGCCAAGGGGGAATGACGGGAATGGGAGGTCTTATTCTAAATATGAGTGATCTCCCAGCTGTTCTCCTGCTAAACTTAAGAACCGTACAAATCAGTGCTCTTTGCTATGGTTATGACTTAAGAAATCCTTCTGAGATGATGATAGCATTAAAAGTTTTTCATGGGGCTTCTCTGCCAAAAAACATGCAAAAGGAAGCGTGGATAAAGCTAGAACAAGAAGCCGCTCAAAAAGAACAAGAATTTCCGTGGTTTTATGAAGGGGAAGAAGAAATCATAGATACAGATTGGCTGCAGCAGCTGTTTCGCCAAGTATCTAAGCTTATTGTGCTGAAGATACTCCGGAAAAAGTTGATTCAGGGTGTGCCGTTAATTGGAATAGTAACAGGTGCAGCATGTAACTATCAATTAACCAAACAAATTTCTGAATGGGCAGGTTTTTTCTACGAAAAACGTTATTTAATCGAAAATATTAAATCTGAATAAAAGCTATTATATTTTCATTTATTTATTCTGTAACTTGCGGATGGGTCCGGTACCACAGCCAAAGGTCATTAATAATGGAAGCAAGTTCTGCGATCTCTTCATTTAATATACAGCATTTTTCAAATTCATCTTCGGTATCAAGCTGTACTTGTTTTTTGTTTATTTCCTTTTCAATGTCAGCAATTCTCTCTGGTATTTGTCCGCGGATATTTTCCCACTTTTCTAGAATGATATACTGATTTTCTTTGTCATAGGCTTCCCACTCTTTTTTAAGGATGGGAAGCTTTATTTGAAGACGCGGATCCCATAAAAATTTGCAGGACATATACATCTCTCCCTAAGTTTTTTCATATCATAATAGTAACAGATAAAAAGCGTCTCCTGCTTGAAATTTCACCCATTATGGACAAAGAAATGAAAGGCTTTTTTATTTATAAAAAATAAATTTTTATGCTTTTTTATGAATAAGTATTGCAAAATATAATAACCCTTGTTAAAGTAATTAATAACAACAAAACACACATAACCTATTGTTCAAAGGGTGAGGCAGACGCCTCTCATATTTTTGCAAAACGATGTATAAAAATAATAACTTCAGTATGAATATTCAATGCATGAAGGTGGAGGGAATTTATAAAATGGCAAAAAAGAAAGTAGTACTTGCATATTCCGGAGGGCTTGATACATCCGTTGCAATTCAGTGGTTAAGCGATAACGGCTATGATGTAGTAGCGGTAGGATTAGATGTAGGGGAAGGAAAAGATCTTGAATTTGTAAAAGAAAAGGCGCTTCAAGTTGGAGCCGTTCAATCTTACACCATTGACGCTAAAAGAGAATTTGCAGAAGAATTTGTTCTTCCGGCAATGCAGGCACATACTCTTTATGAACAGAAATACCCGCTTGTATCCGCACTCTCCAGACCTCTTATTTCTAAAAAGCTGGTAGAGATTGCAGAACAAACAAACGCTGATGCTGTGGCACACGGCTGCACAGGAAAAGGAAATGACCAGGTTCGTTTTGAAGTTTCCATTCAAGCTCTAAATCCGGATCTTGAAGTACTGGCACCGGTGAGAGAGTGGGGCTGGTCTAGAGAAGAAGAGATTGAGTATGCGAAAAAGCATGAGATTCCAATTCCGATTGATCTTGATAATCCTTATTCTGTGGACCAAAACCTTTGGGGAAGAAGTAATGAGTGCGGTGTGCTTGAAGATCCATGGGCTACCCCTCCAGAAGGTGCGTATGACCTGACTAATCCAATTGAAAAAACTCCGGATGAGCCGGATATGATTGAAATAGAATTTAAACAAGGAAAACCAGTTGCCTTAAATGGAACGCCTTATGAGCTGGATGACCTTATTTTGGAATTAAATGCTGTAGCCGGTAAGCACGGTGTAGGAAGAATCGACCATGTGGAAAACAGAATGGTTGGTATTAAGTCAAGAGAAGTATACGAATGCCCGGGCGCTATGACATTAATCAAAGCGCACAAAGAACTGGAAGATTTAACTCTTCCAAAAGAAGTAGCGCATTTCAAACCAGTTATTGAGAAGAAACTATCAGAAGTAATCTATGAAGGCCTCTGGTTTTCTCAAATCAGAACTGCGTTAGAAGCTTTTTTAAAGGAAACACAGCAGAATGTTTCCGGTCTCGTAAGAGTGAAGCTCTTTAAAGGCAATGTGATTATTGAAGGAAGAAAATCTGAGCTTTCTCTTTATAATGAAAAACTTGCAACGTATACACCGGAGGATGAATTTAACCAAAACGCTGCAGTAGGCTTTATCGAGCTTTGGGGACTGCCGACAAAAGTTCACAGCATGGTAAATAAGAAAGGTGTAAACGTATGACGAAACTGTGGGGCGGAAGATTTACAAAAAGTGCGGAAGAATGGGTGGATGCCTTTGGGGCATCCATCCCTTTTGATAAAGAGCTTGTAGAAGAAGATATTACCGGGAGCTTGGCGCATGTAAAAATGCTGGCTGCCTGTGATATTATTACAAAAGAAGAAGCAGAAACCATTACCAAAGGTTTAAAAACAATACGAAAAAAAGCGCAGAATAATGAACTGGAGTACTCTGTGCAAAATGAAGATATTCACTTAAATATAGAAAAGTTTCTAACAGATGAAGTTGGGCCGGTTGGTGGAAAGCTGCACACGGGAAGAAGCAGAAATGACCAGGTTGCAACGGATATGCATCTTTACTTAAGGAAACATACGAAAGAAATCATGGTAGTTATTAAACAAATGCAGCTAGCTTTATTAGGACAAGCTGAAGCTCATGTTGAAACGATTATACCTGGGTATACTCATCTGCAGCGGGCTCAGCCGGTTTCTTTTGCTCATCATCTGCTTGCTTATTTCTGGATGTTAGATCGTGATTACACTCGTCTGGAAGACAGTTTAAAACGTTTAAATATTTCTCCACTTGGAGCTGGAGCTCTTGCTGGAACTACTTTTCCCATAGACCGACATTATACAGCGGAGCTTTTAGAGTTTGATGGTATTTATGAAAACAGCCTCGATGCGGTAAGTGACCGCGATTTCATTCTGGAGTTTATGAGCGCTGCTTCTATGATTATGATGCATCTTTCTCGTCTGGCAGAAGAGTTCATCCTCTGGTCGAGCCAGGAATTTCAATTTATTGAACTCGATGATGCGTTTGCAACCGGAAGTAGTATCATGCCGCAAAAGAAAAATCCAGATATGGCAGAATTAATCCGCGGCAAAACGGGCAGGGTGTATGGAAATTTATTTTCTCTTTTAACTTTGCTTAAAGGACTTCCGCTTGCTTACAATAAAGACATGCAGGAAGATAAAGAGGGCATGTTTGATACGGTTACTACAGTCAAGGGTTCAGTCAAAATATTTACTGGCATGATTGAATCAATGAAAGTGAATACAGATGTGATGGAAAAGGAAACACACTCCGATTTTTCAAATGCGACAGAGCTAGCTGACTATTTAGCATCAAAAGGGATGCCTTTTAGAGAGGCTCATGAAGTGGTTGGGAAA
Organism: Alteribacillus sp. JSM 102045; assembly: GCF_041949975.1. Classification (NCBI taxonomy): domain Bacteria; kingdom Bacillati; phylum Bacillota; class Bacilli; order Caryophanales; family Bacillaceae; genus Alteribacillus; species Alteribacillus sp. JSM 102045. The sequence goes on along the minus strand of NZ_JBHFQG010000004.1, from coordinate 49,471 downwards.
TTAGTGCTCCTTTGTATTCAAAAAGGAATTTATTTGCTTGACCTTCCTCTAGAAGAATATCAACAGGCAAGTGATTTGTTTGAAGATGATATATATGAGGTACTAAAGCCTTCCACTGTGGTGAAAAGAAGAAACAGTGCTGGAGGAACCGGATTTGAACAGGTGAAAAAAGCAATTGCGCTTGGACAGGAAAAGTTCAAACAAAAATAAAAGAGGAGCAGGCAGGGTTAAATCCTGTCTGCTCCTTTTAATCTTATGAGCGTACAATCATTACATCGCATTTGGCTTGTCTTGCAATAGCTTCTGAAACACTTCCAATCAGCATTCGTTCTACTGCATTTAAACCGGTAGCACCTGTAATAATTAAATCTGCTTCATATCGCTTAGCAATATCTTTAGGAATTTTAACTTTAGGGGAACCAAAATCTATGACAGTAATTACTTCTTCAACACCAGCTTGATTCGCTTCATCTTTGTATTGTTCCAGGAGTTCCTGTCCGTAGTTTTCCGCGCGTGATACAATCGTTCTGTCATATTGTTCGATTGTAGCAAACGTACGGGTGTCGATGATATGCGCAATAATCAGCTTGGCATTGTTTTCACTGGCAATGGAAGCTGCTTTTGTAAAAGCGCGCTTTGCTTCATCCGAACCATCTACTGCGACAAGAATGTTATTATACTTTGGCATTTTACAATACCCCCTCTGTATAATACTGCTGTTTATATTATGATTATATCATGAAAAGGCATACATTAGGTGTAATGAAAATCACACAAAATAAATAAATCGTGAGTAATTTTGACAATTTCAATATTATTTTTCCCAATTAAAGGAAACAGCAAACATGATATATTTTTACGGAGCTGCGAATTCATAGTATGATGGAATTATTAAAAAGGGCATATCCACGTCTTTCTTACTCTGTTAATATAGGTGAACAGTATAAGGAAACAACGCACAGTACCTAATGCCGCCGTTGCCACAGAACGTACTTCCACACGATGTGGCGACTTCTGCTTGCGAACTCGTCACCAAAAACGCCACGTCCTGTGGCATTGGCGACATTAGCACGTCCTGTGCGTCGATGTTCGCGAACTTAGCAGAAGTTCCTTTAACTTAGGCGGTTTCCTGTATAAGGTGATAAGCCGAGTTTTTCTAATGGATGAAGGAGGATTTTGCATGCGTCATGCAATAGTTACGGCAGGAACAAAGGGATTAGGAAAAAAAGTAACAGAACGTTTTTTACATAAAGGATATTCCGTAACGGTCAGTTACCGAAATAATTTACAGGCAGTAAAAAAAATGAAAGAAACATATCAGGATGCGGAGGAACGCCTTCAGTTTATTCAAGCCGATGTCACAAGACCGGAAGACTTAAAGCACCTGGCCGCTGAAGCTTATAATAAATTCGGCAGAATCGATATACTTGTAAATAACGCCGGGCCTTATATATTTGAACGAAAAAAGCTAATGGATTACACCGAAGACGAATGGAATGAAATGGTGAGCGGCAATTTGTCTTCGATGTTTTATTTGCTGCAGGCTGTTATTCCGGTAATGAGGGAGCAGCGTTTCGGCCGGATTGTCACATATGGGTTTCAAGGAGCGCAAGAGGCGCCGGCATGGATTTACAGATCAGCCTATGCGGCTGCAAAAACAGGACTTGTTTCCTTAACAAAAACGGTTTCCATAGAGGAAGCGGAAAACGGAATCACAGTTAATATGGTTTGTCCAGGTGTTATTACAGAAGATTATAAAGAATCATCTATACAAGCTGCAAAGTCGGTAAAGGATGAAACGACCCCGGTTGGCCGGCCTGCAACGGGTGAAGATATCGCCCGGACGATTACTTTTTTATGTGAAGAAAATTCCGATATGATTACTGGTTCTGTTATTGAAGTAACAGGCGGAGTAGATGTATTACACAAGCGGAGATGAACCATGAATAAAATATCCTAATAATTGGCACCTTAATTGTGAGGTGATGATGTTGAAGATATCGCTTGCTTTTTTGGTTGTATTGTTAAGTCTTTCTTTTTCTGCTCCTATGGCCGAAGCACAAGCATTAAGCGAAATTTTTCTCTTTAAAGCGACAGCTGAAACTGAAGATGGTGTTTATCATTGGGAATATAACAGTCCAAATGATTTTGAATACCATGTGGAAGGAAAAGCTTTTCATGGAGAAGAAGCAAAAGATAAAGTCGAATCTGTATACAGTTCAGCAAAAGTTAATAAAAATGTGACAGATGAGGAATTAGCTGAATCGTTTATTAACAATGGGTGTGAAGGACTGACCCGTTTAGATGTAAGATGGCAGGATGAAAACGGTGATTTATATACATGGTTATGGCAGGAAGAAAATCAATAAGAATTGTTTGAAGCGCAGGAGCCCCGTACTTCCTGTGCTTTTTCTTCTTGTATAAACATATGAAAAAGGAAAGGGTATAAAAGGAATAAGGAAAAAAGAGGGAAGGAGAATGCTTATGAAAATTGGAGTACCGAGGGAGGTCAAAAATAACGAAAACCGAGTCGCTCTCACTCCAGGAGGCGTATTACAATTTAAAGAAAAAAATCACGAGGTGTTAGTTGAAAGAGGAGCTGGCATGGGGTCAGGTTTCACGGACAAAGAGTATGAAACTGCTGGGGCTGTCATGGTTGATACTCCTCATGAAGCGTGGGCGCAGGATATGGTCATAAAGGTTAAGGAACCGGTTCCTGAAGAGTATGTTTTCTTCAGGGAAAGACTGATACTGTTTACGTATTTACACCTTGCTCCTCTGCCAGGACTGACCAAAGCACTCTTAGATAAAAAAGTGACAGCCATTGCTTATGAGACCGTTCAGCTTCCAGACGGCTCACTACCTTTGTTAACACCAATGAGCGAAGTGGCGGGGAGAATGGCTGCCCAAATGGGAGCGCAATTTTTAGAAAAAACAAAAGGCGGTAAAGGAATTCTTTTATCAGGGGTCCCTGGAGTAAAACGAGGAAAGGTTACCATTATTGGAGGAGGCACTGCTGGAACAAATGCAGCTAAGATTGCTTCTGGACTTGGAGCAGATGTAACTATTCTTGATGTAAACCCTGCTCGTCTAAGGGAATTGGATGATGTTTTCGGAAAAGACATTCATACTATGATTTCAAACCCGGTGACGATTGCAGAAGCCGTGCAGGAGTCGGACCTAGTGATTGGAGCAGTTCTTATTCCAGGCGCAAAAGCACCAAAGCTGGTATCAGAAAACATGGTAAAAAATATGGACCCAGGCTCGGTGCTCGTGGATGTTGCCATCGACCAGGGCGGTATCTTTGAAACAACAGACAAAATAACAACGCATGACGATCCTGTTTACACAAAACACGATGTTCTGCATTATGCGGTAGCAAACATGCCGGGAGCGGTTCCGCGTACGTCTACGCTCGCTTTAACAAACGTTACTGTACCTTATGCCCTTGCTATAGCCAATAAAGGAGCACAAAAAGCTTGCAAAGAAGATAACGCCTTGTTTATGGGAGTGAACACAATAGACAGCCATCTAGTATATAAAGCTATTGCTGATGCTCAAGAGCTGCCTTATACAAATCTAAAAGATATATTGATCTAACCCTTTAATTTTTGTTTTCTCTCATTTTTTAAGTTTATTACAGCAGCAGAAAAGGAATAAGAAAAAATGGCGCGAAAATTTATGTAGAGAGATGTGTCTTTTAAGTACATCTCGTCAAGAAAACTAAGGGAGGGTACGGCAGAATGAAAATAAGTTATCATGGACATTCTGTAGTTAACGTTGAAACTAATGGAAAAAACATTTTAATTGACCCTTTTATCACAGGCAATGAATTGTGCGACCTCGAAGCAGATAAGGTGAAGCCGGATGTCATTCTATTAACACACGGTCATAATGATCATGTAGGTGATACAGTAGAAATTGCAAAGCGTAATCGTTCACTGGTTGTTGCTCCGTTTGAACTTGCTACTTATTTAGGGTGGAAAGGTTTAGAAACCCACCCAATGCATATTGGCGGGGCATATACCTTTGATTTCGGCCGCGTGAAATTAACCCAAGCTTTTCACGGCTCTTCTTATACAGAAGAAGAAAATGAGAAAATTGTTTATACCGGCATGCCTGCAGGGATTATTTTTGAGGCAGAAGGTAAAACAGTTTATCATATGGGAGACACTGGGCTGTTTTCTGATATGAAGCTGATTGGAGAGCGAAACAACATTGATCTGTTGTTTGTTCCTATCGGAGATAACTTCACAATGGGACCTGAAGACGCTAAACAGGCGGTACAGTGGATTGATCCAGGATATACTGTTCCAATCCATTACAACACTTTCCCGCCAATTAAACAGGATGGGGAGGCGTTTGTGGATTCCATATCTCCAATAAAAGGAAAAGCCCTTGAGGCCGGGGAATCTATCGACTTGTCTTAACACAATTTTATTAAGAAAAAAGCTGTTCCAAAGTTATTATCTAAGACTTGGAACAGCTTTTTTATTAATACCTTTTTTTCATTGCTCATCCGCTATAAATAATAGCGCTTACAATATTGTTTTACCGGAAAAATTCCCTTTCTGAACATACATTCATTCTTGCTTTGCTGTAAGCTGAATCGTATAATGGGATATAATACAGGAATTTATTTGTAATGGTACAGTTCGTTAGAAAAGAGGTGGAAGGAATGGCTACAAAGCATGAACAAATTCTTCAATATATTACTGAGCTTGGGGTCGGAGAAAAAATATCGGTACGGCGGATAGCAAAAGCGCTGGAAGTCAGTGAAGGAACCGCTTATCGTGCTATAAAAGAAGCTGAAAATCAGGGGCTTGTCAGCACGATAGAGCGTGTAGGAACGATTCGTATAGAAAAGAAACAAAAAGACAATATTGAAAAGCTCACATATGCGGAAGTGGTTAATATTGTAGAAGGCCAGGTTCTCGGCGGCAGGAACGGTCTTCATAAAACATTAAACCGCTTTGTTATCGGAGCCATGAAACTAGAAGCGATGATGCGTTATGTAGAAGCGGGCAACCTTTTAATTGTCGGCAACCGCTACCAAGTTCACAAGCTTGCACTGGAAGCAGGTGCAGCTGTTCTCATTACGGGTGGTTTTGATACGAACGAAAATGTTATTGCTCTGGCTGATGAGCTGGGACTCCCTGTTATTACCACTAGCTATGACACTTTTACTGTTGCAACGATGATCAACAGAGCAATTTATGACCAGCTTATAAAAAAGGAAATCGTGCTCGTAAATGATATTTTAATTCCTTTGCAGGATACCTATTTCATGACCACGGAAAACACGGTCGATAAGTGGCACCAAATGAATCAGCGGACTGGACACAGCCGTTACCCAGTCATTGATTCGGATATGAAAGTCCAGGGTATGGTTGCGGCCAAAGACGTTTTAGGTGTTCAAATGCAAACTCCAATTGAAAAAGTAATGACTAAAAACCCTATTACGGTAAATGAACGAACTTCCGTTGCTTCGGTAGCTCATGTCATGGTATGGGAAGGAATTGAGCTGCTTCCTGTTATCGATGAACAGCGCCATCTTCTGGGAGTAATCAGCCGGCAGGATGTGTTAAAAGCATTGCAGATGACACAGCGGCAGCCTCATGTCGGGGAAACACTGGATGATTTAGTTACTGGCCGTTTTCATGAAATAGGAAGCGGCTCAGAATACAACTACCAATGTGAAGTAACACCGCAAATGACAAATCAGCTTGGAATGATTTCCTACGGAGTACTTACCACCCTTGTTACCGAAACAGGCAGCAGGCTGTTAAAACAATACAAACGAGGAGATCTCGTTGTAGAGAATATCACCCTGTATTTCATAAAACCAGTTCAAATAGAAAGTACTATAGATATGAAAGGGAAATTGCTGGAGGTTGGACGGAAACACGGGAAAGTAGATGTGGAGTTATACCACGAAGGCGAAATTGTCGGAAAAGCTCTGCTCATGGCTCAGCTGCTTGACCGTTAACTCAACGAAGACCAAGTGCTAATAATTGTTCGGAAACGTTAACCCAGGAATCAGCGCAATACGACATGCCTTTATGGATAAAAAAGCCATCCCTTGACTTGCTTGCGGGACGGCACACCTTAGGAAAATTATGCATTTATACGTTGTTCTTCAGCTTCTTTTATGGCATATGGCAAGTATATTTTGTATGCACGATATCCGAGGATAATATTCGCTGTGCCGAGCACTAAAAAGACTGATCCTATAACCGTATCTACAGTTCCTCGGCTAGTATATAATAAATTGCCTCCAAAGCCTGCCATAAAAGCACCAAGGCTTATGTTGGCTTTTGTTTGAATCCATCTTTTTTCAGCAGGTGCTTTTGTGCGTATGGATTTTATTTTGTAAAAGGCATACATGGCCAGTCCAACAACAAGTATGATAATAAATGTTTGTGTCATTTTTTCCTCCTGAAGAGTAATTGATCAATGCTGATTTTATTGTACTCGGAAAAGAAAATAGAAGCAAATACTAAAAAGCCTTTACTAATCAACTAAGTATTTAGAAAGGAAGGTAAGATGAAACAAGAAATTATTGAAGCGATCGAAGCCTTTGAAACGATTTATATATATCGTCATGAAAAACCAGATCCAGATGCGATTGGTTCTCAAGCTGGCCTTGGAGCCCTGATTCAAAGCAACTATCCAGAGAAAAAAGTGGTTCTAAAAGGAGAAGAAGAAGAATCACTCCGTTTTTTGGCCCGAATGAACCCGCATACCGAAAAGCAAAAAGAAATAGAAGATAGTCTCGTTATAATCTGTGACACTGCCAATACGGAACGTATAGACGGAGAAGGCTGGGACAGAGGAAAAAAAACTATAAAAATTGACCACCATCCAGAAGTAGATCCGTATGGGGATCTGATGTGGGTGAAAACAGAAGCCAGCTCTACATGTGAAATGCTGGTGGAGCTGGTATTAAAAGGCAGGGAATCTTTTCAGTGGGAGTTGACGACCGAAGCAGCGAGGCTGCTTTATGCTGGAATTGTCGGTGACACAGGCCGTTTTCAATTCTCTAATACGACACCGCAAACGTTACGTCTTGCTGCAGAAGTGCTCCAATACGACTTTGATACAACTGAATTGTTTACCCGTTTTTATGAAAACAAGGAGACGCTTGTTCGATTAAAAGGGAGGGTGCTCCAAGACTTTCAGCTGACTGATAACGGACTGGGCATCATGTATATAACGAAAAATATGCTAGATAAGTATGGGGTCACCGTTAATGAATCATCTGCTGTAATCAATTCTTTTTCAGATACAGCAGGTTTAAAAGCATGGGTTTTCTTTGTAGAAGATGAGGAAAATAACAATTACAGAGTAAGGCTCCGTTCAAAAGGGCCGGTTATAAATGATGTGGCGTCCAAACACAATGGTGGAGGCCATCCCATGGCAGCAGGAGCAAAAGCGCAAGATAAAAAAGAAACAGAAGATATAATTGAAGAGCTTGAAGCTCTTTGTGAAAGCTACTCTTTTGACTAAAATACCCCGGGCTGCTTGGGCAGTCCGGGGCTTGTTAGATCGTATAGAGACTTCCTTATTCCTTTTTATTCGTTGGAATAAACCAGGATCCCAAATCAGTCTTGTCTTCATACACGTCAATATTCTGCTTATCAAGTTCTTTTCTAATCATATCGGTGACTTCTTGTGATTCAGCGAAAGCTGAGTATCCAGCTTTAATCTTTTCTACTTTTTGAAGAGCCAGTTCTTTCCGGTTCATTACCATTTCTTTACCTGTCATATCCATTAGTGTGCACCTCCTCAAAGTGAATGGCTGTATGAAGAAGGATTGCCTATAAATAAGAAGAGATATACTTTTTATATATTATACCGGATTTTTTCAGCTTTGTATTGTATGATTATAAAAAATTCAAAAAATAGTTATTTGATTAAGAATCTGGCAGGGTAATTTTTACATGAAGCTCAAGGCTGGTATATATATACATTTCTTCTATATGAAGGCGGTACTCATGGTCGCCGACCTCATATGTTTTGTTTTCAACAGCTTTTTTTATAAGCTCTTTACCTTCTACCACACTTTCAATGTTTTTGTTTTTAAGAAATTTTACTTCATCTTCTACTTGCTGTTTTAATTCATATAGTGCTAATTCATTTAAACGGAGTTTGTTTTCATTTGTAAATTTGATTTTGGTTTCTTGAATGGTTAATTTTTGCTCATTTTCTTCATTTCTTTTTCTTTCTTCGCTTCGTAATATATCAATTTGCTCTTTTTGGTTTTCAATTTGAATACGCTTTTTATTTATTTCAATAACCAATTCTTCATGTACGGCACCAAATTGAAAAAGAAAAAAAGCCCAGCCGCCTAGTGCTCCCATCGCTATTCCGGCAAAAAATCGCTGCCATCCTGGACGGCGGTAATAAGGTGGTATTCTCATGGAGAAATCTGCTCCTGAGTGATCCATTGAATAAGAAGTGTTCCTGCATTTGCTCCTCCTAATGCTGCGCACATCATTGCAATCGTTTTATATATATCAGCATGAGTACCATAAAAAAGGCCGCGTTCCAGTGATGTAATTGCATCAAAGGTGCCGCCAATCGCAGCGACCAGTGCCCAAATCTTTAAGCTGGCAGCCAAATCATGAATGGTAGAAAGCGGGGGTTTACCAATCAATAAAGCTCCCATGCCGCCTATAATAGATCCACCGATAATAACACCAAATGCTACAAAGAAGTCCATAATCAGGGTTCCCGCGAATTCACGACTGATCACTGATCTTCCCCCCTTCTTCATCTATTACTAAGGACAACTTCTCTTATTAAATATAAGAAAAGAAGATGGGTTATATGCTTGTTTTCATCGGAAAAGCTATTCATACTTATAAGAAAAGCATTTATGCTGGAAAGAACGGAAGGTAAAAAGGAGACACTGCTATGGAGTTTGTCCATTTACATGTACATACGGAATACAGTTTGCTAGAGAGTACAGCAAGAATCCAAACGTTGGTTAACAAAGCAGCTGAATATAAAATGCCTGCTCTTGCTATTACGGATAAGAACAATATGCATGGGGTAATTCCATTTTACAAACAATGTATGAAAAAAAATATAAAACCGCTTATCGGCTTGGAATTGTGGATGAAAGGCATAGAATTAGAAGACGATTATCCAATTGTTTTTCTAGCTGAAAATAATAAAGGATATCGTTCTCTGCTTCAGTTGTCAACAATGAAACAGACAGAAAGAAGCCTCAGCTTCCAGGCTGCTGCAGAAGCAATAACAGACTGTGTTATTATATTGCCTTATGCAGATAGTGAAGCGGCTGATTTAATACGTAAAGGCGAGTTCATATTGGCAGAAAAGGTCCTCACTCATTACATGAAGACTTTTGGTAAAGAGCAGGTATATCTGGAAAAACAGCCCGTCTCTGGAGAATTTGAAGTGAAAAAGGTTTGGGAGCATTTATCCGAAGAATGTAACCTTCCATTTACAGCAGGAAATAACGTTCACATGGCAGACGATGAAGAAAAAGAAGGGCTGCATGCATTACAAGCTATTTCCGAAGGTGGTGCGTTAAAAGAAATAAAAACTCGTCCGGACAACTTTGCTGGCAGCTTTTTAGACGGAGCAGCTATGAAAAAAGCATTAAATGGAGATGTGCCCTCACTTTTGAAAACGGCTGAAATTGCAGATAAATGCAACGTTATAATAGATTTTGACCAAACTCTGCTGCCCAAATTTCCTCTTTCCGGGAACCGGACGCCAGAAGAAGAATTAAAAAAGCTGTGTGAACAAGGAGCACAGTATAGATATGAAGAAATAACAGACAAAGTCAAGGAGCGTTTGCAATATGAGCTTCAGGTCATACACCGGATGGGCTTTGATGATTACTTTTTAATCGTTGCTGATTTTGTGAAGTATGCTCGTAACCAGGGAATACTAGTAGGGCCAGGAAGAGGGTCAGCTGCAGGATCTTTGGTTTCCTACGTCCTTGAAATAACAGATGTAGATCCATTAAAACATGATTTATTATTTGAACGTTTTTTAAATCCGGAACGAGTGACTATGCCTGATATTGATATTGACTTTCCAGATTACCGCCGTGATGAAGTCATTAAATATGTAGCCGAAAAATATGGAAAAGAGCGGGTAGCTCAAATTGTTACATTCGGTACTTTTGGGGCCCGCGCTGCTATTAGAGATGTCGGCCGTATTATGGAAGCACCGCAAGCTTTAATTGACCGGATAGCTTCTTTTATTCCTCAGGAATCAGGCATAACCTTAAAAACTGCTTACAAAGCAGATCCGTCTTTTCAAGATTTAGTTCATCGTGAACCGCAGGCAGCCGCAATGCTGAAGCTGGCCTTAAAAATAGAAGGATTACCGCGTCATACTTCTGTTCATGCAGCAGGCGTAGTAATGAGTGAAAATCCTCTAACCGAGCATGTACCGCTTATGCACAAAGGAGATGAACTTTTACTTACTCAATATCCTATGGATGAACTGGAGGATATTGGACTTTTAAAGATGGACTTTCTCGGTTTGAGAAACTTAAGTCTGCTGGAACGTATAACATGTGCTGTGAAAATGAAAGAAGATACGTCTATTCATTTAAGAGAATTATCAACCGATGACTCGAAAACCTATACGATGCTTTCTAAGGGCGACACAACCGGTGTCTTTCAACTGGAATCAGCAGGAATGAGACAGGCTCTACAACAAATAAAGCCAACTGCATTTGAAGACATAGCTGCAGTAAATGCTCTTTACAGGCCGGGACCGATGGAAAATATATCAGTATATGCAAAAAGAAAACACGGGCACTCTGAGCCGGAGTACCCGCATGAGAAACTAAAACACATATTAGCTCCAACATATGGTGTCATTGTCTATCAAGAACAAATCATGCAAATCGCTTCTGAGATGGCTGGTTATTCTTTTGGAGAAGCAGACTTACTGCGGCGTGCCGTCAGCAAAAAAAATAGAAACATTTTAGAAACAGAACGGGAACGGTTTACAGCTGGAGCGAAACACCTTGGTTATACGGAGGATGAATCTTCAAAAGTATATGATTTGATCGTTCGATTTGCCGACTATGGTTTCAATCGCTCTCATGCAGTAGCCTACAGCTTTATTGCTTATCAGCTTGCCTATTTAAAAGCTCACTATCCATCCTATTTTTACGCCGCTTTGTTATCAATGAACATGAACAGTCCGGCAAAAATGGCTGTTTATTTAAGAGAAGCCAAACAGAAAGAATTAGTAATCTGTCCGCCTTCTGTGCAGCGAAGTGAAGCAGGATTTCATGCAGAAGGCAATCACATTTATTTTGGGCTGCTTGCAATCAAACAAGTAAACATCAATCTAGTCCGTTCTATTTTAGAAGAAAGAAAAAACGGAACTTTTCAAGGTATGATTGATTTTATTGTTAGGATGGATCCAAAAGCAATAAACAGGAGGGCTCTGGAATCCTTAATCAAAGCAGGAGCTCTTGATGATTGCGGCCATCATCGTGCGGAAATGCTTGCTTCCATTGACAGAGCTATAGAATTTGCGGAATTTCAAAAAGATCTTGGCGGTCTTATTGCAGAAGGCGATTATGATTTTCGTTTCGTACAGACCGAACCATTTTCAGAAAATGAAAGTTTTGAAGCAGAAAAAGAAGCTACCGGCTTTTATTTAAGCGGGCATCCGCTGGACCGTTATAAAAAAATAATGGCCCCGTTTCAGCCTGTTTCATTATCCAGCAGCTTTCCTGTCTCCCGTCATAAAATATGGGCCGCAGGAATAGTAGAGGAGATAAAACAAGTTCGTACAAAAAATGGCCAGGCCATGGCATTTCTTGTTATTACGGATGGAACAGCAGATATAGAGGTTGTGATTTTCCCAGATGTTTATAGAAAAACAAGAAATATCCTGATAGAACAAACACCTGTAATAATTGGAGGCCGTACAGATAAAAAGAGCCATAAAAAAAAGCTTATCGCTGACCAGATAATAAATCTAGAAGATTTGTTATCTCAATCCAGACGAATATTATTTCTGAAAATAAAAAAACAAAAAAACGAAAAAATAACCGCTAACAAAGTAAAAAAAATTTTGGGGGAATATCCAGGCGGAGTTCAAGTATGTCTGGTTTATGAAAAAGAGCACAGAGTGATTCAGTTAGCTGACCGGTTTCGAACAGATGGGTCGGAACGCTGTTTAACTGAACTAAAGAAAATACTGGGAGAAGAATTTGTTGTGTTAAAAGAAGCATAGAGGGTGAACAAGTTATTTTCATCTGTTATAATAAGATAAGTTTTGCAGTGGTCTGACCATTTAATAATAAAAACAATCATTAAAGGGCCGCGCGGATCATGGAAGAAGGAGAGTGGAGATTTTGTCAACGACTAGAGAAGAAGCTTTGCATATTCATCGGGAAAACCAAGGGAAGCTGGAATCTAAATCCAAAGTCCCGGTAAGAAACGCAAGGGATTTAAGCCTTGCTTATTCTCCGGGGGTGGCTGAGCCATGTAAGGCTATTTTCGATGACAAACAGAAGGTATTTGAATATACGATGAAAGGAAACATGGTAGCTGTTGTCTCTGATGGTACAGCTGTGTTGGGACTGGGAAATATCGGACCTGAAGCTGCCCTTCCCGTGATGGAAGGAAAAGCTGTTTTATTTAAATCTTTTGCTGGAGTGGATGCTTTCCCAATTTGTCTCGATACGACTGATGTGGATCGAATTGTAGAAACTGTTAAATTAATGCAGCCTACATTTGGCGGGGTAAACCTGGAAGATATCGCAGCTCCAAATTGCTTTATCATTGAAGAAAGATTGAAAAAAGAAACAAATATTCCGGTCTTCCATGATGATCAGCACGGTACAGCGATCGTAACAGCAGCCGGTTTAATTAACGCATTAAAAGTAAATGGAAAATCTTTATCTGAAATTAGAGTTATTGTTAATGGTGCTGGATCCGCAGGAATTGCTATAATAAAACTATTGCAGCGTCTAGGAGTCCGCGATGTCATCTTATGTGACTCAAAAGGAGCTATCTATGACGGCAGAACATACGGCATGAATGACGTAAAAGCGGAAATTGCCAAGGTAACGAACAAAGATAGAGCGGAAGGCAAGCTAGAAGATGTGATTGCCAATACGGATGTCTTTATTGGTGTTTCGGTGGCCGGGGCTTTAACAAAAGAAATGATTCAATCAATGAATGATGATCCTATTATTTTTGCAATGGCAAATCCTGATCCGGAAATCATGCCTGACGATGCTAAGGAAGCAGGAGCGAAAGTAATTGGGACAGGGCGTTCGGATTTTCCAAACCAAGTTAATAATGTTCTGGCGTTTCCTGGTATTTTCCGTGGAGCATTAGAAGTGAATGCTACCATTATTAATGAAGAAATGAAAAAAGCAGCCGTTTATGCCATTGCTGATTTAATTAGTGAAAAGGAGCTTACACCGGATTACGTTATCCCAGCGCCGTTTGATGGACGAGTAGCTCCGGCAGTCGCAGCAGCCGTTGCAAAAACAGCGATGGAAACCGGAGTAGCCCGCAAAGAGGTGAATCCCGACGAAGTAGCGGAAAAAACAAGACGCCTATCCATTATTGATGAAGAATAATACAGAAAACAAAACAATGGAACATAAAGAAAAGCGTTATCTCGAAGTTATTAAAGAAATTAATCAAATCATTCATAATGATAGGTTAAAAAGTGGGAGCAAGCTCCCTTCTGAACGGGAATTGAGCGATCGTCTTCAAGTCGGTCGCTCGTCTGTGCGTGAAGCCTTGCGGGCTCTTGAATTACTTGAGTTAATTGAAACGAGAAGAGGAGGAGGCACTTTCATAAAACAGGCTGGCGGCCGCCGGCTTGTTGAAATCATTGCTTCCTTTATTCTAAAAGATGAAAAAGCCCGGGAAGACTTAGCAGAAACAAGAAAGATTGTAGAAATAGAAGCAGTTCGCCTTGCCTGTATACGCGCCAGTGATGAGGAAATACTGAATTTAGAAGAACTGCTGAAGGCGTATCAACAAAAAGTAGACAGCTCTCAATTACCGACAGAAGAAGATTATCTTTTTCATAAAGCTATATTGAAAATGTCTCATAACAGCTTGCTCCACCATATATGGATTCCGCTTGTAGAATACAGTAAAACAGCACTAGAAGAATCTTTAAGACGCAGAAATAGACCTGTTATTTCTTACAAAGAACATCTACAAATTTATGAAGCTTTAAAAAACAGAAAAGAAAAAGAAGCAGCTGTTTGTTTACAGCATCACCTTGAAAACAGTGCCTTTTAATTTCTGTTCTAATATATAGATAGTAAAGAAGGTGTCCTCGTGTTAAAAGATTTTTTTAACAAAAAAAGAAAATACGCGAAGATTCCATCAGATCGCCAGCAGCCTGCTAAAATGAATGAAGGCGTTATGACGAAATGTCCGGAATGCAAGTCCATTGTGTATACAAAGGAATTAAAAAAACATGATATGGTTTGTATAAGCTGCGGCCATCATTTGCCGATGACTGCTCATGAGCGAATTAACTCCTTATGCGAGGAAGGAACTTTTGTAGAATACGATGCTGAGCTGACGTCAGGGGATCCGTTATCTTTTCCTGAGTATAAACAAAAACTAGGAAAAGACCGCCAAAAAACGAAATTGAATGAGGCGGTTGTGACAGGTGAAGGATATATAGAAGCATGTCCTGTCGTCATAGGAGTGATGGATCAAAGATTTCGAATGGGCAGTATGGGATCTGCGGTAGGAGAAAAGATAGCCCGTGCTATTGAACAAGCATTAGAAAAACAACGGCCTTTTATTATGTTTTCAGCTTCCGGCGGGGCCCGTATGCAAGAGGGTGTGTTAAGCCTCATGCAAATGGCAAAAACCAGCGCTGCGTTAAAAAAATTAGATGAAGCAGGCTTATTATTCATATCTGTTATGACCCATCCAACAACCGGAGGGGTATCGGCAAGTTTTGCTTCTCTTGGTGATTACAACTTGGCAGAACCAGGAGCACTCATCGGATTTGCAGGGCGGCGTATCATTGAACAGACCATACGTCAGGAGCTTCCGGAGGACTTCCAGACAGCTGAATTTTTATTAAAGCACGGCCAGCTTGATCGGGTTGTCCCAAGGGATAAAATGAAAGAAACCCTTGTTTCGATACTTGATATACACGGTTATCAGCAGCAGTAAGGAGGTGACAATCGTTGCATAGCTATTTACCCTTTGAAAAGCCTGTAATAGAACTTCGTGAAAAAATCAACGAATTAAAATCATTTACAGAGGAAAAAGACATAGATTTAAGCGGCGAGATTACAAACCTCGAAGACCGCCTGAGACAACTTGAAGAAGATATCTATGGAAACCTTACTCCGTGGCAGCGTGTACAAATAGCAAGGCACGGAGAACGACCTGCTACATTAGACTATATTAATCAGCTGTTCGATGATTTTTTAGAAATGCACGGTGACAGGCTTTATGGTGATGATGAGGCGATAGTCGGAGGAATTGCAAAATACAAAGGCCAGCCGGTAACAATTATTGGTCATCAGCGTGGAAAAGATACGAAGGAAAATATCCGCCGCAACTTTGGTATGCCTCATCCGGAAGGTTATCGAAAAGCTTTAAGGCTGATGAAGCAAGCAGAAAAGTTTTCCCGTCCAGTTATCTGTTTTATTGACACAAAGGGGGCATACCCCGGCAAAGCAGCAGAAGAGCGGGGCCAAAGCGAAGCCATTGCCCGCAATTTATTAGAAATGGCCGGTCTTCGGGTGCCTATCATTAGTATCGTGATCGGTGAAGGAGGCAGCGGGGGAGCTCTTGCTCTTGGGGTTGGCAATTATATTCATATGCTTGAAAACTCAACGTATTCGGTTATTTCTCCAGAAGGAGCAGCAGCCTTGCTCTGGAAGGATGCTGGTTATGCAAAACAAGCAGCTGAAACAATGCGTATTACAGCACCCGACTTAAAAGAGCTTGGAGTTATTGACGAAATGATAAAGGAAGTTAAGGGCGGTGCTCACAAAGATTTAATTCAGCAGGCTGCTTATATGGACGAAGTATTGGAGCGTTCTTTACATACTCTCCAAGAGTTCTCAGCAGATGAATTAATTGCTGAACGTTACGAAAAATACAAACAGATAGGTGAAGTAACCGGTGAAAGCGTTGCCACTGGTGAAAGAGAGAATTAGTGCTTTCTGAGTGTGTCGGAAAGCATTTTTTCTTTGCTTTATTAGGTTTCTTCAATAATTTTTTTCAAGAAATTTTGCAAGAAATAGTGTGTAAATGATTTAATGTAATGAGTAAAAAAGAGCTTAACTATGAAAAAAGGAGTGAATAAACCATGAAAAAAATTGGTGTATTAACGAGTGGAGGCGATTCTCCCGGCATGAATGCCGCCATTAGAGCGGTTGTTCGTAAAGCAATTTTTCACGGAGTGGAAGTATATGGGGTGAAATACGGCTATGCGGGATTAATTAATAATGAGATTGACAAGCTTGAAATAGGGGATGTCGGTGATATTATCCACCGGGGAGGAACGAAGCTTTATACTGCTCGCTGCGAGGAGTTTAAAACGCCTGAAGGCAGACAAAAAGCAGTAGATAATTTAAATGCTCTTGGAATTGAAGGACTTGTCGTTATTGGAGGAGATGGGTCTTTCCGCGGAGCAGAAAAACTAACGGAGCTTGGATACCCTACCATTGGTATTCCAGGAACGATTGATAATGATATCCCTGGAACAGATTATACGATTGGTTTTGATACTGCTCTCAACACGGTCATTAACGCGATCGATAAAATCCGCGATACAGCGACTTCTCATGAGCGCACCTATGTCATTGAAGTAATGGGAAGAGATGCCGGTGACTTAGCACTATGGGCAGGACTAGCTGATGGAGCAGAAACGATCATTATCCCTGAAGAAGAGCATCATATGGAGGATATTGTAAGCAGATTAAAACGAGGTCATGAAAGAGGGAAAAAACACAGTATCATTATTGTGGCTGAGGGTGTTGGCAGCGGGCCGGAATTCGGTCAAAAAATTAAAGAAGAAACCAATTTAGAAACACGGGTGACGGTACTTGGCCATATTCAGCGCGGCGGATCTCCAACTGCTTATGACCGTGTGCTTGCAAGCCGTCTTGGAGCAAATGCAGTGGAACTTTTATTACAAGGGGAACAAGGCTGCATGGTTGGTATTAGAAATAATAAAGTCGTTCATAAAAACATCTCCGAAGCCCTTTCTGAGACACATGAAATTGATAAAGATATGTATAAGCTTTCTCAAGAGCTGTCGATATAATAATGCCTAAGTAGGAGAGACTGTGTGATACAATAATCAAAGTGATGATTAGAAGAGGAGGACCATAATGAGAAAAACGAAAATTGTCTGTACCATCGGACCAGCAAGTGAATCACCTGAAACGTTAAAGCAATTAATGGAAGCCGGCATGAATGTTGCCCGCCTTAATTTTTCCCATGGTGATTATGAAGAGCATAAAGCACGCATTGATACCATCAGGAAAACAGCAAAAGAAATAGGAAAAACGGTTGCTATCCTTCTAGATACAAAAGGCCCGGAAATTCGAACCCATTCCATGCAAGGCGGAGCAATAAACCTTGAAAAAGGCCAGGAGCTGCTCATTTCGTCTGAGGAAGTGGAAGGGACACCAGAAAAGATTTCTGTTACTTATCCCGGGCTTGCAGAAGATTTAGAGCCCGGAAATAAAATTCTGCTTGACGATGGATTAATTGAACTTGAAGTGCTCGAGATTATCGGCAAAGATGTTAAAACGAAAGTATTAAATAATGGAGAGCTTAAAAACAAAAAAGGTGTTAATTTACCAAACGTTAAAGTAAACCTTCCAGGCATTACTGACAAAGATGCCGCAGATATTGAATTTGGTATAAAACAGGAAGTGGACTTTATTGCTGCTTCTTTTGTAAGACGCACCTCAGACGTGCTCGAAATTAGAGAACTGCTTGAAAAACATCAGGCAGAAGACATTCAAATCATCCCTAAAATTGAAAATCAGGAAGGCATTGAAAATATTGAAGAGATTTTAGAAGTATCAGATGGCTTGATGGTAGCACGTGGAGATCTCGGTGTGGAAATTCCGCCGGAAGAAGTTCCGCTTGCTCAAAAAAATCTCATAAAAAAATGTAATACATTGGCTAAGCCAGTAATCACAGCGACTCAAATGCTGGATTCCATGCAGCGCAACCCCCGTCCGACAAGAGCGGAAGCAAGCGATGTAGCTAACGCCATATTTGATGGTACAGATGCGATTATGCTTTCAGGAGAAACAGCTGCTGGAGACTACCCTGTAGAAGCTGTCCAGACGATGAGCAATATTGCTAAAAAAGCTGAATCAGCTTTAAAATATGAAAATATTTTAAGTCAGCGCACAAAAGAAAGCAGTAAATCAATAACAAATTCTATCAGTCAATCCGTTTCTCATACAGCACATAACCTGGATGCATCAGCTATATTGACAGCAACAGAGAGCGGCTATACTGCAAAAATAGTGTCAAAGTACCGGCCAGAATCACCAATTATTGCTGTGACCAGCAATGAGAAAGTGCTTCGGAAGTTATCTTTAGTTTGGGGGGTAACTCCTCTTCTAGGTACTGCAGCTCAGACTACTGACGAAATGCTTGATATTACAGTAAGAGAATCATTAAAAGCTGAACTTGTCCAGCATGGTGATTTAGTAGTAATTACTGCAGGTGTTCCTGTAGGAGAAACAGGAACAACTAATATTATGAAGGTGCATGTCATTGGTGAAGTTATTGGCAAGGGACAAGGTATAGGACGAAAAACTGCCGCAGGACGAGTAGTGATCGCCCGTTCCGCAGAAGAAGCAAATGAAAAAATGGAAGAAGGTAAAATTCTCGTCACATACAGCACGGATAAAGATATGATTCCGGCTTTTGAAAAAGCAGCAGCTGTTATTACAGAAGAAGGCGGGTTAACGTCTCACGCTGCAGTTGTAGGTTTAAACCTTGGCATTCCTGTAGTAGTGGGAGTAAAAGAAGCAATTGACTTATTTGAAGACGGAGAAGAAATAACAGTAGATGGTTCTCGCGGTGACCTATATCGCGGGCATGCAAGCGTACTATAAAAAGATTAAAAAGCTGTTCCGATTTTAGTACGGAGCAGCTTTTGTTTGCATAACTGAGGAGGGGCACTCCATGGGAAAATGGTTCGTATTGCTGTTAATAGTCGTCCCGGCACTGGAAATTGGTATATTAATACTTTCCGGCAACACGATTGGCATTTGGCCAACAATACTGCTCATTATATTAACTGGGATCTTAGGGGCATGGCTTGCAAAAAGAGAGGGGCTTCATACGATCAGAACAGCGCAGGTTCAAATGCAAAATGGAGAAGTTCCCGGAGGTCTTGTGCTGGATGGGATATGTATTTTAATTGGAGGAGCCGTTCTTTTAACACCTGGATTTATCACTGATGCGATTGGCTTCTTCCTTCTTATCCCGTATACAAGAGGTATGATTAAAGCATTACTACAAAAGATTTTTGCGAAGTTAATACAAAATGGCAATATCGTATATTACCGAAGAAAGTAAACTAGATAGTCTGTTGTTACATGACAGATTGTGTTTATTTATGATAGGATGTATACGAAGACTATGTGGAAGGATGGACTAATTTGATATCGCAGGCATCGATTTTTATGCTCATTTTGCTTGCGATCGGAGTCCTGGGCAAAAACCAGTCCTTGGTAATCGCTGTTCTCATTCTATTATTCATAAAATGGGTGGGACTTGGCGACAAAGTATTTCCGTTTATGCAGATGAAAGGAATACCTATTGCCGTCACGATTCTTACTATTTCTGTTTTAGTGCCAATTGTAACAGGAGAGATTGGTTTTAAACAACTTGGAGAAGCAGTCAAATCCTATTATGCCTGGATTGCTCTTGCTTCCGGGATATTTGTGGCTCTGATTGCAAAAGGCGGAGTAGTGCTGCTTCAAAATGATCCGCATATTACTGCTGCCCTTGTTATTGGGACCATTCTTGCAGTAGCTCTTTTTAATGGTGTAGCGGTAGGCCCTTTAATTGGAGCCGGTATTGCTTATGCGGCAATGAAAGCAGCGGAGATGTTTTCTTCCGCCGGCGGCTGAGGGATGAAATCCTCCAGCCTTCATAATTTTATCTGAATAATAGAAGTAATATAATTTTTGTGAAAAAGCTAAATATCAAGTTCTAAGTTCACAAAAGTGTAAAAAGTGTTTATAATGAAAAGGGCTTCAAAATTCCTTCCTACATAGCTTACGGAAGAAACGCGTATGGAACAGTACTGTTAAAAAAGAGACAATCCGTTTTAAGTATGCGGTTCCGTATGCTTGCAACAGACTGAGCATTCTACTTATAAATGCATATGGAATTATGGACTGTTTTGACGCGGAAATGTAAGCATTTTCGATTTTCGGATGATTAGAAAATCACATTTTCTGGTAAAAGGAGAGGTTGGTATGAGCACAACTCGTGGTCTTGAAGGTGTAGTGGCAACGTCCTCTAGTGTCAGTTCCATCATTGATGACGTCTTAACGTATCAAGGCTATAACATCGATGATCTGGCCGAGAACGCATCTTTTGAAGAAGTTATTTATTTACTTTGGAACGGCCGTCTTCCAAAAAGAAGTGAACTTGATGAATTGACAAAAGACTTAGCAGCAAACATGGAAGTGCCGAAAGAAATTTTTGATTACATGAAAGCGTATCCTGTTGAAAAGGTGCATCCTATGGCAGCACTGCGGACTGCTGTGTCACAATTGGCATTGTATGATGAACATGCTGATGAGATGAACGAAGAGGCGAACAAACAAAAAGCTGTCCGATTGCAAGCTAAAATCCCTGCGATTGTTACGGGATTCAGCCGTATTCGTGAAGGCAAAGAACCGGTAGCTCCTAAAAAAGATTTAAGTTTTGCAGCAAACTTTTTGTATATGCTAAATGGTGAAGAGCCGGATGAAACGTCAGAAACAGCTTTTAATAAAGCTCTCGTTCTTCACGCAGACCATGAGCTTAACGCTTCAACTTTTACCGCACGCGTCTGTGTAGCAACTCTTTCTGACATCTATTCTGGTATCACTGCTGCAATTGGAGCTTTAAAAGGTCCTTTACATGGCGGTGCTAATGAAAGAGTTATGGCTACTCTATCTGAAATAGGAGAAGTTGAGAATGTAGAGCCATACATTCGCAAAGCTCTTGATAATAAAGAGAAGATTATGGGATTCGGCCACCGGGTATACAAACAAGGGGATCCGCGGGCAAAACATTTGCGCGATATGTCGGAGAAGCTTACGAAAATAACCGGGGAATCAAAGTGGTATGATATGTCTGTGAAAATAGAAGAAATGGTTGTTGGCGAAAAAGGTCTGCTTCCAAACGTAGATTTTTATTCTGCTTCTGTCTATCACAGTCTTGGAATAGATCATGATCTATTCACCCCAATTTTCGCTACCAGCCGAGTGTCTGGATGGCTTGCTCATATACTTGAACAGTATAGTGACAACCGCTTGATTCGTCCTCGTGCAGAATACGTTGGCCCGGATAAACAAAAGTATATCCCTGTGGATGAAAGATAAATCCAGCAGTAGGTAATAATTGTATATGACATAACAAAAAACACAGGCTTTACATCAATTAAGCCGACGTTAAGCAGAGCTTTTGTAAATATCACTTAGCAGGAGGTTTTTAGTAATGGCTAACGGAGAAAAGATTACAACAAGCAATGGAGTATTAAACGTACCAGATGAACCAGTGATTCCTTATATTGAAGGTGATGGAATTGGACCGGACATTTGGGCTGCAGCCAACAAAGTATTAGATGCAGCTGTTGAAAAAGCATATAATGGAAAAAAGAAAATTCATTGGAAGGAAATCCTTGTAGGGGAGAAAGCTTACAATAACACAGGTGAGTGGCTACCTGATGAATCTCTAGAAACAATCCGCGAATATTTAATCGCCATTAAAGGGCCTTTGACTACTCCAATCGGCGGAGGTATTCGTTCTTTAAACGTGGCGCTGCGCCAAAAGCTTGACTTGTTTACTTGTCTTCGCCCGGTTCGTCACTTCACAGGCGTACCTTCCCCGGTTAAACGTCCGGAAGATGTGAACATGGCTATTTTCCGTGAAAACACAGAAGACATCTATGCAGGAATTGAATACAAAGAAGGTACAGACGATGTTAAAAAAGTGATTGATTTCCTTCAAAATGAAATGGGAGCAACAAATATCCGTTTCCCTGAAACATCGGGTATCGGAATTAAACCTGTTTCGAAACAAGGTACAGAACGTCTCGTACGTGCTGCCATTGAATACGCATTGCAAGAAGGTCGTAAAAGTGTAACCTTGGTTCACAAAGGAAATATCATGAAATTTACAGAAGGTGCTTTTAAAGCTTGGGGCTATGAATTAGCAGAGCGTGAATACGGAGATAAAGTATTTACATGGAACCAATACGATGAAATTGTAGAAAAAGAAGGCAAAGATGCAGCGAATGCAGCACAGCAGAAAGCAGAAGATGAAGGCAAGATTATCATTAAAGATGCTATTGCAGACATTTTCTTGCAGCAAATTTTGACTCGTCCAAAAGAGTTTGATGTAGTAGCTACAATGAACCTGAACGGCGACTATGTTTCGGATGCGCTTGCAGCTCAAGTTGGCGGTATCGGGATTGCACCAGGGGCAAACATCAACTATGAGTCCGGACACGCTATTTTTGAAGCAACTCATGGTACTGCTCCGAAGTACGCTGGGTTAGATAAAGTGAATCCTTCCTCTGTTATTCTCTCTGGAGAATTAATGCTTCGTCATCTTGGCTGGAATGAAGCAGCTGAACTTGTTCTTCAATCTATGGACAAAACGATCGGCAGCAAAGTAGTAACTTATGACTTTGCTCGTTTGATGGATGGAGCTACAGAAGTTAAATGTTCCGAATTTGGCGATGAGCTTATCAAAAATATGTAACCAAGCAGAGGAGGAGGAGGTTCAATATTAATGGCAATTAAACGTAGAAAAATATCTGTCATCGGTGCCGGTTTTACCGGCGCTACGACAGCATTAATGACCGCACAAAAAGAGCTTGGTGATGTCGTTTTAGTTGATATTCCTGATATGGAAGATCCGACCAAAGGGAAAGCGCTGGATATGCTCGAAGCTACACCGGTAGAAGGCGCCGATGTTAATGTTACAGGGACTTCTAATTACGAAGATACAGCTGGTTCTGATGTTGTTGTTATTACAGCTGGGATTGCAAGAAAGCCTGGGATGAGCCGAGATGATCTCGTAAACACAAATGCTAAAATAATGAAGTCAGTAACAAAAGAAATTGTAAAACATAGCCCGGATTGTTATATCATTGTTCTTACTAACCCTGCTGATGCAATGACGTATACAGTTTATAAAGAATCCGGTTTGCCTAAAAACCGGGTCATCGGTCAATCCGGGGTACTTGATACCGCACGTTTCCGTACGTTTGTTGCTCAAGAGCTGGGTCTTTCAGTTGAAGATATTCAAGGGTTTGTACTTGGCGGACATGGAGATGATATGGTACCGCTTATCCGTTATTCCAATGCAGGCGGCGTACCATTAACAAAACTGATTTCTCAAGACCGTATTGATTCTATTGTGGAACGTACTAGAAAAGGCGGCGGAGAAATCGTCGGTTTACTGGGCAACGGAAGTGCTTACTATGCACCAGCTGCTTCCCTTACCCAGATGGTAGAAGCCATTTTGAAAGATAAAAAGCGCGTTCTTCCAACCATTGCTTACCTCGAAGGAGAATACGGATACGAAGACCTGTACGTTGGAGTACCTACAGTACTTGGCGGTGACGGTATAGAGAAAGTTATTGAACTGGATTTAACAGACGAAGAAAAATCCCAGTTTGCTAAATCAGTAGAGTCCGTTCGCAGTGTAATGGAGGCTCTTCCAAAAGAATAATAAAAAGAAGTCAGCTCTGTTAACAGCAGCTGACTTTTATTTTTTGTTTAGGAAATTATGTTTTTACAAGTTGTGGATAACTATCTCCATATTGTTTGATCCGCGTCTAGCTTCAGCGCCCAGCCTCTCGGAGGCCCAAGACGGTTTAAGGAACTTTTGCTAGAATCGCGAACATCGTTTTCGCAACGCAAAAGTCAGCACATCCTGTGCAAGCCAGTTCGACGTTGGCACAGGACGTGACGTTCTTAGTCGAACATCCTTTAGGACCCTTCTGCTAAAGACGCACAGGACGTACTGATGTCGCCAATGCCACAGGACGTGGCGTTTTTGGCGACGAAAGTGAAACGCAGAAGTCACCACATCCTTGTGGAAGTAAGAGCGTCTTTCATGACTGAAGAACATTTACCTGTCGAGGCTGATCAGGGCGCTTGCGCTTTTGTTCTTCTTTATAGTGTTAAAAAAGTACAAAACTTTATAGGTGAATAGTTGTTCACTCTTCGATTGTGAATTCGCCGCCGTATACATAATCCACTTGATTGTTTTTTTGGGCAAAAGCGAATAAGTGATACGTGCCGGGATTAAGCTTCTCGTTGTTTAGAAGACCGTTCCACGTTAAAGTATTATAACCCGGCTCTAAATTGGATCCTTCTGCTGCTATACCTTGATATTCCAATTCGTCTCCTTTATAAAGAGCAATTTCAGCTGTATCTGCCCCACCTGGTGTATACATTTCCATCTGGAAGGATCCGTCTTCCTCTTGTTGAAAAGAAAAATGTGTTACTCTAGGATAATCAGGCTCTTTTACAAAGAAAATGGTAGGAATTTCAATCGTTTCATCTGCATGAGAAAGGCTGATCAAGCCTTCATGATGCCCTTCCTCTAGCTTAGCAGCATCAACTTTTACATTTAAGTTAATTTTTTTTGAATTTCCGGCAGCTATTTTTGTATTGTTGGAAGTAGATACAGAAATACCTTTTTGATCACCTTTAAAAGAGACATCTACGTTATAATCTTTTGTTGTATTAGAATTATTTTTTACAGTAATGTGCTGACGTTCGCTTTGTTTTCCTTTGTCTTTTAAGAAGGTTCCGAAAGAATGGCTTCCAGGTACAGCAATGGTTGTTTGATTTAATGCTTCGGAAATCCGAATACTACCTGACCCTTGAGTATTATGAGGATAGACCTCGCCCTCAGGATCTGTTAATGATTCCGCTGTATTCATAAGTGTGCCTTTCACGTCTTCAACCATCCAATCAGGATTCTTTTGAAGGATGAGAGCAGCTGCACCTGCAGCATGTGGAGCTGCCATGCTCGTACCTTGCATAGAAGCATAACCGTGCGGGTCTTCTTCATCATGAGTAGGTACCGTACTAGTTATATCAACACCAGGAGCACTTACATCAGGTTTAATCATCCACGTGCCGAAAGCAGGTCCTCTTGAAGAAAAATCAGCAATGGTTTCTCCTATTTCTCCTGCAGGTTCTAACGTAATGGAAAGGTCCGTGTTCCCTGAACGAACAGCTTCAGCCAATTTCTGTCCATCTTCATCATCCAGCTTCCATGTCGGTACTTCCATTCCTGGAATATAGAAAGGAATTGGGCCGCTTTCGTTATTATAAATGATTGCCCCGTCAGCCCCGGCTTCTTTTGCATTGGCAGCTTTGTCTACAAAGGCAAGTTCGCCGCGTACCATTAGAGCGATTTTCCCTTCCGCATGAATAGCTTCAAATTCTTCTTTACTTCCAAGACCTGCGAATACCAGTTCTCTTGACTCATCTTGGAGTGCTAATAAATCCTCTTCTGCTGGAAAACCCATTACCTCTGCACTTGAAAACGATGTTGAATCTAAAAGAAGCTCGGTTTCAAACAAGTTATAAGGCAGCTGGGAAGCTCCGACCGAAATCGCGTCACGCGAGGTTCCGGGTGAGCCTACGGTCCAGTTTGCATCCCCGGCATTACCATTAGAGGTAACAGCTGCAACTCCTTCTGCCATCGCCCAATCTAAAGCAATACTTGTGGCATAATCCGCATCATTTAGGATGTTTCCGAGCGATAGGTTCATAACATCAGCACCGTCTTCAACAGCTTGTTCAATCCCTGCTATGACATCTTCTGTCGTTCCGCTTCCACCGGGACCCAGCACTCTGTAACCAAGCAGGTTTGCATCAGGTGCAATTCCTTTCATCTTTCCATTAGCAGCAATCGTGCCAGCAACATGAGTTCCATGGTTTGTTTCTACATCTTCTTCCTCACCCGGCGGTGTTTCTTGAGGATCACCGTCATCATCCACAAAGTCATATCCTTTGTAATCTCCGAAAGCATGCTCTAAATCAGGATGGGTATAATCTACGCCAGTATCAATGACAGCAACAGTAATTCCTTGTCCGGTTAATCCTTGCTCCCATGCTTCAGGTGCTCCTACGTATGGTGCACTATCATTCATTTGCGGATGAAATTCTTTTTGTTTAAGTATGGATAGAGGTGCTTGTACATCCACTTCATATTCTACCGACGGATATACTGCCTTAACTCCTTCCACTGTTAATAGGTCAGGAATATCGTTTCCTTTCAATTCTAATGAAAATCCAGAAAATACATGGTCGTATTCTCTTTTGATTGTTGGGGAGTTAATTTTATTCTTTATTTTATCTTTTACTTCGCTCCGTGCGGTCTGTAAGTTCTTTTTTGAAATTGTCTGTCCTTGTTGTTTTCCTTCAATATAACCAGGCTCCGTTAATTCTACAAGTACCGTTTCCCTTTGATTACTTGTAAGATTATGATCACCGACAAGAGCCGCAAGTTTTTCCTCATCTTTCATTTCTTTAGCACCAGCTCCGTTAAAGATCACTGATGCTAAAAAAACAAAGATGAGAAAAGCAGCAGTTATTTTGCTTCGCTGTCTTCTTCTAGTAATAAACATCACATTTCACTCCTTTTCCAAAATTTTGAAAAATAAACTATTATACAAAAAATACTATCCAATACGACAAATATCCTTGAGTAGAAAGTTTGATTATAACAGTAACTATTTCCTATTAATTAGGTAAACGAAATAAATAACAAGTTATATAGTACATGATCTAACAGGGTCTTTATCACTAAAAGAAACATTCGTTTGAGTGTATACGGGAGGTTATAGTATGATAAGAGCAAAAGGGGATAATAATGATACCGGATTAATTAAGCTGCTGGCAAAAGGGGTGCCGGGGCAGATGGAGGAAAAAATATGCCGCAAAGATTGCTTGTTGTAGATGATGAAGAATCTATTACCACTTTAATTTCCTACAATCTAGAACAATCCGGATTCCAGGTTGACACGGCCATGGAAGGAAAAAAAGCAATGGAAAAAGTGAAAAATACTGCTTACGACCTGATAGTGCTTGACTTAATGCTGCCTGAAATTGACGGACTCGAGGTTTGTAGACAAATCCGGCAGGAGAAAATGAATGTCCCTATCTTAATGCTGACAGCAAAAGATGATGAATTTGACAAAGTTCTCGGCCTTGAACTTGGTGCAGATGATTATATGACGAAACCATTTAGTCCAAGAGAGCTCGTAGCAAGAGTAAAAGCTATATTAAGACGGGTGGATTACGCACCGGAACTAAAAGCAGATCGACAAATTGATAAAAAAATGGTTATTGGTCATCTAACGATATTTCCGGAAAACTATGAAGTATACGTAAAAGAAGATCCCTTAGAACTCACTCCCAAAGAATTTGAATTGCTATTATATTTAGCTAATAATAAAGGACGAGTCATGACAAGAGATCAGCTCCTGAATGCTGTATGGAATTATGAGTTTGTAGGGGATACAAGAATTGTGGATGTACATATTAGTCATTTGCGTGAAAAAATTGAGCCCAATACGAAAAAACCAGTCTACATTAAGACAGTGAGAGGACTCGGCTATAAATTTGAGGAGCCACCGTCTGCATGATGAAATTTCGTACAAGACTTCTTTTTGGATTAATGATTACTATATTGTTTGTTTTAGCGGCTTTAGGAATGCTTGTCGGCCAGCTGCTGAAAGGTTTTTATATTGACCAATTAGAAGAAAGGCTTGGAAAAGAAGCTTCTCTTGCAGCTTTATCCATAGAAGACATAGCCGAATCCGAATGGCAGCAGTATGCAGAAGAGTTAAGCCGCAGGCTCGATGTGAGGATTACTATAATAAAAGATAATGGAGACGTTGCTGCTGAAACAGCAGAGAACTTCGAAGCGGTCGAACGCAATGAAGAAGTTCCTGAAATTCAAGACGCTGATGAAGACGGCGGTACAACAATACGTTATAGCTCAGTTGCAGAGGAAGAACTCCTTTATTATGCGTATCCGTTTCAAACTGAAAATGAGCAAGACGGGTATGTACGCTTAGCTATGCCAGTAGAACGTGTGCATGAAGTGAACCAGCAAATATGGGTTTTTCTAGCTGTAAGTTTTTCGCTAGCTTTTATTATTATAATGACGATAAGTTACCGTATTGCAAACCAGCTTACCCGCCCAATCGGCCAAGTAACCGAAGTAGCTAACCAATTAGCAAAAGGAAACTTTAAAGCTAGAACCTATGAAGGAAGTAAAGATGAGGTCGGTCAGCTGACACGCTCGATTAATATCCTCGCTTATAATTTAGATCAAATCACAAGACGTTATAAGACTCAGCAAGAAAGGCTGGAAGCGCTGATCGACCATATGGGCAGCGGACTAATATTTATTAATGACCGTGGAGACATAGCTTTAATCAATCAGTATTGTAAAGATATATTCGAAGCCGATACGGATCAATGGCTGCAGCAATTGTATCATCAGGTTATTGAAGACAAAACGCTTATACAATTAATTCAGCAAATATTTTTAACAGAATCAAAAGTCCAAAGCCAGATACAAATTAATACTCGTTTGACCGTCCATCATTATGACGTATTTGGCGCGCCAATTGTTGGGGAAAGAGACAAGCTGCGCGGCATTGTTCTCGTTCTGCACGATATAACAGAATTGAAAAAACTTGAGCAGATTCGAAAAGATTTCGTGGCCAATGTGTCTCATGAATTAAAAACTCCTGTCACTTCGTTAAAAGGATTTACTGAAACCCTTCTTGACGGAGCGATGGAAGATGAGAAAGCAAGGAAACAGTTTTTAGATATAATCTGGAAAGAAAGCGACCGTCTTCAAAATCTTATCAGTGACTTATTAGAGCTTTCTAAAATCGAAAAAGAATATTTTCAATTAAACTGGCAAAATGTCAATGTGACCAAAGCGGTTGGAGAGGTTGTCGAATTGTTACAGCCAAAAGCCGATAAAAAAGAGCTTGAGCTTTTGGTTGATGTACCCGAAAATGTAACAATGGTTGGAGATACGTCACGGTTTAAACAAATTGTCATTAACCTTCTCACAAATGCTATTGTCTACACACCAGAAGGAGGACACATTAGCATTAAAGTAAAAGAAGAAAAAGGATTTGTTACAGTGTTTGTTCAAGACACGGGTATTGGTATTAGTGAGGAAGAATTACCACGCATTTTTGAACGTTTTTACCGGGTTAATAAGGACAGAAGCAGAAATTCAGGCGGCACCGGTCTTGGGCTCGCTATTGTAAAACACTTAGTAGAAGCCCATCACGGTACCATTGATGTGGAAAGTGAAAATGATAAAGGAACCACCTTTATTGTCCATTTCCCGAAAACCAAAAGTCTTACAAAATAAACCAAACTTTACAAAACCTTAACACGAACTAAACGGCACATTTACTTTCTAGTACTATCATTTAAAGGGAACGGTTTCATTTATCTGTTATGCAGATCTTTCATTCATCCCTTCAGATCTAGCTGACAGGTTGAAACATCCCCTTTGAAAGACGAAAGCCTCCCCTTGGCTTTCGTCTTTTTAACGTTAGTTAAGTGAGAGACAGCTGAGTTTTTCATATACGCAAGGGAATTGAAGCTGTATTATTCTTATATGACTTGAGTAATTGGCGAAAAGTCAGGTTTTTTATGCAGATTATACGAAACTTTTTCCAATAAGGGCTGGAAAGTCGCTTCATTTATAATATAATAAAAAAGGTGCTTTCTGCATCGAAAGTTTAAATAAATGGAGTAACAAGGAAATTAGTACAATCTTTCGATTTATATGAAACTTGCCTGGGGGTTGGTTCGTAAGAGATAGATAGGAAGATAGAAGGGGGAACAGCATTTGTTAAACATAAAACAAGTTATATTGGGCTTTTTTTCATTATTAGGTATTGTAATTTTAGCCCTATTTTTATTTACAGGCTGGTATACAGTAGATGAATCGGAACAAGCTGCTCTCATTACATTTGGAAGAGTAGATGAAACAGTGACAGAACCCGGCCTGAAATTTAAACTGCCATGGCCTATTCAAAAAGCTGAGATTCTGCCTGTTTCTACCAATAGTTTAAGAGTTGGCTATGAAGCGTCGGATGACGGCGAAGTGACGGATTATAATGATGAAGCGAAGATGATTACAGGTGATGAAAACATACTATTTGTTGACCTCGTCGTTCAGTGGCGAATTACAGATCCGGAAGAATACTTATTTAATGCAAATGATCCAGAGAACATATTATACCAGGCATCCTCTGCTTCTCTCCGCGGTGTTATAGGAAGTTCAGAGGTAGATGATGTTCTTACTGATCAAAGAGCAGAAATTGAAGGAACTGTATTGGAATCTCTAACTGAATTAATTGAAAGATATGGAATTGGGATCACTGTGTTAGACGTTAAGCTGCAAGATGTAGAATTGCCTACTGAAGAGGTGCGCCAGGCCTTTACAGCTGTTACAGATGCCAGGGAAGAACGGCTTACAAAAATTAATGAAGCTAATAGGTACCGCAACCAGGAAATGAACGAAGCAGAAGGGGAAAAAGACGCAATCATTTCTAGAGCCGAAGGAAGAAGAGCGGAAAGAATTGAACAAGCTCGCGGGGAAACTTCTCGTTTTAATGCATTATATGATGAGTATATGAACGATCCAGAGGTTACAAGACAACGGCTCGTTTTAGAAACATTAGAAGATGTCCTGCCAAACTCTGAACTGTATATCATTGACAGCCAGCAGGATACTGTAAATTACTTGCCAATTCGCCCGTTAGATAAAAACAGTGAAGAAGCAGCTGCAGCAAACGAAAGCAGCCAGGACAGCGGAGCTGGAGAAGAAAAAACCGATCAAGGAGGCGATTCGGATGGCAGATGATAATAACGTATTTGATATGAGTGAAAAACAATCCGGCGGCTCCTGGACAAGGTGGATTCGAACAGCCATCATTATTGTAGTACTGCTGTTTCTGCTTGTTGTTGGAATAATGAACATCTTCATAGTAGAGCAAGGAGAATACAAAGTGGTTACTCAGTTTGGGGAAGTTGTGCGGATAGAAGAACAGCCAGGGTTAAGTGCCAAGATACCTTTTATACAGCAAGTAGCATCGCTGCCAAAATATCAAATGAACTATGATATTACTTCTGCTGAAATTAATACGCTTGACAAAAAAAGAGTCCTCGTTGATAACTATGCAGTCTGGAGAGTAGAAAGCCCGCAAGCGATGATAGCGAATGCACGGACGATTGAAAATGCAGAGTCAATTATGGCAAATTATATTAATTCTGTCATTCGTTCTGAGCTTGGCCGGTTGAACTTTGAAGAAATTATTAATGAAGATGATTCGGCGAGAGGCGATGTTAATGAAATGGTGAGCAGCCGCGTGAATGAACTGCTTGAAGGAGGAAACTATGGGATAGTATTAACGGATGTGCGCATGAAAAGAACGGATCTCCCAGAGGATAATGAAAAAGCTGTTTATCAGCGCATGATCTCAGAGAGGGAATCGACAGCTCAAGAGTACTTGTCAGAGGGGGATGCTGAAGCAAACCGTATTCGTGCTAATACGGACAAGGAAGTAACAGAAATGGTTTCTGCGGCTGAAGCAGATGCCGAAGAAATTATCGGGGAAGGCGAAGGAGAAGCTGCTGAAATATACAACAGTGCTTTCAGCCAAGACCCGGAATTCTATGAAATGTACAAAACGCTGCAAACCTATGAAACGACTATTGATGATGAAACGGTGATTGTTCTTCCATCTGATTCACCATATGCTCGTATATTAATGGGATATGTAGACTAAAATGACACTAGCAGTCCTTCATTTTAAGGGCTGCTTTTTGTCTTAAACAGAGCTGGAAAAAGGTGACGGTGTTATCTTGGACCAAGCGTCAACGAGGAGAAGCACTTAGTTAATAGGAAAACATTCTTTGGTAAGTTTTTGAAAATTTTTCGCTGTACAGACTGACGGTAAGACCCACAGAAGCGGTCTGCTGCTGTGGAAGTAAAAAAACCTGGTGTGGTAAAATGTATTAGGATTAAACGTGTTACGAACCATTTTAGATAGAGAGGAGCTTTCTCATTGAGCAAGCTTGTTTTAATTGACGGAAATAGTATTGCGTATCGGGCCTTTTTTGCACTTCCGCTGCTAAATAACGACAAAGGTGTTTATACAAACGCCGTCTACGGGTTTACAACCATGTTATTAAAAGTGCTCGAAGAAGAAGATCCAAGTCATTTACTTGTGGCGTTTGACGCAGGCAAAACCACGTTTCGCCACAATACCTATGATGAATATAAATCTGGACGGCAAAAAACTCCTTCAGAACTTTCTGAACAGCTGCCTTTAATTAGGGAAATGCTAGATGCGTTTAACATTTCTCATACAGAATTCGAAAATTATGAAGCAGATGATATTATTGGTACGTTGTCAAAGCAGGCAGAAGAACAAAAAGGCTGGGATGTCAGGGTTTATTCTGGTGATAAAGATTTACTGCAGCTCGTCTCGGACAAAACATACGTTACTCTTACAAAAAAAGGGATCACTAATGTAGAAACATATGACATACAAGCAATTCATGATCGGTATGGAATTAAACCGGAACAGATAGTAGATATGAAAGGACTCATGGGAGACAGCTCTGATAACATTCCTGGGGTACCAGGCGTTGGTGAAAAAACTGCATTAAAATTGTTAAAACAGCATGGATCGGTAGAAGAAGTATTGAAATCTATTGATGACATTTCAGGGAAAAAAATGAAAGAAAGACTAGAAGAGAATAAAGAGCAAGCTCTAATGAGTAAGGAATTAGCCGTGATTTTTAGAGAAGTTCCTTTAGAAATAAAACTCGATGCGTTAAAGCGAAAAGAGTTGGATACAAAGGCTGTAACAGATCTGTTTAAAGAACTGGAATTTCAATCCCTTCTTAGTAAATTTGACGATGTAGAAGAAGAAAAACAAGAGCTAGAGGATATTGCCTACGAAAAGGTTGAAACCATCTCAAAAGAGATACTTGCCAGTCCTTCTGCTCTAGTGGTAGAAGTGCCAAGTGAAAACTACCACCATGCTGATATTTGGGGGATTGCGGTCGTTAATAAGATGGGCCGGTATTTTATACCGCTTGATACGGCCATTTCGTCAGAAACTTTTCGAGAATGGGCAGCAGACGACTCTAAAGAGAAATATATGTTTGATACGAAGCGCGGCCTAGTGGCTTTAGGGTGGAAAGGCATTACGCTTGCCGGTGTGACGCATGATATGTTGATTGCTTCATACCTAATTGATCCATCGGTCTCTTCTCACAGTATCGCAGATATTGCAGTAAGGAAAAACAAACATATTGTTAATACGGATGACGCAGTCTACGGAAAAGGTGCAAAACGAGCTCTCCCGGATGAAGGTTCTCTGGCTGATCACCTGGTTCGAAAAGGAGAGGCCATCTTTTCTTTGAAAAGCATATTAGAAGAAGAGTTAAAGAAAAATGAACAGTATGATCTTTTTACAAAGTTGGAAATGCCGCTTTCTATAATTCTAGGCAAGATGGAAACAACTGGTGTTCAAGTAGATAAAACACAGCTTGAAAAAATGGGAGAAGAGCTGGATGTCAAACTTCATGAACTAGAAAAAGAAATTCACAAGCTTGCAGGTACGGAATTTAATATAAATTCTCCCAAGCAGCTGGGTCCGGTACTGTTTGAAAAGTTGAACCTTCCTGTGATTAAGAAAACAAAAACAGGCTATTCAACTTCAGCAGATGTGCTGGAAAAGCTCGAAGACCAGCATGAAATCATTCCTAAGCTTTTATTATACCGGCAGGTTTCGAAACTGAAGTCTACTTATATTGAAGGCCTTTTAAAAGTAATACATCCAGAAACTAGCAAAATTCATACGATATTTAATCAGGCGATAACACAGACCGGCCGGCTTAGTTCAACCGAGCCGAACCTGCAAAACATCCCGATTCGTCTTGAAGAAGGACGCCGGATCCGAAAAGCGTTTGTACCTTCAAAAGAAGGCTGGACGATTTTAGCAGCAGATTATTCACAGATTGAACTTCGTGTGTTAGCTCATATTGCCGGTGATCAGGGGCTGCTTGAAGCATTTCAGAAAAACATGGATGTTCACACAAAGACGGCAATGGATGTCTTTCATGTCAAAGAAGAAGAGGTTACTTCCAACATGAGACGAAGTGCTAAAGCGGTAAACTTTGGAATCGTTTATGGTATTTCAGATTATGGCTTATCTCAAAGCCTTGGGATAACTAGAAAAGAAGCACAGGAATTTATTAACCGGTATCTCGACAGCTATCCAAATGTAAAAGAATATATGGATGATGTCAAAGAAGAAGCCAGAGAAAAAGGTTACGTGACAACATTATTAAATCGCCGCCGCTATCTGCCGGAAATTACGAGCAGAAACTTTAACCGCCGTTCGTTTGCAGAACGCACAGCCATGAACACCCCCATTCAAGGAACAGCGGCTGATATTATTAAACAGGCAATGGTCGATGTAAGTGAGACGTTAGAAAAAGAAAATTTAAGCAGTCGTTTGCTGCTTCAAGTGCATGATGAATTAATTTTTGAAGTGCCTGAAGAAGAAGTAGAAAAAATGAAAAAGCTCGTACCTAAAGTGATGGAACAAACAATGATGCTCGATGTACCTTTAAAAGCGGATGTTTCTTACGGATCGACCTGGTATGATGCAAAATAAGGAGAGAAAGAAACAATGCCGGAACTTCCGGAAGTGGAGACAGTAAGACAAACATTATCAAAGCTGGTTAGAGGAAAAAAAGTAGAACAAGTGGAAGTGTCTTGGCCTAAAATAATAAAAAAGCCAGATGATACGGAAGCATTTTGTCTGCTTCTGCATGGGCAGGAAATTCAGCACATCGGACGCCGGGGAAAATTTTTAACCTTTCAGCTTGATGACTATGTGTTAGTTTCCCATCTGCGGATGGAAGGAAAGTATGAAATGGGAGATGGCTTAGATCCTGATAAACATACTCACGTCCGATTTTTCTTTTCAGATGGAACAGAATTAAGATATAAGGATGTACGAAAATTTGGCACGATGCACTTATTTCCAAAAGGAGAAGAAATAAGTGCCCTGCCGTTAAGCCAGCTAGGCCCAGAACCTTTTGAGGACCCGGCGTTTACTTCTGATTATTTGAAAGAAACATTCCAAAAAACAAGCCGAGACGTAAAGACGGTTCTGTTAGATCAGCGGGCGGTGGCCGGGCTGGGAAATATTTATGTTGATGAAGCTTTATTTAAAGCAGGAATACGTCCCGATGCAAAAGCTTCCGAATTATCACACAGCCAAATGAAGAAGTTACATGCAAAGGTCGAGGAAACGATCGAAAGTGCTGTAAAAAAAGGAGGAAGTTCTGTACGCTCTTACGTAAACGGAAATGGAGAGATGGGAATGTTTCAGCTTGAATTAAATGTATACGGGCGCCAGGGGGAAGCTTGTACCGTGTGCGGCAGTGAAATATTAAAAACCGTCGTTGCCGGCAGGGGAACGCATTACTGCTCCTCGTGCCAGCAAATTGTTTAGATTCATAAAGGGAAGTAACACCGAATGGGCTCTTTCCATATACTGTCATAGACGCAGACAGGGAGGAGCCCATCTCCTATGACAGAGCTTATTTCTTTAAGTTTGTTGGCATTTGCAGTAAGTGTAGATAGTTTTGGAGCTGGTTTGGCATATGGATTACGCGGTCTGGAGCTGCCAGTAAAATCTCTTTTATTTATTGGCTTTTGTTCTGGATTTTCCGTTTTAATAGGAGGATCTGCAGCCACGCTGCTTTCAAAGTATGTGCCATCAGCAATAACAGAAGCAATGGGAGGCGGTATTTTAATTCTTATCGGTATATGGGCACTGAGTCAAGTGATAAAGGATAATAAATCTTCTCCAATAGAGGGAGATTACCCATCTCTATCGAAAGAAGATAAAAAGAAAAAAGGCATGCTTTCCCAAGTAGTAAGTATTATTAAACGGCCGGACGAAGCAGATATGGACCGTTCTGGCAGTATCAGCACCAGAGAAGCTGCATTTTTAGGAGCAGCGCTGTCATTAGATGCTTTTGGTGCTGGCATTGGAGCATCTTTACTGGGATTGTCTCCTTTTATACTAGCAGGAGCTGTCGCCTTCATGTGTGCTGTTTTTTTAACAATTGGAATGAAAGGCGGAAAAAAACTAGCAGCATTTGAAATAGTGCAAAAATTATCATTTTTACCAGGAGTACTTCTTATTTGCCTGGGATTATGGAATTTACATTAAATAGAAAAGGAAGAGGACTTGTGCTTTACACTCTTCCTTTTCACGTGTTTTAAGAGAGGAGGGGGTTGGCTGTGATCATTGGCTTAACAGGTGGGATTGCAAGTGGAAAAAGTTTAATAGCCGCCCAATTTGAGAAATACGGAATACCTGTTATCGATGCAGATAAAATTGCCAGAGAAGTAGTAGAACCGGGAGAAGCTGCTTACGAAAAAGTAGTAGAACAATTTGGAATAGAGATCCTGGAAAAGGATGGAACGATTGCTCGAAAAAAACTAGGACGAGCTATTTTTGGAGATACCATAAAGCGGCAAACTTTAAATCAAATTATACATCCGGCAATCAGGCAGCGCATGCTTGAAAAGAAAAACCAATATGAACAGGAAGGCTATTCAAACCTTGTGTTTGATCTTCCATTATTAATTGAAAACAACCTACAGTTTATGGTAGACAAAGTGTTGTTAGTATACGTGGATGCTGCCGTTCAGAAAAACAGATTAATGGAAAGAGATCAAGCGGGAGAAGAAGATGCGAAAAACCGCATAGCCTCTCAAATGCCGTTAGAAGAAAAAAAAGCATATGCGGATGCTGTGATTGATAACAATCAATCAAGACAGCAATCGTTAGCTCAGCTTGAAAATATATTAAAAGAATGGAAATTAATTTAAACATAGAATGCTCTGGTTCGGGGATTTCACCGGCCGGAGCTTTTTTAAAAGGTAATAAAGCATTTAATTTTAGGCGCTTTGTTGCCCAGCTTCACCGCCCATCCTCGCGGAGGCCCATGTGGAAGGAACTTCTGCTAAAGGCGTGAATGTCCTGTTCACAACGCAGAAGCCACCACATCCTGTGGAAGTAAAAGCGCCTTTATTGCCTGGAGAACATTTACCTGCGAGGGCTCCCAGGATGGGAGTAGTTCGGCGTTGTCACAGGAGGTGACGATATTAGCCGAACGTTATTTAAATCAGGACATCTTATTTTTGAGGGCTTTTGCGGTTTTCTAAAAAAAATTCAAAATTGAATAGTACCAAAATGGTTTAATGTGATATACTAATTTTATAAAAGGGATTAATTAGTATATCATAAATTGCAGGGAGGCTTTTCTATATGAGAGCAAAGGTAGCAATAAACGGATTTGGACGGATTGGCCGAATGGTCTTCCGAAAAGCGCTAACCGATAATTCATTGGAAGTGGTTGCAGTAAATGCCAGTTATCCTGCTGAAACACTAGCTCATCTAATAAAATATGATTCCATTCATGGTGTATTTGATAAAGAAGTGGAAGGAAAAGATGATGCCCTTTATGTTGAAGGAAAAAAAATACATCTTTTAAGCGACCGAGATCCAAAAAATCTTCCCTGGAAGGAATTAGGGATAGATGTAGTAATAGAGGCGACCGGAAAATTTAAAACAAAAGAGAAAGCATCTCTTCATATTGAAGCAGGAGCTAAAAAAGTGGTGATTACAGCCCCAGGAAAAGAAGAAGATGTGACAATTGTGATGGGAGTCAACGAACATGATTACAATCCAGCTGAACATCATGTTATATCAAACGCATCCTGTACGACAAATTGTCTTGCACCTGTAGTAAAAGTTCTCGATCGTTCGTTTGGAATTGAAAGCGGTTTGATGACAACCGTCCATTCGTATACAAATGACCAGAAAAATATAGATAATCCACATAAGGATCTTCGTCGTGCAAGAGCATGCGGGCAGTCAATCATTCCAACATCTACTGGAGCAGCGAAGGCTATTTCAAAAGTCCTTCCAAATTTAAATGGAAAAATGAACGGCATGGCGTTAAGAGTGCCGACACCTAATGTGTCACTTGTAGACCTTGTTGTGGATACGGAAAAAGAAGTCACAAAAGAAAGCATTAACCGTGCCTTTCAGCAAGCGGCTCAGTCAGACCTGGAAGGAATATTGGCTTACACAGAAGATCCGCTTGTGTCAGTAGATTTTAATGGCAACGAACATTCCTCTATCATTGATGGATTATCGACAATGGTAATGAATGACAGGCAGGCGAAAATCCTGGCCTGGTACGATAACGAATGGGGATACTCCTGTCGAGTTGTAGATCTGGTTCGTTATGTCGGCAAACAAATATACAAAAAATCAATGGTAAGCGCATAATGAAATAATGCAGAAAGTTTTTGAAGGAGTTGTCTTGATAAAGGCAGCTTCTTTTTTCATTCAAGCACCTGGCTGATAATATATGATTTGCAGTGTTAGACATTCGCTGTTTGCTGATGTACTTTATGGTTAGGAAGT
The DNA here is from genome assembly GCF_041949975.1 of Alteribacillus sp. JSM 102045. NCBI lineage: Bacteria > Bacillati > Bacillota > Bacilli > Caryophanales > Bacillaceae > Alteribacillus > Alteribacillus sp. JSM 102045. The sequence goes on along the minus strand of NZ_JBHFQG010000004.1, from coordinate 10,627 downwards.
ATCTTTCCAATGTGTTATCGGAAATGGTATGATAGTAGATATAAAAATGAGCGTAAAAAAGCCGGATTCTAAGTATACACTGAAAACACTACATCCGTGTATCTTGGAAGATTACGGTAAGAGTACGGTTCAAAGGATGCTGAAGTAATTATTGTAAAAGCCGGTTTTTAGTGGAGATGATAAAAATATGCTTTGCCCAGCTTGCCACTCTCATGCCACAAGGGTATTGGATTCAAGACCAAGCAATGAAGGAAAATCTATTCGAAGGCGACGTGAATGTGACAGCTGCCACTATCGATTCACTACTTTTGAAATTGTGGAAGAAATTCCACTCATTGTAGTAAAGAAAGAAGGAACGAGAGAAGAGTTCAGCAAAGAAAAAATATTGCGCGGTCTCATTCGAGCTTGTGAAAAAAGACCAGTAGCCTTAGAGACGTTGGAAGAGATTGTGAATGACGTTGAGCAGCAGCTGAGAAGCGAAGGTAAATCAGAAATTAAAAGTGAAGACATTGGTGAGATGGTAATGGAGAGGCTTGCTGGTGTGGATGACGTAGCTTACGTTCGGTTTGCTTCGGTGTATCGGCAATTTAAAGACATAAATGTTTTTATAAATGAATTAAAAGACCTAATTAATAATGATAATGAAGAAAAGTAAGAGGAGCTTAAGGAAAAGAACCTAAGCTCTTTTTTCCACGCTTTTTACACTGTTAGGAGGGGAGGCCGCCATGATTCACTGGACTGAACTATTACCTGTTGACCGCTATTCGGTTCGAACAGCAGATCAGCTAGGAGATAGAGAATATAAGACGCTGCAATTATTATATCAGCCTTTAACTGGTACATTGGCTGTTTCATTATATAATATGTTGTGGAGCAAGCTGGAAAAAGATTGTTTTTGGAGCGGAGAAGCAACTCATCATGAACTGATGGCGATGCTGAACCTCCCGCTCGATGATATATATGAAGCAAGGCGTATTTTAGAAGGGATCGGGCTGTTGCGGACTTTTCGCCGGCAGGAAGAAAAATCAACGTTATTTATTTATGAATTACAGCCTCCCATGACTCCTGCCCAATTTTTTCAGAATGATGTTCTGAGTGTTTTTTTGTATAATAAGCTTGGTAAAGATCGATATATACAGCTGAGAAGCCGATTTTTAATTGAAGCAGTTGATGAACGAGCTTATACCGAAGTGACCGCTTCATTTAATGATGTCTTTTCTTCCTTACAATATTCTGAAATAAAGCCGCAGTACCACAGCTCATCTTTAGAAGAACACCACGATTTTAAAGGAAATTATTCTTCGCAAGATGTTCATTTCAACGATCATGTGTTTGATTTCGATCTATTAAAAGCGGATCTTCCGGCTTTTATTCATGCGGATAAGGTATTAAACGAGCAGGTGAAAACAATTATTCGGCGTCTGGCATTTGTGTACAGGCTCGACCCATTAGAAATGAGCAGAATCGTGCAGCAATCTCTTTCTAAAGATGACAAGCTAGATCAAGAAGAGCTGCGTCAGAAAGTACAAGATTGGTATCGTTTTGAATATGGCAGTGAACCGCCGGCCCTTGGTCTGCGAACACAGCCAAACAAATACCGTACGATGCTGGAAAAAGAACCAACTACGGAAAAGGAGAAAATGATTCTTTTTTATGAACAAACTTCTCCATTAACTTTTCTAGAAAGTATATCGGACGGTGCGAAGGTGCCGCTTTCGGATGTGAAGCTGGTGGAGTCGTTATTATTTGATTACCAGCTGCAGCCTGGTGTAGTGAATGTATTAATAGACTACGTGTTAAAAACAAACAATATGAAACTAAATCAAAATCTTGTTCAAAAGATAGCCGGACACTGGTCGAGGAAACATATTCATACCGTGAAAGGGGCCATGAATTTAGCCAAACAAGAATACAAAGCAAGAAAACAGTGGCAGAGTGGAGGGAGTTCAGAAGTCAATTCATCAGGACAAGCGCGGTCTTTCCGCCCGTATGTTCGAAAGGATAAACTGCCGAAATGGCTTGAAAACGGGACACAGCAGGAAGAGAATTCGGCACAAGAGAAATCAAATAACTCTAATCTTAAAGAACAAAAACAGCAGTTTGAGGAAATGCTGAGACTGCGCAAAAGCAGCCGGCAAAAATGAGGTGACCTAACATGGAATCTATCCGGTCGTCTTTAGAACGTTTTATGAAGAACAAAGATTGGCGGCACAGGTATGACAAATTAAAGCAGGAAGTGCTCTCCTACCCGCGGATTAAAGAGTTTTTCGAAGAACATCCTGAATGGACGCAAAAAGAGCTTGAACCGTACTTGATGAAGCTTTTTGAGTACAAAAGAGAAAGGCAGAATTGTGATGTATGTCCAGGTCTTACAGAGTGTCCTAATATGATGCAGGGGTACCAGCCGGATCTTAAAACGGAAAAAGGCCAGCCTTTAGTAACGTACCACCCTTGCCGTTTAAAAAGACAGGCCGATGAACGAAGAAGACAGCAAGCTCTTATTAGAAGTATGTATATACCAAAAGAGATATTAGAAGCAACATTTGATGATATCGAGCAGGATCATGCAAGCCGTTTGTCGGCTAGTAATCAATGCTTGAAATTTGCTCTGCAGGCACAGCCTGGAGAAGATGCAAATGGTTTGTATCTTTATGGAAAATTTGGTGTCGGTAAAACCTATATGATGGGCGCGATTGCCAATGAATTAGCAGAACGAGATATTCAAACTATGATGGTGTACGTTCCGGATTTTTTCAGGGAAATGAAACAGGCTCTTTCTGATGGATCCGTACAGGAAAAAATAGATAACGTAAAGAATGTATCAGTTTTAATTTTAGATGATATAGGGGCAGAAACGACGTCAGCGTGGGTGCGTGATGATGTTTTAGGAGTTATTTTACAATACCGCCTTATGGAAAAGCTGCCTACGTTATACACGTCGAATTATGATTATGAGGAACTTGAAACGCATTTGTCCTATTCCCAAAAAGGCGGTATAGAGCAGTTAAAAGCTAAACGTATTATGGAAAGAATTAAACACCTGACAATACCTGTTTTCATAGATGGCAAAAACCGCCGTGAAATGTAAATTTCATCTCTTTATACTGGGAAAACCTTAGGAAATTATGATAGGATAAATTTAGTTCCAGATTTTATAGTATATGTGTAAGGTACAGCCTGGGAAAAGCCGGGATGAATCTTATACGGGTTCCCACTCTTTATTAATGGGGGTTTTGTAATGAGTATAGATCCAATTCTCACCCGTGCGTTAAATGGTGAGCGTTTAACAATGGAAGATGCTGTTCGATTATATGAAAGTGATGAAATAGAAAAAATGGGAGCAGCCGCTAATGAAGTAATGAAAAAATGGCATCCCGATCCTGTGACAACTTTTGTCATTGGCCGAAACGTTAATTATACCAACTTCTGTGACACGTACTGCCGCTTCTGTGCCTTTTATAGAAGACCGGGCTCTGAAGAAGGATATGTTCTGTCTGATGAAGAAATTTTTAAGAAAATCCAGGAAACCGCTGATGTCGATGGCACAGAAATTCTTATGCAGGGTGGAACCAATCCTGACCTGCCCTTCAGCTACTATACGGATTTACTGCGCGAGATTAAAAAACGTTTTCCAGGCATTACCATGCACTCCTTCTCACCGGCAGAAATTTACAAGATGGTAGAAGTGTCCGGACTTTCATTGGAAGAAGTGTTAAGACAGCTGCATGAAGCCGGATTGGATTCTCTTCCGGGCGGCGGTGCAGAAATACTTACCGAAGAAACCCGCAAAAAAGTTAGTCGTTTAAAATGTACCGGAGAGCAATGGATCGATTGTATGAAAACAGCGAAAAAAGTTGGCATGCACGGAACCGCCACAATGGTAATCGGCTTGACCGAGTCGAATGAAGAACGGGCTCTTCACTTGCAGAAAATACGGGATGCACAGGATGAAAGCAATTGTTTTCTTGCCTTTATTTCCTGGACATTTCAGCCAGATAATACCAATATGAAAGGTGAAATTATTTCGCCTGAGGGATACTTAAGAAACGTTGCGATTTCCCGGTTATTCTTAGATAATATACCTAATTTCCAATCATCATGGGTCACGATGGGGCCGGAAACTGGTAAACGTTCTTTAGAGTTTGGCTGTAACGACTTTGGCAGCACGATGATGGAAGAGAATGTAGTATCCGCTGCAGGAACGACATACAAGGTAAACACGAATCAAATATTGCAGCTTATTCGTGAAGCCGGCAAAATACCAGCGCAGCGTGATACCAAATACAATATTCTGCGCCGCTTTGACGGAACGTCTACAGCTGAAAAAGATTTCGTAATGCAGAATTAATCGAGAAAATATGATTTTTAAATTAAAACGTTTTTTTTATTAAATAAATAAAAAATTGGGCAAAATAGTCATTAAGGAGGTGGCTGTTTTGACAAAGGCATACTTGTGCCCCAATTGTAAAACAAACCGGTCACGTTTTAATATTATTGAACAAGTTGCAACCCCTGTTAAATTAGATCCGCAGTCTGGAGAAGTGGTTCAACAATACACAGATGAAGAGTTGGAAGTATTTCATATCGCATACAATGGTCCGAATCTTAAAGTGCAGTGCGGGGCCTGCGGATTAATTGAAGATGAAAATACATTTATCAAACACGCCGAACACAAGCAAAAAATAAAGTAAACCTGGCCTTCCGGAAGAAATTCCGGAAGGTTTTCCTATTTCGCAATGTTTTTAGGCATGTTTTTCTTTTTCTTTCCATAGGTATAAAAACAGAGCAGAAGATAGTGGCAGTAATAAGGTCTAAAGGGATCAGCCTCACAGTAAACAAGCTGTAACGTTAAATATTCTAATGGGGGCACTCTTATATTGTGGATTGACACGCCGGCAAGGTGGCAGAGGCGTAGATGCACTTATACTATCTCCGTTTTAATATTGTTCATTAGATAGTATAAAACGCCACGTTCTGTGGCAATGACGGCATTGTACGTCCTGTACATTGAATGCCGTAGTTTTAACAGTGTAAAAATGTGATGCCTTGTGTGCAGGGGGGAATGAAGGATTGTTCTCAATTGGTTTTGCGTGTGAAACAGATAGTGAAGTTGTTTTTGATTGGTTCCATAAAGAAAAACAGAATTGGGAGAGTAAAGGTATATACGCAGGTGAGGTATACAAACATAAAGAAAGGATATTATGGGATTTTCACGGTACCGAAGACCAGTGGCAGGAAAGCATGATACCTTACCTTGCGTCCTCTCTCTGTGATTACATGATTGAAGAAAAAGAACTGCATTGGGTCAAAGAATATATCGAACAGACCTTTTTATACAAAGAAGAAGCCCAGGCTATTACAGAGATTGCTCATTCTCTTTTAGAAGGAGAAAGAGAGGAAGTGCCAGAAACGAATCTATTACAAAAACGAAAACATTTTGTTTATCATGAATGGACAGAAGAAATAAAAAATAATGAGGACATAGAATGGGCGCCCATGCTTACATTTCGTCTTGGTAATTATCATCAGCTTCTCATGAAAGCGGCCTCTGCAGCGATTGACGAATATAAGTGGGAGCAGGAATACCAAACGATGATTGAGGCCTGCCGCCATTATTTAAAGCATACATCGTCGTTATGTTCCGTCCTTCATGTCTTATTAAAAGAAAAACCCATTTTTCTTGATGAAAAACTAAGGCCGGTAGATCAATGGACGAGACTTCATCATTTAGAACCGGCCCTGGTTTTTGAAAAAAGCCTTCCGTTTGAGTATATGGCAGTCAGTCCCGCTGTAAGTCTGGCACCTAAAGAACTTCATGTATATGCTGATGGTGAGGAAGGTACCGTACAAACCTTTGAAATGATTTTTCAAGAAAAACTCATTTCACATCCAATAACCGAGTGGCCTTTGTGGTCTTCCAAAAACAATTAAAGGTATATTACGAGAGCTCCTTATGCTGGAGCTTTTTTCATTGTTTAGGAAATTTGTTTTTACAAGTTGTGGATAACTATCTCCAAATTGTTTGATCCGCGTCTAGCTTCAGTGCCCAGCCTCTCGGAGGCCCAAGACGGTTTAAGGAACTTTTACTAGAATCGCGAACATCGTGTTCGCAACGCAGAAGTCACCACATCCTGTGGAAGTAAGAGCGCCTTTAGTGATTGGAAAACATTTACCTGTCGAGGCTGACCAGGGCGCTTGCGCTTTTGTTCTTAGTTATAATCATCTTCCAACAAACCTTGGTGCAATTTGTTCACTTTTTCTCTGAAATCATTGATATGTATAAAACGAGCATCCCTAAACATTTCCTTACCGTCGGCATACATAATTAAAAAGGGTACAGTAAACACCGAAAAGAATCCAGCTGTTTCTGTTACTTTTTCAGCATCTACCTTGGCTGTTTGAATACGCGGAAATTCTTTTAAAACTTCCTCAACCTGGGGAAGAAGAGCATGACAAACACTTCAATGGGCTGCAAAAACATAAATAAAACTTAGTTTATGGTCTTGAATAAATTGATCAATTTCTTCAATGGAATAAAGCTCATCCATATTATCACCTTCCCTTATTATTAAATAGAACCTGCGAATGAAGCTGCTGCTATTGGATTTCTTTATTATTTGGATATAGTTTTAAATATTGATTATCCCCTTCATTATAGACAATTTGGTTGTTCTGATCCGGAAGGTACATATGAACTTTTTCACTGTTGATATAGTCATTGATAAAACCTTCGTAATCCAGCCAAGATAATAAAAAGCAGTAGAGGCTATTCCGACAGCTGGTAAATACTTACTATTTTCCGGAACCATCACTATTTGATTGGTAATATCAGCAAGTATCTGGCACCATGTTCTGTTTTTTGCACCTCCGCCGATTAAGGTAATAGTGCCTTTCATGTCAGATAACAGTGATTTGGCGATTTGACGCAAGGAATAAAAAATTCCTTCCACAGCAACTCTCATAAAGTCTGCTTGCGACGTGTGAGGTCCGATTCCCCAAAATATTCCTTTCGCTTTGCTGTCCTGCACAGGGAAGCGTCGCCATTCAGGTATGGAAGAAAAAGAAGACCATTCGCGCCTGGTGCAGTGCTCCAAAGAATGTTTTCAAACTCCCTTATAACTTCCATTATTTAAAAAAATCTTTTTTGTCCATTCATACACATTTCCAACATTTAAGAGCGGGGCAATCGAAATATTCATTCCCTTTATAACATGAGCCAATGTGAAAACCCCAGGACTTGATGGTGTATTCTTTTTCGTTAGTACTGCGGTCCAACCGGTAGTACCGATGTAGAAATAACTGTCACCTTCACAAACAGCTCTAGCTCCGAGCGTACTTGCCCCAGCATCTCCTGCTCCGCAAAGTACAGGAGTCTGATCTTTAAACCCGCTATTTTCTTCATTCATATATCCAGCCAGTTCATTAGGCTCTAATAAGGCAGGAAGGGAAAATTCTGCACATTCTATTGATTCTAGCAGGCCGGGATGCCAGTTTCTGCTTTGAATGTTCATCATGCCGGTAGTGGCTCCTGTTACACAGTCTGTCACAAGAGAGCCGGTTAATTTATAAATAAGATAATCTTTTGCACTGAAAATACCGATGCCGGTTTTTCTCCTTTTTTCTTCATCCATAGAAGTTTCGCAAAAGGTGTCGAAGGAGCTGTACGATTAGCTGTAATCTTTCTTAAATCAGGAATATGTTCTCTGATCCAAGCTGCTTCTTTTTCTGCTCTCATATCTGAGTACAAAATAGCACGTTCTGTGTTTTCTCCTTCTCTAATTAAAATGACATTTTCCATTTGTCCGCTGAATGTCACAGCTTTTACCGACTCAGGGTTAATGTCGTTTTCCTCAAACCATTTTTTCGTAATAGCCAGAAGTCCAGCCCACCATTCTTCCGGATTTTGTTCTTTTTAGTTGATGTGCCTGCAGCAATATATTCCATGGCAGCCTCCTTGAAACTTCGACTGTTTATAGCCATTTATTTATCTAATATAGAAAATAATTCTTCTGTTGTTAGTAAGTACGTATCTATTTTCTTATTGTAACACTGCTTGGTGCTATGAAATATTTCGCTGCGGTAATGACAGTGTAATAGAAACGGAAAAGGGGTGATACACTCTTGTAATATACCTATGATAAATTTACTATTGTTGGATATATAAGGGAGTGAATTATTATGAAAAAACTAGTTACAGCGACTACAATGGCTATTGCGTTATTTGTTGGTGTGTCAATGGAGGACGCTGATGCTTCTAGTACATATACAGTTAAAAGCGGTGATACATTATATCAGATCGCATTAAACCATAATGCTTCTGTATCAGAACTGAAGAGCTGGAATAATTTATCATCTGATATTATTTACCCGAACCAGGAACTGAATGTTACAGGAAGTGAAGCTGTTGCTTCTGCTTCGTCTCAATCAGACGGTGCGTCTAGTGCCTATACTGTCAAAAGCGGGGATACGTTATACAAGATAGCAACAAAACACGATATTTCTGTGTCAGAACTGAAGAGCTGGAACAATCTATCATCCAATACTATTCATCCCAATCAAGAACTTACTGTGACAGGAAGTGCCTCTGTTTCTTCTAGTTCGTCTGAAAAGAATACAAACCAGCAATCGGAACAAAAAGCTGATCGTGAAATGACGTTTTCATCTACCGCATATACAGCAAATTGCAGCGGCTGTTCTGGTGTTACTGCTACAGGTATTAATTTGAAATCAAATCCGGATAAAAAAGTGATTGCGGTGGACCCGGATGTTATACCGCTTGGAACAGAAGTATACGTTGAAGGATACGGTACTGCAGTTGCAGGTGATACAGGCGGTGCAGTAAAGGGAGATAAAATTGACGTATTTTTCTCAGATCGCAGTGAAGCTCTGCAGTGGGGGCGTAAGAAAATAAACATTAAAATTCTTCAATAAAAAATCTGCTGTTTCAAAAGCTTTGTTTATTATCAGCTTTTGAAACAGTTTTTTATTTTACAGAAGAGGTCAATTCTGTAACTGATGTTTCCTATCATTAAGTTACTTCTCTTCGATTGTTTCAGTTTATGGTATGGCAGCAGGCCAAGTTTTTCTAAAAAGGTTGATTTTCCTTTAAACTCTTTCTATAATGACTACAGAAGAACTAATTGTTATGAAATATGCTTAGAAAAGGACATGGGGAACATTTTCTCCTTTAGGACAGAGAAGAAAGCCTCGGCTGAAAGCTTTCTGTAAAGGGCTTGTTTCTTACCACCTTGGAGCAGCAGCGCTGAACAAAGGTTCGTAGATATATGCTATTGAAAAGAACCTCTTCATTAAGCGCTGACGTCTGCCGGTCGTTATCCCGGCCTTGAGATCAGGTAAGGTTTATTACGGCTTTCCTGTAACAAGGGTGGAACCGCGTATGTCAATCACGCCCCTTCATGGAGAAGGGGCGTTTTTTATAGTGCGCCCGGCATGTCTAACAGCTAGGTGGTGCAAGTCCACTACAGGCTTGGCAGTAGGAACTGTTAGCGGTAGGCAAGGGTGTCCATCGTGAGGTGGAATCTGAAGGAAGCCGGATGCAAAATCCTGAGGTGACGAACAGGAACTAGATAGAAGGCTGAATAGGGACGGATGAGTTTGCTGTACAAAACAAAGTCCAATACTGCCCGAATCCCTTACAGTAAATCCAGCACCTACATGGGAGGAAAGTGGTTAGACTTAACCGGAGAGGTCTTAACAGGGTTCCCGACAAGAGGGAAGGAATTTCCCACAGGAACAATCATACCAGTGATGGTGTGATGAATGTTAAGAAGTCAGCAGAAGCCATAGTAATCCAAAAGGATGAAGGGCTGAACGATAGTAATCCTGGAAACAGTGGAGGTGAGAAGCCAATAAAGGCTCCGCTGGGGTCGGATGAGATGAAAGTGGATGACCTTTTCGGTTACCTTACGCTACACAAAAAAGAACTTATCCAACAAATAAAACAGGGCTCTTACAAGCCACAACCTGTCAAACGTGTGGAAATACCGAAGCAAGACGGAACAAAACGCCAAACTTGGAGTACCAACCGTGCTGGACCGCTTTGTTCAACAAGCGATCTTACAAGTCATAGAGAAGATTATTGATCCAACATTTTCCGACTGCAGCTTTGGTTTCAGATCAATGGATCAGACGCAGAATAAGGCAAATCATATGGAAATGCTGGAAGAAAGTGAAGACAAAAGAGTCTGATAAAACTTAAAGTTCCTAAACCAAAGGCTTGGGAGTGGGCAAACACACGGAAAGGGTACTGGCGTATCGCATGTAGTTATGTTCTACACAGAGCCATTTCAAATGAGATTCTCGAAAAAGTCGGTTTAAAAAATCTAAACCGACTTTTCGAGAAAGCACACTCAAACTATTGAACCACCGTATACGGAACCGTACGTACGGTGGTGTGAGAGGACGGGGTTAACCACCCCTCCTACTCGATTGGGGCTGTCCCATAAGTCGGGTCGGCTAAATTTTTTAATTAACTCCAGCTGAAATACACGTAGACTCCCTCCGGAAAGGTTGATATACCAGTGGTTAAAAGGTAAAAAAGTTTCTTTAAAAAATTTTTTGTTATCAAAGACCACCAAATCCTTCCGTTGAATGCAGGAAGTGGTAA